>NZ_JBMKHV010000002.1:0-482458 GCF_049238585.1 Enterobacter cloacae complex sp. IR5428 | reverse complement strand
CACGATCAACAACCTGTTTGACTGCTTCAATTTTAAACTCTTCAGGATAACGCTTACCGCTCATGGGCACCTCTCTTTAAGTCATCTTAAATGACTCTGAGGTGTCTGTTAAACCCGTGGCGATTCATTGACCAATTTTGGATAAAGCAAGGCATCGACTATGTTAAACAGCATCACTTTTAGGACGCTGCACTGGATCGCCACTATTCTTATGGCCCTGGCGGTCGCGGGGTACTGTTATTTCCAACATATACAGCGTTTAACTGTTAGTGATCGGCTATATCAAGTTCGCCAGCTCACGCCCCGGACCTGGTTATACATTACTGAGTATGACGGCTCGAACATGACCACCGGGGAAGTGTATCGTTATTTTTTAGCGAGTAAGATTGACGGTGATCCGCTGGTGGCTCTCGAAAAACAACATATCGCGCCCACGCTTACAGCGAATACCGCCCGCGCAAAAGTTGAAGGCATAGGCAACAATATCTCATTTACTGTTCACGGCACAGTGTACAGCTTTACAACGTCCGCATTTTTTTATGATGCTGAGGGAATAGCGGCCGTGCCGTCAATTGACTTAACGGCCCGCGGCGAGAGCTGGGACAAGGGGAAATTTAGTCGATAGATAAATATTTATTTAAAAATCCCTTGCGGTCGGGTCAATGACTCGATGAGCAGCGTGTAAGTTTTCACGGCGTACCCGTGCGATATTGGGAAACAGCAGCATCCACCGGGCAAAGGTCTGCCCCACATCAGCCAGGCGATTCAGCAGCGGATATCCAGCCAGACAGTGGCGGCGATACACCGATCTGGTGTTGCGCTGGTTTACCGGGTACGTGGAACGCTCAGCAACCTGCTGAAAGCGGCTTTCAGCGTCTGTTTGTTCGTAAACTGGTCGGCGTATTCGAACGCCTCTGGCCATGTTCCTTCCAGCCCCCCACGCTGCGCGACGTGGCCAGCTGGCTGACAGAGCACAGCGGCCTGACCTTCAGCGTGCCGGATGCAGATTATTTAGACCGTCCGATCCCACATTTCACCCACAGCTGAACGGGGTATCAGCTACTGGATAATCTCGGAAAGACCTTCGGCATACAGCGCTGAGCTGCCTGATGTTGTGCGCAGGCTGCACACCCGCGCCGGTTGCGCCTCCGCCGGTCATTGTTTACAGCGCCTGCCCGAAAGTGAGCTATTGCCCGATGCCGGGAAGCGACCCGGCCACTAATGGCTCCCTGAGTGCAGATATCCGCAGGCTTGAGCACGCGCTCGCCGCCTGCGCGTTACAGATTGAAACCGTCAAAGCCTGTCAGGATAAACTCGATGAAGAAAGCAATCAGCCTGCGAAAAGCGCTAACTGACGCCATCCCGCAGCTTAAAACCAACCCCGAGATGATGCGCATTTTTGCCGACGAGGGGAATATCGATGCACGGCTCGCGGCCTCCCTGTCCCACGAGAAAATTTACACCCTGAATGTGATCGTGTGCGATTTCGTAGGCGACCCTGATTTGATTTTCGTGCCGGTAGCCGCGTGGCTCAGGGAAAACCAGCCGGATATCTGCACGCTCGATGAGGGGCATAAAAAGGGCTACCGCTTCCAGATGGATTTAAACGACGGTGATACGGTTGATATCAGCATTAGCCTCCAGCTCACCGAGCGCACCATCATCAGGGAGGAAAACGGCGCGCTGCATGTGAGCTATGCCCCGGAGCCGCCACCGCCTGAACCCGTCACGCGTCCAAAAGAGCTCTATATCAACGGCGAACTGGTGAGCAAGTGGGATGAGTGACTTTAAACCCTTTGATAACAAGCTCGCCGGGCTGCTTGCCGCCCTGTCACCCGCAGGGCGCCGGAAGCTTGCCGGTGAGATTGCGAAGCAACTCAGAACGGCGCAACAGCAACGTATTAAACAGCAAAAAGCCCCGGATGGCTCACCGTATCAGGCGCGAAAGCGCCAGCCACTGAGAGCCAAACAAGGTCGAATTAAACGGGCGATGTTTCAAAAACTGCGCACTAACCGGTACATGAAAGCCAGTGGCCGTGAAAACAGCGCCGTTGTGGAGTTTTCCGGCAAAGTGCAGCGTATTGCGCGTGTCCATCAGTTCGGCCTCAAAGACCGGCCAAACGCACACGCTCAGGATGTGCAGTACGCAGAGCGCCAGCAACTCGGATTTAGCCAGGCGGATAAACAGTTAATTGAGATGCTGGTAATCAAACGTTTTTCATTATGACAAAGATAAAGGTGAGGATGGTTCTAAATCACCTCCCCATTCACAAGAAACCTTATCCCTGACTAACCAGTACGTTGGATTTTCAGATTTATGCTTTTTCAACGCTACATTTATAATCCAGCTTTGATAGCATGCAGTTGTATGATGATAATCATCAATAAGTGGTCGAAGGTATAAATTCCCATGATTTATTTTTGATAAGTGCTCTCTTGATTTTTCTGTAAGTCTTTTATTTTTAAGTAATTCCTTTATGTTGTATGAGTAGCCAGATTGAAATGTTCCTTTGTTAGCGACAAAAGATAATACTGGGATGATTAATGATTGGTGAGTTATGATATTTCTTATATCCTCTATAAGTTTGATGCTGGTGTTAGGGATGATTTCTTTTTTTAGTCTTTCTTCGGCTTCCATGTTGAGCTCATTAGGGAACAATCTTTTGTTTTTTTGCATATTGCGCGTGCTTTCGCGCAAAGATATGGCTGACGCAATGTAGTTAACGAAAAGGCCAGTAATTAATATAAACTGATCTTTATGAATCTTATCTCCCATCAAATGATTTTGAATGATATCAAAAGATTCAAATTGACTAAGTGTGTTTTTTAATTGCTGGTAATTTCTTTCATTAACATGGCTTAGAAAAATAGAAGGGTAAATATCTTCATATGTAGAGGATGCTTCAGAACCACGTAACTCTGTCCACATTTCGTAAACGTCTGTTGTTTCGGATTTTTCTTCGCTAATGCCAATTTTCATAAATGCTCAGTTATATTTATTTGTGTAGTAATTGATACTACTTGAGTTTATAGATATTTCAATGAGTCTATATGATTCTTGTCCCATGAAAACATTAAATTCTCTACAGGAAATCGCACGCGCGATCCGCAACCTCATCCGCACCGGCATCGTAACCGACGTCGACCACGACGAGGGGCTGTGTCGTGTCCAGACCGGCGGCATGCAAACCACCTGGCTTAACTGGCTCACCTGTCGCGCCGGTCGCTCTCGCGTGTGGTGGGCTCCGTCCGTTGGCGAGCAGGTGTTATTGCTGGCCATCGGCGGTGAGCTCGATACGGCCTTTGTGCTGCCGGGCATTTTCTCAGATGACAATCCCGCGCCGTCAGCCTCACCCGATGCGCTTCACGTTACCTTCCCTGATGGTGCGGTCATTGAGTACGAACCCGAAAACAGTGCGCTCACCGTGTCAGGTTTCAAAACCGCAGACGTTACCGCGTCGGATTCCATTACAGCCACCGTGCCGGTGGTGCTGGTGAAAGCCTCGACCCGTATCACGCTCGATACACCCGAGGTGGTGTGTACCAACAAACTGACGACCGGCACGCTCGAAGTGCAGAAGGGCGGGAAGATGACCGGGAACATCGAGCACACCGGCGGGAAACTGACCTCAAACGGCGTGCAGGCGGATGACCACGACCACGGCGGCGTTGAACGGGGCGGAAGCTGGACGGAGGGTACTAAATGACGGTGCGTTATCTCGGTATGAACAGCCAGACCGGCCTCAGTATATCTGAGGTCGAGCATATCAGGCAAAGCGTGCGCGATATTCTCGTCACGCCGGTTGGCTCGCGCGTCATGCGCCGTGAATACGGCTCGCTTCTGTCGGCACTGATTGACCAGCCGCAGACACCGGCACTGCGATTGCAGATTATGGCCGCGTGCTATTCCGCGATCCAGAAGTGGGAGCCGCGCGTCAGGCTGACCACCATCACCTTTGAGTGGTCGGAGACCGACGGTGGGCTGTATGTCGATATCACCGGCACGCGCTCGGCTAACGGCCAGCCCTTTTCCCTCACCATTCCACTGAGTTAAACGCTATGGCAATTGTTGACCTTAACCAGCTCGCCGCGCCTGATGTCGTGGAAGTGCTGGACTATGAGACCATCCTCGCGGAGCGCAAGGCGACCCTCGTCTCGTTATACCCGGAGGAACAACAGGAGGCAGTGGCGCGCACGCTGACCCTTGAATCCGAGCCGATTGTTAAGCTGCTGGAAGAAAACGCCTATCGGGAGGTTATCTGGCGACAGCGCGTCAACGAGGCCGCGCGTGCGGTCATGCTGGCTTACGCTGCCGGAAGCGATCTCGACCAGATTGGGGCTAATTCCAGTATCCCGCGACTCGTCATCACCCCGCCAGACGACACGACATTTCCGCCCACGCCAGCGGTTATGGAGTCTGACAGTGACTAACTCCCGCTCCACCTCACCTGACTGTTGGTGGTCAGCGGCCATTATGGCTGTGATAAATTCCTGCTAAGTGCCCGCCCTGTGCGGGTTTTTTTATGCGCCGAGGAAAATCGTGTTAAAAATTTACCGCCATTTCATCGCCACTTAAAATTCAGACAACAAAAAAGCCACTCAATCGAGTGGCTTAACTGGATGATTCTAAAGCTAAAATTTGGTGGCCCCTGCTGGACTTGAACCAGCGACCAAGCGATTATGAGTCGCCTGCTCTAACCACTGAGCTAAGGGGCCGTGGCGGTGAATTATAAAGTAACTCCCCTCATCAATCCAGCCATTCACACCTGCCTGCTGTTTTTATAAACAACGCATAATCAATCCTTTATACTTATCTTAAGATGCATAGACAGGAGTAGAGATGATCAACGATATTCTGGCCCCTGGCCTGCGGGTGGTGTTCTGCGGAATCAACCCGGGCAAGTCCTCGGCGCACACCGGTTTTCACTTTGCTCATCCGGGAAATCGCTTCTGGAAGGTGATCCACCAGGCCGGTTTTACCGACAAACAGCTTAAGCCGGAAGAAGAGCAGCAGCTGCTGGATACGCGCTGTGGCATCACCATGCTGGTCGAGCGTCCCACGGTGCAGGCGAGCGAAGTAAATCTGCATGAGCTGCGTACTGGCGGGCGGGAACTGGTGAAGAAGATTGAAGACTACCAGCCCGCGGCGCTGGCGATCCTCGGCAAGCAGGCCTACGAGCAGGCGTTCAGCCAGCGCGGTGCGAAGTGGGGTAAGCAGAACATTACCATTGGCGTAACGCAGGTTTGGGTGTTGCCGAATCCGAGCGGGCTGAACAGGGCGACGCTGGACAAGCTGGTGGAGGCGTATCGGGAACTTGATGAGGCGCTGGTGGTGAGGGGGCTTTAGCTCCTCTGCGGCCTGATGCCCTCACCCTGGTCCTCTCCCACAGGGAGAGGGAATAAACAAAAAAAAAGCTCCCGATTGGGAGCTTTTTGCTGTTTACATGGGTTAGTCGTCCAAGAAGCTACGCAGCACTTCAGAGCGGCTCGGATGGCGCAGCTTACGCAGCGCCTTCGCTTCGATCTGACGGATACGTTCGCGGGTCACGTCAAACTGTTTACCCACTTCTTCCAGCGTGTGGTCGGTGTTCATATCGATACCGAAACGCATACGCAGCACTTTCGCTTCACGGGCGGTCAGGCCAGCCAGCACGTCGTGCGTAGCGGCACGCAGGCTCTCGGTGGTGGCAGAGTCCAGCGGCAGCTCGAGGGTAGTATCCTCGATGAAATCACCCAGATGCGAATCTTCATCATCACCGATTGGCGTTTCCATGGAGATTGGCTCTTTAGCGATTTTCAGCACTTTACGGATCTTGTCTTCCGGCATCAGCATTCGTTCAGCCAGCTCTTCCGGCGTCGGCTCGCGACCCATCTCCTGCAACATCTGGCGAGAAATACGGTTGAGCTTGTTGATGGTCTCAATCATATGCACCGGAATACGGATGGTGCGCGCCTGGTCTGCGATAGAGCGGGTGATCGCCTGACGGATCCACCAGGTAGCATAGGTGGAGAACTTGTAACCACGACGGTATTCAAACTTATCTACCGCTTTCATCAGACCGATGTTGCCTTCCTGAATCAGATCCAGGAACTGCAGGCCACGGTTGGTGTATTTCTTGGCGATAGAGATAACCAGACGTAAGTTCGCTTCAACCATCTCTTTCTTCGCACGGCGGGCTTTTGCTTCACCGATGGACATACGACGGTTGATGTCTTTCACCTGCTCGATGGTCAGGCCGGTCTCTTCTTCAATCTGATGCAGCTTTTGCAGGCCGCGCTGTACGTCTTCTTTCACGTCGTGCAGCTTTTCAGACCACGGCTTGTTCATCGCGATAGCGGCGTTGAACCAGGTTTCGCTGGTTTCATTGCCGGTGAAGAGGGTGATGAAATTCTTCTTCGGCATTTTGCACTGTTCAACACACAGCTTCATGATGATACGTTCCTGGGTACGTACGCGATCCATCATCACGCGCATGCTGTTCACCAGGTAGTCGAACTGTTTTGGCACCAGGCGGAACTGTTTAAACACTTCCGACAGCTTCAGGATCTCTTCCTGAGCGGCAGCATGGCTGCGGCCTTTCGCTTTGATGGTGTCACGCGTCACTTCGTACTGAGTACGCAGCTCGGCAAACTTCTCGCGCGCCAGTTCAGGGTCGATGCTGTTGTCGTCGTCGCTGCTGTCGTCGTCTTCTTCTTCATCTTCGTCTTCGTCGTCATCCATCTCTTCCTGAGACAGCTCAGAACCGACGTGAGTGGCGGTTGGCGCCATATCTTCTTCAGCGTTCGGGTCGACAAAGCCAGTGATCAGATCGGACAGACGCGCTTCTTCCGCTTCAACGCGATCGTACTGCTCCAGCAGATAGGTAATCGCTTCCGGGTATTCGGCAACAGAGCACTGAACCTGGTTGATCCCGTCTTCGATGCGTTTTGCGATGTCAATTTCGCCTTCGCGGGTCAACAGTTCAACGGTACCCATTTCACGCATATACATGCGGACCGGGTCAGTGGTACGCCCGATTTCAGATTCCACGCTGGACAGTACCTGTGCAGCAGCTTCTTCCGCATCTTCGTCAGTGTTGTTGGAGGTTTCAGCCAGCAACAGATCATCGGCATCCGGTGCTTCTTCCATCACCTGAATGCCCATGTCATTGATCATTTGGATGATATCTTCGATCTGATCTGAATCGACGATATCTTCCGGCAGATGGTCATTGACCTCGGCATAGGTCAGATAGCCTTGCTCCTTACCGCGTTGGACAAGAAGTTTCAGCTGTGACTGCGGGTTTTGCTCCATAAGACGGTATCCACACTTAATTCGTTTGATTGGTGTCGGCGATAGGGCTGCCAACCTTTAAAGCGAGGGCGTACTTATATTTTTGCCGCTGCCTCTCAGTGCGGCTGCCGGGGGCTTCCCGATCGATATTCGGCACTTAAGCCGTTAAATTTTTTATTTCTTCGCCAGTTCCTGGTTAATCATCCAGAGCTCCCGGCGTTCTTCGCTGCTTAAGCCATGGGTGCGCTCGCGAGCTATCAACTCTTCCTGGCGCAACTCAAGCATCGAATCAAACATATGGTTGAGTGAGTCGGTGAACGTTTTTTCTGCGATATCCTTATCTGCTATATCGTCCCACATCGACAGTTTTTCAAGGGTAGCGGCCTCTTTTGTGCCGCGATAATGCTCTAAAAGTTGTCCGGTGGTCAGACCTGGCTGCGACAAACAAGTGTTGACCAATTCTGAAAATAAGCCAAGTCCGGGCAATTTTTCGTGGTTCAAACCCGCCAGTGACGGCACTTGCGGAGCAAGTTCGGGGTTTTGCACCAGCAACCCTATCAGTATACGCATGGTTGTGCGTTTTAGCTGAGGCGCGGGGCGTACCGTGCCGTTTTCAGCCTGTTTAGGCATTAAACGTTCAAGCTGGCTGTCATCCAGAATGCCGAGCTTGTTGCCTAACTCCTGACGCAGATAGATGCGCAGCGTTTCGCCGGGCACCTGGCTGATTAACGGCAACGCCAGCGTGCTGAGCTGCGCGCGCCCGTCAGGGGTACTCAAATCCACCTGCGGCATCAGGCTGTTAAACAGAAACGTGGAGAGCGGCTGAGCCTGCTCCATCCGCGCTTCAAATGCCGCTTTGCCCTCTTTACGCACCAGCGTATCCGGGTCTTCACCGTCGGGCAGGAACATAAAGCGTAGCTGACGCCCGTCGGTCATATACGGCAACGCGGTTTCCAGCGCTCGCCAGGCGGCGTCGCGTCCTGCGCGGTCACCGTCGTAACAGCAAATCACGTTGTTGGTGACGCGGAACAGCAACTGGATATGGTCCGCCGTGGTGGACGTTCCCAGCGACGCAACGGCATAGTTAATGTCGTACTGCGCCAGCGCAACAACATCCATATAGCCTTCGACGACCAGAAGACGCGGAGGTTCCGCATTATCCTGCTGTGCCTCATAAAGACCGTAAAGCTGGCGGCCCTTATGGAAAATATCGGTTTCCGGGGAGTTAAGGTATTTCGGCAGGGCATCACCCAGCACGCGACCACCAAAACCTATCACCCGGCCACGCTTGTCGCGGATCGGGAACATCACCCGTTCACGGAAGCGGTCGTAGCTTCGTCCCTGGTCGTTGGTGACCAGCATGCCTGCGTCGATGAGGGATTTACGATCTTCGCTATTGCCGCCAAAACGCTTTAACACGTTGTCCCAGCCGGGCGGGGCGTAACCAATAGCGAAACGCGCAATCACATCGTCGCTCAGTCCGCGCTTGTTCAGATACTGACGCGCAGGCTCAGCCGCAGAGTGCTTAAGAGACTGTTGGTAAAACGAATTCAGGCCATCCATCAACTGATATAGCGTTTGCCGCTGATGGCGCTCGATCTGACTTGGCCCACTGCCTGCTTCATACGGCACTTCAAGGTTATGCATCGCCGCCAGCTCTTCGACGGTTTCAACGAACTCGAGCTTATCGTAGTTCATCAAAAAATCGACGGCATTACCGTGTGCGCCACAGCCGAAGCAATGGTAGAACTGCTTTTCACCGTTTACGGTGAAAGAGGGGGTTTTTTCGTTATGGAACGGACAGCACGCATGGTAGTTCTTGCCCTGCTTTTTTAGCTTCACCCGCGCGTCGATGAGATCGACGATGTCGGTTCTGGCAAGCAGGTCATTGATGAAAACGCGTGGGATTCTTCCGGCCATATGCCCCAAAAATTTAAGCGACTTATAAACGAAAACAAGCCGCGCATTCCTTCCGGAAGCACGGCCTTACGACTACAACTCTGTCTGTCAATTGAGGGCTGTGGCCCTCAACAGATTAGTACAGACGAGTACGGCGTGCGTTTTCGCGAGCCAGTTTCTTCGCGTGACGTTTCACAGCGGAAGCTTTAGCGCGCTTACGTTCGGTCGTTGGTTTTTCATAAAACTCACGACGACGAACTTCAGCCAGAACACCTGCTTTCTCGCATGAACGTTTGAAGCGACGCAGTGCTACGTCGAACGGCTCGTTTTCACGTACTTTAATTACCGGCATGTAACTCTCACCTTTAATAAATTCGGTTTGCCGCTGGCATCAACGCCAGCTTATTTCAAAATGGTGCGGAATTTTACTGCAAATGCTGCTGCTTTGTAAAGCACCGATGCGATTTTGAAAGGGACTTTTATAAGGGGGAAGAGTATACACGAGGCTTCTTCCTGGGGCGAACAAAGTTTTACATCAACCCGCCCAGGCTCTACACTGCGCGGTATTGAAACGAGGTAAAACAAGTCATGCGTGTACTGGGTATTGAAACATCCTGCGATGAAACCGGCATCGCGATTTACGACGACGAAAAAGGGCTTCTGGCCAACCAACTGTATAGTCAGGTGAAATTGCACGCTGACTACGGCGGCGTCGTGCCTGAACTGGCCTCTCGTGACCACGTGCGTAAAACGGTTCCCCTGATCCAGGCGGCGCTGAAAGAGGCCGGGTTAAGTGCAAAAGATATTGATGCCGTGGCCTATACTGCAGGACCGGGCCTGGTTGGCGCGCTGCTGGTCGGCGCAACGGTAGGGCGTTCGCTGGCCTTCGCGTGGGACGTTCCGGCCATTCCGGTTCACCATATGGAAGGACATCTTCTGGCTCCGATGCTGGAAGCCAATCCGCCAGCGTTCCCGTTTGTGGCGCTGCTGGTCTCCGGCGGTCATACGCAGCTGATTAGCGTAACGGGCATTGGCAAGTATGAGCTGCTGGGCGAATCGATCGACGACGCGGCCGGTGAAGCCTTCGACAAAACCGCCAAGCTGCTGGGCCTGGATTATCCTGGCGGCCCGATGCTGTCGAAAATGGCCGCGCAGGGAACGGAAGGGCGCTTTGTCTTCCCGCGTCCGATGACCGATCGTCCGGGGCTGGATTTTAGTTTCTCCGGTCTGAAAACCTTCGCGGCGAACACCATTCGCAATAACGACGACAGCGAGCAGACGCGTGCCGACATCGCCCGCGCGTTCGAAGATGCGGTGGTGGATACGCTAATGATCAAGTGCAAGCGTGCGCTGGATCAGACGGGCTTTAAGCGCCTGGTGATGGCCGGTGGCGTGAGCGCCAACCGTACGCTGCGCGCGAAGCTTGCCGAAATGATGCAAAAGCGTCGTGGGGAAGTGTTCTACGCGCGTCCGGAATTTTGTACCGATAACGGGGCGATGATCGCCTACGCCGGGATGGTGCGCCTGAACGCTGGCGCCACGGCTGACCTGAGCGTGTCCGTGCGTCCGCGCTGGCCGCTGGCGGAGCTGCCTGAGGCGTAAGTCTTTTGCCCGGTGGCGCTGCGCTTACCGGGTCTGCAAAAATCGTAGGCCGGGTCAGGCGAAGCCGCCACCCGGCAATAAACCGCACTACATCCGCAGCATCCCTTTCTCTTCCAGAAACGCAATAATCGTCGCCAGCCCGTCACCCGCCTTCAGGTTGGTAAAGGTCCACGGACGCTCGCCGCGCATGCGATTAGTGTCGCGCTCCATTACCTCCAGCGACGCCCCCACGTACGGCGCGAGGTCGGTTTTATTGATCACCAGAAAATCGGATTTGGTGATCCCCGGCCCGCCCTTGCGCGGGATTTTTTCCCCTTCGGCCACGTCGATCACGTAGATGGTGAGGTCCGCCAGCTCCGGGCTGAAGGTCGCGCTCAGGTTATCCCCGCCGCTTTCGACGAAGATCAGATCCAGATTGCCGAACTTCTCGCTCAAGGCTTCCACCGCTGCCAGGTTCATTGAGGCATCTTCGCGGATGGCGGTGTGCGGACAGCCGCCCGTTTCCACCCCTACGATGCGCTCTGGCTCAAGCGCACCCGCCTCGGTCAGGATGCGCTGATCCTCTTTGGTGTAGATATCGTTAGTCACCACCGCAAGATGATAGGTGTCGCGCATCGCCTTGCAGAGCGCTTCCAGCAGGGCGGTTTTGCCCGACCCTACCGGGCCGCCCACGCCAACGCGCAGGGGATGTTTGTAATCAGCCATATTGACTCCTCAGGAACGGAATAGTCGTGAATATTGGGTTTCGTGGCGCGCGGAGGCGATGGCGGACAGCGGCGTAGCTGCCCCCAGCGCGTCGTCGCCACGTAAAAATGCCTGTTCAAACCCGGCGGCAAAATGGTCGCTCAGGTCGATAATCAGCTGTTGTGCGCCCTGCTGCCCAAACGGCACCAGCTTGACGCCCGCCATCACCGCGCTCTCAATCCAGCTGTAGCCGAGGCTCAGCGCCAGCTCGCGCGCGCTAATGCCCCAGCGCACGCCGAGCCACGCCATACCGCCGAGCTGGCTCTGCATCAACAGCGGCAGCCATTCTGCCGGGCAGGCGGGTTCCCAGCTTTTAACCAGGCGCGTAAAGGCCGCGCCGCGGTTGCGTTCTTCCTCGCGCAGTTCGCACGTTTCCCGACAGGCGAGGAGGTATGCCGTCCAGCGTTTTGCTGTCGCGACCTCCTGCTTCTCGCAGGCATGATACAGGCGGATAAACAGCGGCAGGTCGACGCAGAAAAAGCTCTGCTCCATCTGCTGGATCTGCCAGCGCCTGAAGGCCTCAGCGTCCGTGATCCACCCGGCCTCGACAGCCCACTCCAGCCCCTGTGACCAGGTATACGATCCGACCGGCAGGCTACTGCTGGAGAGCTGCATCAGGCGCAGCCGCTGGCGGGCGTGCTCCATCAGCTCATCAGCGCCAGCAGGGCAGAGACGATCAACCCGCCGCCGAAGGTTTTACGCAGGCCGTCGTGACGGCGCAGCAGCAGCCCTGCCGCGAAGCTGGCGCACAGCACCGTGGCACTGGCTAACATAAATCCGCTGGTAAAGAGCCAGAAGCTGTGGCCGGACATCTCCACGCCGTGCGCCCAGCCGTGGAACATCGCCAGGGCTGGCACTGCCAGCAGCAGGCGATTTTCAGTCTTAAACATCATCACGCCGCAGACCGCCAGCGAGGCGATAATCAGCATCTCCATGCCGCTAAAGCCGCCGAGCAGGCTGCCCGCAACGGCGCCAGCCAGCATCATGCCGAGCGTTGCTAACGGCAGCAGCAGCTTGCGGCCGCTCAGGGCGGACAGCACGCCAGCCCCCGTCAGCATCAGCAGGTGATCCAGCCCGGTCAGCGGATGGAGAAAACCTGCCTGAAAGCTGTCGGTCCCGTGACCGGGATGGGCAAACGCCGGAACGGAAAAGGCCAGCAGAAACAGCGGTAAATACTTACGCATGATGAGTCCTTAATGTGAATGAGCGTGGGAGTGGCCATGGCTGTGGGCATCGCTGGTGTAAGCGCCCGCTTCCGGTTCAAAGGGCAGGCTGGCGAAGGCCACCTCCAGCCCGAACTGACGTAGCATGTCGTCGAGAACGTGATCGTGGTGGTAGCGCAGTTCGCCGGGCATGATTTGCAGCGGTACGTGGCGGTTGCCCAGGTGATAACAGGCGCGGGCGAGCAGGAACGGGTCGGCACAGCGCACCACGGAAACCGACTCCGGGGCGGCGATCACTTCGATCACTTCGCTGCCGTCGTCGGTAGTCAGCAGGTCGCCCCCGCGCAGCAGCAGGCCGCGCGGCAGCATTAGCCCGGCTTCGCGGCCGTCGTTCAGCGCCACGCGGGCGCGGCTTTTTACCCGCACGTCAATCGGCAGCGTGACGCTGGCGGTAATCGGGTGCGCGTGGTCCAGGCGTTGGGTTAAATAAATCATCATCACTCCTCAAAACAGAAAATAGCGTTGCGCCATCGGCAAAACTTCTGCCGGTTCGCTGGTGATCAATTCGCCGTCGACGCGAACCTCATAGGTTTGCGAGTCAACGGTGATATTCGGCTGTAAATCGTTGTGGATCATGTCGGCCTTTTTCACCGTCCGGCAGCCTTTCACCACCGCGGTGGCGCTTTGCAATCCGAGCCGCTGCGGAATGCCGCTGGCATCAGCGGCCTGCGAGACAAACGTTAGCCGCGTGGCGTGGCGTGCGGCACCAAGTGCACCAAACATCGGGCGGTAATGCACCGGCTGCGGCGTGGGGATCGAGGCGTTGATGTCGCCCATCGGCGCGCAGGCGATCATCCCGCCTTTGACGATGGTGGCCGGTTTGACGCCAAAGAAAGCGGGGGACCAGACCACCAGATCCGCCAGCTTGCCCGCCTCAATAGAACCGACCTCATGGGCGATGCCGTGGGTAAGAGCCGGATTAATGGTGTATTTGGCGACATAGCGCTTCACGCGGAAGTTGTCGTTCTCGCCTGTCTCTTCCGGCAGTGCGCCGCGCTGCACCTTCATGCGGTGCGCCACCTGCCAGGTGCGGATAATCACTTCCCCCACGCGGCCCATGGCCTGTGAATCTGACGAGGTGAGCGAGAACGCGCCGATATCGTGCAGCACGTCTTCGGCGGCGATGGTTTCCCGACGAATACGGGATTCCGCAAATGCCACGTCCTCGGCGATATCCGGGTCGAGATGGTGACAGACCATCAGCATGTCCAGGTGCTCGTCGATGGTATTCACCGTGTAGGGCAGCGTCGGGTTGGTGGAGGAGGGCAAAATATTCGGGTGCGCGCAGGCGGTGATGATATCCGGCGCATGGCCGCCGCCCGCCCCTTCGGTGTGGAAGGTGTGGATGGTGCGCCCGGCGATGGCGGCCAGCGTGTCTTCGACAAAACCGGACTCGTTCAGTGTGTCGCTGTGCAGCGCCACCTGAATATCCATCTCTTCAGCGACCTCCAGCGAGCAGTTGATTGCCGCAGGCGTCGCGCCCCAGTCTTCGTGGATCTTAAGCCCGATGGCGCCAGCCGCGATCTGCTCGCGCAGCGCGTCCGGGTTTGAACCGTTCCCTTTGCCCAGCAGGCCAATATTCACCGGCAGCGTATCGGCGGCCTGCAACATGCGGGCGATATACCACGGCCCCGGCGTGCAGGTGGTGGCGTTTGTACCTGCCGCAGGGCCGGTGCCGCCGCCGATCATGGTGGTGACGCCGGAGACCAGCGCCTCTTCCGCCTGCTGCGGACAGATCCAGTGGATATGGGTGTCGATCCCGCCAGGGGTGACGATCTTCCCTTCGGCGGCGATCACTTCCGTTGCCGCGCCAATCGGGATCGTCACGCCGGGCTGAATGTCCGGGTTTCCGGCTTTGCCGACGGCGAAGATCCGCCCATCTTTTATGCCGATATCCGCTTTCACAATCCCCCAGTGATCGACAATCAGCGCGTTGGTGAGCACCAGATCCACGCAGTCGTCGGCGGTCATCTGCCCCTGTCCCATGCCGTCGCGGATCACTTTTCCGCCGCCGAATTTAACCTCTTCGCCGTAGATCGTGAGATCGTCTTCCACTTCGATCCACAGCTCGCTGTCGGCCAGCCGCACTTTATCCCCGGTAGTGGGGCCGAACATATCGGCATACGCCTGGCGTGAAATCTCAGCCATGTTTCACCTCGCCCATGACCTCGCCGCGAAAACCAAAAATGCGCTGCGCGCCCGTCACCTGCACCAGCGCCACTTCCCGCTTCTGGCCGGGCTCGAAGCGCACGGCAGTACCGGCCGGGATGTTGAGTCGGTAGCCTCGAGTGGCTTCGCGATCGAATTTCAACGCCGGGTTGACCTCGTAAAAGTGGTAATGCGAGCCGACCTGGATCGGCCTGTCGCCGTGGTTTTCCACGATCACACTTCGGGTTTCGCGCCCGACGTTGAGCGCAATGTTGCCGGACTGGATCCGGTATTCGCCAGGGATCATCACGCGCTCCTTACACGATCGGATTGTGGACGGTGACGAGCTTGGATCCGTCCGGGAAGGTGGCTTCCACCTGGATATCCGGGATCATCTCCGGCACGCCCTCCATCACCTGATCGCGCGTCAGGACGTGGCGGCCGGCTTCCATCAGCGAGGCGACGGTTTCGCCATCGCGTGCGCCTTCCATAATAAAGGCGCTGATCAGCGCGACCGATTCCGGGTAGTTGAGCTTTACCCCGCGCGCGAGGCGGCGTTCGGCAACCAGCGCGGCGGTGAACAGCAACAGCTTGTCTTTTTCTCTGGGAGTCAGTTCCATAGCGTTTCTCTTATGTCTGCCAGATACGCGGCGAACAGGCGGTTTTGGGGGTTAAAAGCGGGCGAAGCGACTGCCAGATATCGCGCATCACCCGCTGGCAAATGAGGTTGTCGTGGGAGAGAAAACGCACCGACAGCAGGTCGTCGGTGAGCGTCGCCCCGCCAAAGTTTTCCAGCGGGGCGAGCCGCTCGCGCACTGTATCAAGATGTGCTTCCCGGGCCGGGTAGAACAGCAGCGTGCCGACCCACGGATGGCCTGCGACGGGCGACAGATCGCCATCGCTAAGATGCAGTCGCTCAATCAAACGCGGCTCGCCATCCACCCACACCTCAAGGCGGCTCTCCAGCGTGCCGTGGCTGAAGGATTCGTTTATCACCGGACGGCCCAGACAGTACAGCTCCCACGCCAGCAGCGTGCTGGTGGCCTTAAGGTGGAAGACGGAACGCAGCGCGGCGTTAGCGCCGGGGAAAATTATGGTGTCCTGCGGCAGCCACTCCAGCGTGGCCTCTTCGTCGAGGTAAAAATGCTGATTCAGACAGGCCAGCGGGCCGCTGCTGCGATAGAACTTGCTGGCGCCGGGCATGGTGATGAGGGCATGGCTTTTGGCGTCGAGCCGCACGGAAATATCCAGCGTATCCCCGCCCACAATCCCGCCTGGTGGATGCAGCAGGTAAAGATGGCAGGTCTCGCCTTCAGGGTAAAACGGGCGCTGAACGGTGAGCGGCCCGGTGTGACGCGCGGAATGGAGGAGGGTTTTCTCAGGGGTATAACAAAACTGGAGGGCAAGCGTGGCCTGCCAGCCTTTGTATGAATTATCAGTGACCTGAGTTGCTAACATGGTGCTTCCATTTCCACACTATCGGGGTACGTTTCAGTATGCCCTGGCGGAAATGAAGGCTGTCATATGAGTCGCTTATGGATAAAAAACCGGCTCATGTGAGCCGGTTTCAGTAATGTAGGCCGGGTAAGCGCAGCGTCACCCGGCAAGAAAGGCTAGCGATAATCCTCTGCATCCACATCATACCCCGACGGCTCCCAGCGGATCGCCAGCAGCGATACCAGGCCGATAAACGGCGCCAGCGCAATCACCCAGAACACGGCGGTATCCAGCGACGCGACCAGTAGCGGGAACAGAAACAGTGACAGCGTTGAACTGCTGCGCATCAGCGTCTGGTTAAGCCCCACGCCCACGCCGCGCAGCGAGGTCGGGTAGCTCAAGGAGGCAAACGTCATGGTATGCGCACCCGGACCAAAACCCTGGCCAAACAGGAACAGCGCCAGCATCGCGACGGCGACCACGCCTTCCGTGGCCCCGTCAGGGCGGCCAATCAGCGCCAGACCGAGCAGCGCCACCAGCTGGCAGGCGTAACCCGCCAGTGACATCCGCCACGCGCCGAAGCGCGGAACATAGCGCACTGCCAGCAGCCCGCCGACAAACGCAAACAGCAGGTTAAGCGCCAGCGAGATCAGAATGGTGGTCAGCATCGACTGCACAAAGAAGCTGGAAATGATCACCGGCAGGCCAAAGGCTACGGCGTTATAGGCGAACGAGGAGACGACCGACAGCAGCGTGGCGAGCGTGGTACGCCGCAGGTAGATACCACGGAACAGATTCAGGTAGTTCGACCATTTTGCCTTATTGACCACCGGCGCGGGCTGGTCAAGCGCATCCTGCGGCACGTGGGCATTAATGTTGTACGACTGCCGCAGGATGGACGCCGCCTCCTTCAGATTGCCCTGATTCGCCGCCCAGACCGGGGATTCGCTCATATAGCGGCTGCGGATGGCGATAATCACCAGCGCGGGCACCGCGCCGAAGCCAAGGATCAGACGCCAGAGCCAGTCGCTGTGGCCTTCCGGCAGCACGGCGTAGAAGAAGAGCACCAGAAGATAAGAGATGCTGATGGCCGCATACCAGGTGGGGCACCACATTGCCACGCTGGAGGCTTTATTCCCCGGGCCTTTCAGCCTGGCGAACTCGCTGAGAAACGCCATCGCCACGGGAAGGTCGATCCCGACGCCAAGACCCATCACAAAGCGCGCGCCCGCCAGCACATATTCGTTCGGAGCCAGCGCACAGGCGATAGCGGCGACGACAAAGAACACCATGTCGGCCATAAAGACGCGGTAGCGCCCGATTTTATCCGTAAGATAGCCGCCAAGCAGCGCCCCGACAATCGCGCCAAAGGTAATGGCTGAAGCCACCATGCCGGTACCAGCGGGCGTCAGGTTAAATTCGCGGGTGATGTCTTTGATGCCGAATGCCAGCGCGCCGAGATCGTAGGCATCGAGAAAAATTCCCCCGAGCGCGATACCGACCACGATGCGGGCATTGGCCCGGCCCTGAGAGCCGTCATTAACGAGACGTGAAACGTCCGATGCGCTGCGTACCCACTTGATGTCGCCATCCGGGGTGTTTCCTGCCGTTGGGAGGGGAGTTGTGTCTGTGATTTCTGCCATTTTCTTTTATGTGGTTGTGTTGTGTACCTAACAGTTACCACAGGCAGAAGGGGACAAAAATCACATTTGGTTATAAGGCATAACGAACGGTTTACTGAGCGTCTTTCTTTTTACGCTTGAGCTTCGTCCAGATCTTGGTCTCCTGGCGACGCCACAGGCGCTGAATGTTGTCATGATGACGCAGCAGGATCAGGCACGAGAGCATCGATACCGGGAAGGTAAACTGCGGTTTGAACCACCAGACATAAAACGGAGCGATCAGCGCGCTGACGATGGCGCCCAGCGATGAATAGCCGCTCAGCAGGATGGTCAGCAGCCAGGTGCCCGCCATCACGCCAGTGAGATCCCAGCCGATCGGCGCAATCGCGCCAAACGCGGTTGCAACGCCTTTACCGCCTTTAAAACCAAAGAAAACGGGCCAGATATGGCCGACGCAGGCGGCGATAGCAATCAGCCCCAGCCAGAAGGGTGTGACGCCCAGCGCATACGCACCCCAGACGGGGAGCATTCCTTTCAGAACATCAAAAATCAAAACCGCTACGGCTGCTCCCTTGCCGCCAATTCGTAGTACATTGGTCGCCCCCGGATTCCCGGAACCACTTTCACGCGGGTCAGGCAACCCGGCGATGCGGCAGACCAGAATGGCGCTGGAGATTGAGCCGCAAAGGTAGGCGAGGATAATCATTCCAGGCGCGATTGCACTCATAACGCTGTTCCGTTTTGAAAATGTATCTGTATTCTCAGCATCTGTGGATAATACGCATAATTCGCCGGAAGTGGTATCCGGTTTAGCCAAAAAGCAGGCAGGTCGTGATGGATATTGTATTTATAGAGCAACTTTCGGTAATCACCACAATTGGTGTTTACGACTGGGAACAGACCATCGAGCAGAAACTGGTGTTCGATATCGAAATGGGCTGGGATAACCGCAAGTCAGCAAAAAGCGATGATGTGAATGACTGTCTGAGCTACGCCGACATCAGTGAAGCGGTAGTTGGCCACGTGGAAGGGCAACGATTTGCGCTGGTGGAACGCGTGGCGGAAGAGGTAGCGGACCTGCTACTGAGCAAATTTAACTCCCCGTGGGTGCGCATCAAACTAAGCAAGCCGGGCGCGGTGGCGCGCGCCGCCAACGTGGGCGTCATCATTGAGCGTGGCACAAATCTGAAAGGAAAAGATTTAACGTCATAATAGCTAAACCATTTTAGGTTATATCGGTCTTAAAGCTGTATCTTTCACGGTTGTCCGCGTGGGACACCGTTTTTTTATATCTTTTTAGGGGTTTATAGATGAGCGATATGCACTCGCTGCTGGTGGCGGCAATTCTGGGTGTGGTCGAAGGATTGACGGAGTTTTTGCCGGTGTCCAGTACGGGCCATATGATTATCGTTGGCCATCTCCTGGGCTTTGAAGGCGATACCGCAAAGACGTTTGAGGTGGTGATTCAGCTGGGCTCTATTCTGGCGGTGGTCGTCATGTTCTGGCGTCGTCTGTTTGGTCTGATCGGCATCCACTTCGGGCGTTTACCGCAGCGTGAAGGAGAGGGCAAGGGGCGCCTGACGCTGATTCATATTCTGCTGGGGATGATCCCGGCGGTGGTGCTGGGGCTGGTGTTCCACGACACCATAAAATCGCTTTTCAACCCGATTAACGTGATGTACGCGCTGGTTGTCGGCGGCTTCCTGCTGATTGCCGCCGAAGTGCTGAAGCCAAAAACCCCGCGTGCAGAAGGTCTGGACGATATGACGTATCGCCAGGCGTTTATGATTGGCTGCTTCCAGTGTCTGGCGTTGTGGCCGGGCTTCTCCCGTTCAGGGGCAACCATTTCCGGCGGGATGCTGATGGGCGTGAGCCGTTACGCGGCGTCTGAGTTCTCGTTCCTGCTGGCGGTACCGATGATGATGGGCGCCACCGCACTGGATCTCTACAAAAGCATCGGCTTCCTGACCGTAGGCGACATTCCGATGTTCGCCGTGGGCTTTATCACCGCCTTTATCGTGGCGCTGATTGCCATCAAAACCTTCCTGCAACTGATTAAGCGTATCTCGTTTATTCCGTTCGCGATCTACCGCTTTATCGTCGCGGCTGCCGTGTACGTGGTCTTCTTCTGATGACCGACCGCCCTCAGTCTTTCGGCTGAGGGCAACGTTTTTCCTTCCACGCCGCAACCGCATCAATCCGCCGTTTCGTCAGCTCTTCGCGGATCTCCGGGCCTTTAAACCCTGCCTCCACCACCTCTTTCGTTGGCACCGCTTTTGCGATTTCCCACGCCTCGCGCAGCAAACGACCCTGCGGATAATCGGACGCTTCAAACCCGGTACGGCCGCGCACGTCCGCTTCGCTGGTCAGCGCAATTTGCTCCACGCGCTGCGGCTTGCGCCAGGCGTCGATGTTATCGAACAGCCTGACGATGGTGGCGGGTTTCAGGATCGGAAAGGTGTGGATCAGGTCGTGGAACTCGGCGACCAGTTTTGCCAGATCGCGAATGTCATTCGGCACGCGCAGGCGCTGGCAAAGCCCTTCAACCAGCTTTACGCCAGCCGGACCGTGCCCGTGGTGGCGTGGCCACAACTCCTTTGGCGTTAACCCCTTGCCGAGGTCATGGCAGAGGGTGGAAAAGCGCACGTCCACTTCAGGGCTGAGCATAGCGGCCATGCTAAGCGTCATCAGGGTGTGAATGCCGGTATCAATTTCCGGGTGCCATTTCGCCGGGGCGGGCACGCCAAACAGCGCGTCTATTTCCGGGAACAGCACTTTCAGCGCCCCGCAGTCGCGCAGAACCTGGAAAAAGACCTGTGGATTGCGGGTAGTCAGGGCGTTTTCGGTCTCTTTCCAGACGCGTTCTGGCGTCAGATGTTCCAGCTCGCCCGCGTCGGTCATGGCCGTCATCAGCGCCATCGTCTCGTCGGCGATGCGGAAGCTGAGATGGGCATAACGGGCGGCAAAACGCGCCACGCGCAGTACGCGTAACGGATCTTCAGAAAAGGCGGGGGAAATATGGCGTAAAAGACGGTCGCGCAGATCGTTCTGGCCGCCGTAGACGTCGATAATATGGCCGTTTTCGTCCTGCGCCAGGGCGTTAATGGTGAGATCGCGGCGCAGTAAGTCCTGCTCCAGCGTCACATCCGGCGCGGCATAGCAGGTGAAGCCGGTATAACCGGAACCGGATTTCCGTTCGGTACGCGCCAGGGCGTACTCTTCCCGGCTTTTCGGATGGAGGAACACAGGAAAATCGCGGCCTACCTGCTGGTAGCCCGCGTCAATCATCGCTTCGGGCGTGGCACCGACCACGACCCAGTCTTTATCTTTGACCGGCAGACCTAATAACGCATCACGTACCGCACCACCGACCAGATAACTCTTCACGCCAACACTCCCGTTTTCTCTTTTCGCAAGATGATACGTAAGTGTGGCAGAGAAGACGAGTTAGTTCATCCAGCGGTCTTTACGTTTACGGCTTGGGATAAGGTGAGGAAGCACCAGACCCAGCACCAGACCGACGCCCAGTACGCCGCCGCCATACATAAACCACTGCATGATGATGGTGCGTTGTTTGTCATCCAGCTGTAGATTAGCGGCGTTTACTTTCTTCTGTGCGACGATCAGCTCATTTTTCAGCTTCTGATTTTCGTCTTTCAGGCCGGCGATCACGCTGTCGCTTTGCGCCACTTTCTGCTGCATCTCTGCGGTGCGCTGGTTCCAGGTACCGTCAATGTTGTTCAGCTTATCGGTCAGGGTTTTCACCTGATTTTCCAGATCCGGCACGCGGGTGCGCAGGCTTGGCACTGTGCTTAGCTCTTTCAGCGGGATCCATGAGGTGCGGCCAGAGCTGTCACGAACCTGACCGTAATTGGTGTCTGCGTTAGTTTGCAGCAGAGTCACTTCCTCGCCGGCATTTACCGTACCCACGAGGCGATAATTGTCTCCAGGGCCGCTGCGTACCCAGGTATTCAGTTCATCAGAAACGTAACGTTTCTCTTCAGCGTGGACCGCGGTTGCGGCGCTAAAAGCGAGTAAAGTAAGTCCAATCAGGCGTAATTTAAGCATATCAGTCGTTATTTTCATAAAAAGTGGAACGATAGTAGTGGTATCAGTGTCGCTACGCAAAGGATTCATCATCAATCGGAATCATCTGTGTCATGATTTCCACCGCTTTAAACTTTTACGCCCGTCAAATTGCTCATTGCGTGGCAATTTGGCGCAAAATACTATGTACTGACAAACAAATGGCGAGGAAGTTCGCCTTCATCGACGCGTCTGTGACGCACGCAAAAGTACAAGGCTATGGCACAAGAGATCGAATTAAAGTTTATCGTCGAAAAAGACAGCGCTGACGCGCTCCGCCAGCATCTGAATACGCTGTCCGGCGAGCACCATGAACCCGTACAGCTGCTCAACATCTATTACGAAACGCCGGACAACTGGCTGCGCAACCATGATATGGGCCTGCGCATCCGTGGTGCGAACGGGCGCTACGAGATGACGATGAAAATCGCCGGTCGCGTGGTGGGCGGTTTGCACCAGCGTCCGGAATACAATATCGACATCAGTAAGCCAGAACTTGAGCTGGATCGTTTTCCGGCGGAAGTGTGGCCGGAAGGGACGCTGCCCGCAACGCTGTCGGCAGAGGCGCAACCGCTGTTCAGCACCGATTTCTGGCGCGAGAAATGGCTGGTGACGGAAGGCAAGAGCCGTATTGAGATCGCGTTTGATCGGGGTGAAATTAAGGCTGGTGAAGAGCAGGAGCCGATCTGCGAGCTGGAGCTTGAACTGCTGGAAGGCGACGCGAGCGACGTGCTGAAGCTGGCGCGCAAGCTGGTAAACCAGCCTGGCCTGCGTCAGGGCAGCCTGAGTAAAGCGGCGCGCGGCTATCACCTGGCCGCCGGGAATGCGCCGCGCGTGCTGCGAGAAACCCCGATTCTGCGCGTTGTGCCGAAAGCCTCCGTTGAGCAGGGCATGGAAGCGGCGCTGGAGCTGGCGCTCTCTCAGTGGCAGTACCACGAGGAGCTGTGGGCGCGTAACGTGAAAAATGCCAAAAAACAGGTGCTCGCTGCTATGGGTCTGGTGCGTCACACCCTGGCGCTGTTCGGCGGTATTGTACCGCGTAAAGCCAGTGCTCACTTACGTGATCTGCTCACTCAAACCGAAACGCTGATGCTTTCTGACGTGTCGGCACAAACGGCGATCTACAGCCCGCAAAACGCCAGCGCGAAACTGGCGTTGACCGAATTTCTGGTGACGCGCGGCTGGCGCATTTTCCTCGATGCGAAAGGGCAGACTAAAATCGCGGAAAACTTCAAACGTTTTGCGGATATCCACCTCTCCCGTCACGCGGCCGAGCTGCGAACCACCTTCGCGCATCCGCTGGGCGACCAGTATGGCGATCAGCTTCCCCGCCTGGCGCGTAACATCGACAGCATGTTGCTGCTGTCAGGTGCGTATGAGGGCGTGAAGGCGCAGGCCTGGCTGGAGAACTGGCAGGGGCTTAAGCATGCCATCGAGACCCGTCAGCAGATTGAGATCGAGCATTTCCGCAACGAGGCCATTTCGCAGGATCCGTACTGGCTGCACAGCGGAAAACGTTAATTCTGGCAAGGAACCCCTGATATGCCGCTTTCTTCGCAGTTACAGCAGCACTGGCAGACCGTTTGCGAACGCCTGCCTGAGTCGTTACCCGCGTCATCGTTAAGCGAGCAGGCGAAAAGCGTGCTCACGTTCAGTGATTTTGTGCAGGAGAGCGTCAGCGCCAACCCGGACTGGCTGGCAGAGCTGGAAAGCGCGCCGCCGCAGGCTGACGAGTGGCGGCATTATGCTGGCTGGCTGCAAACCGCGCTGGCAGAGGTGGCAGACGAAGCCACGCTGATGCGCGTACTGCGTCAGTTCCGCCGCCGGGTGATGGTACGCATTGCCTGGGCGCAGGCGCTGGAGCTGGTGAGCGAAGAGAGTACCTTGCAGCAGTTGAGCGAGCTGGCGCAGACGTTGATTGTCGCCGCGCGGGACTGGCTCTACGCCGCCTGCTGTAAAGAGTGGGGCACGCCGTGCAGCGAAGACGGGGTTCCGCAACCGCTGTTGATTCTGGGGATGGGCAAGCTGGGCGGCTGCGAGCTCAATTTCTCCTCAGACATCGATCTGATTTTTGCCTGGCCGGAGAACGGCTCCACGCGCGGCGGTCGTCGCGAGCTGGACAACGCCCAGTTCTTTACCCGCCTCGGCCAGCGGCTGATTAAGGCGCTGGATCAGCCCACCCAGGATGGTTTTGTCTACCGCGTGGACATGCGTCTGCGTCCGTTTGGCGACAGCGGGCCACTGGTGCTGAGCTTTGCCGCGCTGGAAGATTATTACCAGGAGCAGGGGCGCGACTGGGAGCGTTACGCGATGGTCAAAGCGCGGATCATGGGCGACAGCGACGATGCCTACGCCAACGAGCTGCGCGCCATGCTGCGCCCGTTCGTGTTCCGCCGCTACATCGACTTTAGCGTTATCCAGTCCCTGCGAAATATGAAAGGGATGATTGCCCGCGAGGTGCGTCGCCGTGGCCTGAAGGACAACATCAAGCTCGGCGCGGGCGGCATTCGTGAGATCGAATTTATCGTCCAGGTCTTCCAGCTGATACGCGGCGGGCGCGAACCTTCTCTGCAATCCCGTTCGCTGCTGCCAACGCTCAGCGCTATCGATCAGCTGCATCTGCTGCCGGAAGGCGACGCGCAAACGCTGTGTGACGCTTATCTCTTCCTGCGTCGTCTGGAAAATCTGCTGCAAAGTATCAACGACGAACAGACCCAGACGTTACCGGGCGATGAGCTGAACCGGGCGCGTCTGGCCTGGGGGATGCGGGTGGATGACTGGGCGGCGCTGACGCAACGGCTGGAAGCGCATATGGCTGGCGTGCGCCGCATCTTTAACGATCTGATCGGCGACGACGAAAGTGAATCGCAGGACGATGCGCTCTCCGAGCACTGGCGCGAACTGTGGCAGGACGCGCTTCAGGAAGATGACACCACGCCGGTGCTGGCGCACTTAAGCGACGATGCCCGCCATCGCGTGGTGGCGTTAATCGCCGACTTCCGCCTCGAACTGAACAAACGCGCCATTGGCCCGCGCGGTCGTCAGGTGCTGGATCATCTGATGCCGCATCTGCTGAGCGATGTCTGCTCCCGCGAGGATGCGCCGGTGCCGCTGTCGCGCATGATGCCGCTCCTGAGCGGGATCGTCACGCGTACCACCTACCTTGAACTGTTAAGTGAGTTTCCCGGCGCGCTGAAGCATCTGATTTCCCTTTGCGCCGCCTCCCCGATGGTGGCGAACAAGCTGGCGCGTTATCCGCTGCTGCTCGACGAACTGCTCGACCCGAATACGCTCTATCAGCCGACGGCGACGGATGCTTACCGCGACGAGCTGCGTCAGTATCTGCTGCGCGTGCCGGAAGAGGACGAAGAGCAACAGCTTGAGGCGCTGCGTCAGTTTAAGCAGGCACAGATGTTGCGCGTGGCGGCGGCAGATATCGCCGGTACCCTGCCGGTAATGAAAGTGAGCGATCACTTAACCTGGCTGGCGGAAGCGATCATCGACGCGGTGGTCCACCAGGCGTGGGTGCAGATGGTGGCCCGCTACGGGCAGCCGAAGCACCTTGCTGACCGTGAAGGCCGCGGTTTTGCGGTGGTGGGTTACGGCAAGCTGGGCGGCTGGGAGCTGGGCTACAGCTCCGATCTGGATCTGATTTTCCTCCACGACTGTCCGGTTGACGTGATGACCGACGGTGAGCGTGAAATCGACGGGCGGCAGTTCTACCTGCGCCTGGCCCAGCGCATCATGCACCTGTTCAGCACTCGCACCTCATCCGGCATTCTGTATGAAGTGGATGCGCGTCTGCGCCCGTCCGGCGCGGCAGGCATGCTGGTCACCTCGACGGAGGCTTTCGCCGACTATCAGAAGAACGAAGCCTGGACGTGGGAGCATCAGGCGCTGGTGCGCGCCCGCGTGGTATACGGCGATCCGCAGCTCAAAACGCAGTTCGATGCGATCCGCAAGGCGGTCATGACGACCCCGCGCGAGGGCAGTACGCTGCAAACCGAAGTGCGGGAAATGCGGGAGAAGATGCGCGCGCACCTTGGCAACAAACATCGCGATCGCTTTGATATTAAAGCCGATGAAGGCGGCATTACCGATATCGAGTTTATCACTCAGTACCTGGTGCTGCTGCACGCGCACGATAAGCCGAAGCTGACCCGCTGGTCGGATAACGTGCGCATACTGGAACTGCTGGCGCAGAACGACATTATGGATGAGCAGGAGGCGCAGGCATTAACCCGCGCCTACACCACGCTGCGTGATGAGTTGCACCATCTGGCCTTACAGGAACAGCCGGGCCATGTGGCGCTGGACTGTTTCACCGATGAACGCGCGCAGGTGACCACAAGCTGGCAGAAGTGGCTGGTGGAACCGTGCGTAACAAAACAAGTGTGATATTATCGCGCGCAAATTGTGAATCTTTCTGGAGTCAGGAATGAAAGTAACACTGCCAGAGTTTGAACGTGCTGGAGTTATGGTTGTCGGTGATGTGATGCTGGATCGCTACTGGTATGGGCCGACCAGCCGTATCTCTCCGGAAGCGCCGGTGCCGGTAGTTAAGGTCGACACCATTGAAGAGCGTCCAGGCGGCGCGGCAAACGTGGCGATGAACATAGCCTCGCTGGGCGCGCATTCGCGTCTGGTGGGCCTGACCGGCATTGACGATGCGGCGCGTGCCCTGAGTCAGTCGCTGGCGGACGTGAACGTGAAGTGCGACTTCGTTTCTGTTCCGACCCACCCAACCATCACCAAGCTTCGCGTCCTGTCGCGTAACCAGCAGCTGATCCGCCTCGATTTCGAAGAAGGATTCGAAGGCGTTGATCCTGAGCCGCTACACGAGCGTATTAGCCAGGCGCTGGGTAATATCGGCGCGCTGGTGCTGTCTGATTATGCCAAAGGTGCGCTGGCGAGCGTGCAGACCATGATCCAGCTGGCGCGCAAAGCCAGCGTTCCGGTGCTGATCGACCCGAAAGGCACCGATTTCGAGCGCTATCGCGGCGCAACCCTGCTGACGCCCAACCTCTCTGAGTTCGAAGCGGTGGCGGGCAAGTGCAAAACTGAAGAAGAGCTGGTTGAGCGCGGCATGAAAATCATCGCTGATTTCGAGCTGTCTGCGCTGCTGGTGACCCGTTCCGAACAGGGCATGACGCTGCTGCAACCGGGCAAGGCGCCGCTGCATATGCCAACTCAGGCGCAGGAAGTGTACGACGTGACCGGTGCCGGTGATACGGTGATCGGCGTGCTGGCAGCGACGCTGGCGGCGGGGAACTCCCTGGAAGAAGCGTGCTACTTCGCGAACGCCGCGGCGGGCGTGGTCGTCGGTAAACTCGGAACCTCCACCGTTTCGCCAATCGAGCTGGAAAATGCGGTGCGTGGGCGTGCGGATACCGGCTTTGGCGTCATGACCGAAGACGAGCTGAAAGTGGCCGTTGCCGCCGCGCGCAAACGCGGTGAAAAAGTGGTGATGACGAACGGCGTGTTCGACATCCTGCATGCGGGTCATGTCTCGTATCTGGCGAATGCGCGCAAGCTGGGCGACCGCCTGATTGTGGCGGTCAACAGCGATGCCTCAACCAAACGACTGAAGGGTGAAACGCGTCCGGTGAACCCGCTGGAGCAGCGCATGATAGTGCTCGGCGCGCTGGAAGCGGTGGACTGGGTGGTCTCATTTGAAGAAGACACTCCGCAGCGCCTGATTGCCGGAATTCTGCCTGACCTGCTGGTGAAGGGCGGTGATTACAAACCAGAGCAAATCGCAGGTAGCGAAGAGGTCTGGGCGAATGGCGGTGAAGTGATGGTGCTCAACTTTGAGGACGGGTGTTCAACCACCAACATCATTAAGAAGATCCAGAAAGACAGTCAGTAAAAAACGGGCCAGTTGGCCCGTTTTTTTATGTCGGGTGGCGGCTGCGCCTTACCCGACCTACGCGTTCATGTAGGCCCGGTAAGGCGTAGCCGTCACCGGGCACAACAGACCGCACTATGCCTGGTCATCCACCGGTGGAATAGCTGGCGCTGGCTTCACCTCTTCCGGCGCATTGCGGCTCTCCAGCTCGCTCAGACGCTGTTCCAGCAGCGCCAGCTTCTCGCGGGTGCGCAGCAGCACCTGCGTCTGCACGTCAAACTCTTCGCGGCTGACTAAATCAAGGCGAACCAACTGTGCCTGCAACGTCTGGCGAATTTTCTTCTCAACGTCATCACCAAACTCACGAATACCTTTCGGCATGGACTCATGAACCTGACGCGCGATCTGCTCAATTTTCTTTGGGTCAATCATTGTCGTTTCCCTTGATGAAAAGGTGTTAGTGCCTATTGTAGCGCGTCATGCCGCGGGTTAAACAAAATTGTTTGAAGCTTATGCATTGCCCAGGGTAATCAATAGCGTTATAGTTATCTCGCTTATTCTCAGGGCGGGGCGAAATTCCCCACCGGCGGTAAATCAGCTTAACGCTGAAAGCCCGCGAGCGCTTTGGGTGAATTCTCAAAGGTCAGCAGATCCGGTGTAATTCCGGGGCCGACGGTTAGAGTCCGGATGGGAGAGAGTAACGATCCAGTCGGGCAAGGCCCGCTCACGTTATTTTTTTGCCGCTTGTACGGCGCTCCTAAGACTGCCCTGATTCTGGTAACCATAAAGTTAATGAGGTTTTTTTACCATGAATCAGACGCTACTTTCCTCTTTTGGCACTTCAACTCAACGTGTTGAACATGCACTGGATGCACTGCGCGAAGGCCGCGGTGTGATGGTGCTTGACGATGAAAACCGTGAAAACGAAGGCGACATGATTTTTGCCGCCGAGAACATGACCGTTGAGCAGATGGCGCTGACCATCCGTCACGGTAGCGGCATCGTATGCCTGTGCATCACCGAAGACCGTCGCCAGCAGCTTGATCTGCCGATGATGGTTGAAAACAACACCAGCGCCTTTGGTACCGGCTTCACCGTGACCATTGAAGCGGCACATGGCGTCACCACCGGGGTGTCGGCGGCTGACCGCCTGACTACCGTGCGTGCAGCGATTGCTGATGGTGCAAAACCCTCCGATCTGCACCGCCCTGGTCATGTCTTCCCGCTGCGCGCGCAGCCGGGCGGCGTGCTGACCCGTGGTGGTCATACCGAAGCGACCATCGATCTGGTGACGCTGGCTGGCTTCAAACCCGCAGGCGTGCTGTGCGAACTGACCAACGATGATGGCACCATGGCGCGCGCGCCGGAGTGCATCACCTTTGCGCGTCTGCACAATATGCCAGTGGTGACGATTGAAGACCTGGTTGAATACCGCCGGGCGCATGAGCGTAAAGCCAGCTGAACATGCTGATGTGAAAAAGCCGGGGAAACCCGGCTTTTTTGTTTCTAGTGGTAGTTAATTTTGAACAGTACCACGGTTTCAAACGGCCCGGACTGAATCGCTTTTCCTTCATCCCGCGAAAGTTCAGCCGTGTAGTTTTGCTCAAGATTCATCATATCGCCCGTAAAATCGGCGTATTCCTTGTACTGGTTGAATGTGTAAGGCTCCGTTCCGTTAAGAATACGCAGCTTTAACCCATTCCCTATTAGTACCGCGGTGTCGTCTGCGCTGAGCGTTTCGGTTGTGTAAAATGACGAGTCCATCTTAAATCCGTCCGAGCACTGGGCATCCTGCACTTTGGTGGTTCGTATTGAAAACATGCGAATACGCTTCTGCTGATTCACAATGTCGCGCGCACTGAAGGTGCCGAAGTCGATCTCCTGATTCTCAGGGTAAATGCTAAACGTCGCCCCGCAATCAAGTACCGTAATGTTTTGCAGCCCGTTGATGTGATACTTCAGGTTCTTCGCGTCGGCCATCTGATTAACGCCACCCTTACCGTCAAATTGCACAACGATGTAATCGCTGAGCGAACTGACATAGCCATGCGGCGGCACAGCCTTTATTCTCACGAAAAGTCGTAATCGGGCGACGAACGTGCGCGAAATATGGATATCATCCGGATTACCAGAGCAAATGCGATTCTCCCACCCCATCTGGCGGATTTGAGCAGGGGTGTAAATAGTGATGTTATTGTTGTCCAGACACTGGCGGGTATCCACGCCGTTGGGCTGACCTGTAGCATCGTAATCTATACCTTCATAGGTGACGCCCAGCTCATAATAGGGATCGGTTGCGGCAGGATAAGGATTTACCCAGGCAAAGACATCTTCCGGCTTAAAATTGCTCGAGACGTTGTTATCACACGTCACCGGAATCTTAATGTCATCAGACTCCCATATTTTTTGGCCAATTTGGGCGTTGCTGGGTATGGCAAAGGGGGAGATCGTTTTTGTCTCCTCGACGGAACCGCCAGAGCCACCCAGATAACAGTTAAGCGCCATGGCATCTTCCAAAGGCAGCGCTGAAAGCAGCAATGTAAGCAGGACACTAGCGAGCTTTCGCATCTTTATCGATTTTCCGTTCGGTAAGTTTACATTGCGCCGTTCCGGTGCACTGCACGTCGACTTTTTTCAGGGCACCGTAATCGTCGATATAGCCGATGCTGTAATAACTACCGTGGTAATCGCCGGTAGACGCGGTTGCCGTGGCGAAAGGCGCAATCATCAGACTGTCAAAACCCGGCAGCATGGTTTTAGCATTTTTGCTCAGCCACGCCAGCGTGATGTAGTACGGCGTAGGGTTGTGGACCGTGAGCCCATCCGCGTTGGCGGAAATTTCCATTCGCATTTCAGTCAGTTCGCCGGATTTTTTGCTAATCGCTTCTGGACGCCAGAACAGCTTAATTCGGCTCTGCATTGCTACCTGCATCACGCTGCGCTCCTCGCTGGCGCTGGTGTTTTTTGGCGGTACTTCACGCAGGTTGAAATAAAACAGCGATTCCCTGTCTCCTGGCAGCTGGCGAGTAGTGGCTTGTTTAACAATCCTTATCTGCGACGAGGTGCCCGCTTCGATACGTTGAATGGGGGGAAGCGCCATAAAGTGCGTATCTTCTTTTTGTCCCTTTTCATCTTCAATCCAGGAGAGCGCCAGATAAGGCAGCACCTTGCTCTGATTGTCCACTTTCAGGCTGCTGGCCTTGTCGCTTTCTGGAAAAACAATGCGCGTGCGGTCCAGATTAATGGCTGCGTGGGTAGCAAATGCTGTGCTGGTTAGCATCAGGCACAGGCTTTTAAACGGCGTTAATTTCATGATGATTTCTTACTGACACGGCAGTATCAACTGCATACTGTTTTCTAAGTGAGAAGGTAACGAGAAGCGACACTGTTGGTTGTCGCCCCATGTCACGCGAAACTGCTGTTCTGGCTCAACGGCGGCCAGCCAGACGCGGCCTTCATCGGCCACCATCCCAACCTGCAAATTGCTTGCTTCCAGGCGAACAATCGCCCCGAGAGGTGGCGCTCCTGATGACATTCGCAGAACGCCTGTCACGTCCTTACCTGCGCGCGTGGCAATCTGACGATAACCAATGGCTCCCTCAGTCCAGGTTGAGGTCACGACGCGGTTGTCTACGTCCACGCCATCAGGGAGGTTGTTCAGATTGACCTGCACGCTGGAGGGGGAATAGCTGGAGAATGACGGTAAAACGCCGATGCCAAAACGGTTGGTCTCATCTCGCGACATGTTCAGCGGGATATTGCCTACCCCGTCGGTGCTGACCATCACACGAGGTTCATTACCGTAGCTTCGCCGGTGCAGCGCGGCGCCTTTCGCCGTTGAGGTGAAGGAACCACTCCAGCTCGCGCTGAGGGAGTTATATTCGTCAGCTTTATAGCTGCCTGAGAGATTGAGATCGCCGTACGTAGAATAATGCTGATAATTCCCGCTGACCTGCGCGCCGGAATCTGGCTTTCCGCTCTCCGCGCCTGCGGAAACGCCCCAGGTATTATTGCGATCCGACGTGTCATACCACGACACGTTATGACTCAGCGTGTCGCTGTTACGCAGGTCATAGTTAAGACGATGGTCGGGATCGAGCGGTACGCTGAGCGAGAGATAGAACTGAGTATCGTCACTTTCGTCTTCCTCATCGTAATGCGTTTTACTCCAGGACAGGGTTACGCCGAGGTTCTTCCAGCGGCCCATATCAAAGTTGTAGCCCGCCGTGATGCTGCCGGTCGTGGAAGGTGAATCATTCCACCATGTCTGACGCAGCATGTTGACGTACAGGTTCAGGGATAACGCCGAAATGTACTGGCTTGCCGTCACGCTCAGGGTTTGTTTCTCCGACTGGCGGTCACCGTCGTCATAATCAAGGTAGCGGGCGTAGCTCAAAAACTGGGGGTCTGAGTAGCGGTAGCTGGCAAGCGTAAGCTGACTGCCGGTGGTATCGAAACGCTTGCTGTAGTTAATGCGATAGCTGTAACCCGTCTGACTGCGCTGGTGTGGCAGCTGGCTGGTGGCCTGCGTGACGTCAAAAGAGAGCGCCCCCAGCCAGGCCATATTCTGGCCGATCCCGGCAGCGACGGAACGATAACCGTCGCCATCAGTCAGCGTGCCGCCATACAGGGAGGTGTGTGACAGCATGCCCCAGGAAAATTCGCCGCTCATGAAGGCGTTATCTTCAACGTTATGGGAGGCACCCTGGCGCGCTTTACCCGCCGCGAACTTGTAGCGAACCTGACCCTTGCGCGTTAAAAACGGCACGGACTCGGCAGAGACCTGGAAGGTGCTGACGCGGCCGTCCTCTTCCGTGACTTTGACGTCCAGCGTGCCCTGAACCGACTGGTTAAGATCCTGAATAACAAACGGGCCTGGTGGCACTTTACTTTGGTAAATCACGCGATCGGCAAGGCTTACGGTCACCGTGGCGTTGGTTTGCGCTATCCCGGTAATCTGCGGGGCATAGCCGCGCAGCGACCATGGCAGCATACGTTCTTCGCTGATAAGCGATGCGCCGGTATAGGTAAAGGCGTCAAAAATTGCGGACTGGAAATCCGTTTCACCCAGCGTCAGTTTCGCTCCGATTGAGGGCAGAGGGCGGAACATATATACGCGTGAAAAACGGCCATCCTGCTCTGAGCCTGCTTCAGTATCGCTTCGCGTGTACTGGTAATCGCTTCGCAGGCGCCACGCGCCCATGTTCGCACCGACGGTGCCATAGGTATTGGCGTTGTTATTGCTGCTGCCGCTATTGGGCTGATAATGGCTGGCAAAAAGATTGTAATCCAGTAGTACGCCCGGCACGCCGTTGTCCCAGGTGGATGGCGGCATCCAGTCCACCGCACGGTATTGCAGCCATGCCTGGGGGATCGTCACATTCAGGGATTGGCTATCTTGCTCAAACGTAAATCTGATGTCTGGTCTGGCGGCGAAATCAACGCATCCCTCTTTTTCTGGCAAAGCGTGACGAACCTCATCCTGTAACGCAAATGTATCGGCCAGTTCGGGAGGAATACACACCTGAACCGCGTTATTTATTTCTCTCCAGCGAAGGAGCCAGCCATTTGCCAGCGGAATATCATTAACTGAAACCGTAACGAAATAGCTTCCCGGCGTAACCGATATTTGATCTTTAAAACGTGATAAATCGACGCTGCCGCGCTGATCTTTATCGATGGCGTTTATATTAAATTCAGTGGCAGAGGTAAGTCTCGTCATTAACAGGGATGCAATGATGATTATCCATTGTAATTTGTATGTCATCATCCTGTTACTCGAATATATAAAGGATGCCGACCGGCATGAATTACCAGTCGGCTAATACTGTTACGTAACAGAATTATTTGTACAACAGGACGTAGTTAGCCGTGGCTTCAACCTGGCCTGCCGTCGCAGTTTTACCCGTGGGGACTTCCATAACCGCTTTGAAATGCAGCGTCTGGGTGGTTGATCCTGCCAGCAACTCAACCTCGTTGGATTCTCCCAGCGTGATAGCAGCCTCCGCATTATCCAGCAGACGTACACCCACGTTCTGCGCACCACTTGCATAGGTGTTACTCATCAGGCTGGTGTCTGTCGCGTCTGTCGCTGCGCTGGTGAAGGTGACATCCACTTTGGTAATTGGCGTGTCGGTTTCGTCTGCCGGATCGTCAAGCTGGCAGTTTTCCAGATTAATATCGACCGGAACCGGCGTGGATTTTTTGTTGGCGTTGATAACGGCCGTAGTCACTTCACCCAGATCGACTTCTTTATCAACGCTGTCTGGTGCGATGCTGCACGGTGCGTCAATAACAACACCTTTGAATTTGATTTTGCCAGAGCCTTGATCTTCAGCAAAAGCAGAACCCGACACAATGCCAGCCATAGCCGCTGCTAACAGTAATTTCTTACCCATATACATGGAAATATCCTTTTTCAGAGTGATTCATAATGTGAATATTAATTTCAGAATACTTGCAAAGTATACGGATTGGGGTGGGAATACGCGATTAACGTGACTTAAATATATTTGTAGGTGCTTTTAATTAATATTTTCAGGCTATCTTAAGAGACGCCTTTTTTTGAAATTCTAATGGGTTTATATTTGGTGGGTTATTATAGGGTAAATATATAGGATTGTTATTTTGAATAGTATAATGCCTCCGTATGAAACGGAGGCATTAATTCTTAACCAATACCTGCCGTTTGTAGCAGAACCAGACTCATCCCCATCACTGACATTCCACACAGCACGCCGTAGCTTGGGTTATTGTTGGGATCGATCTCTTTTGCCAGCGGCATCAGCTCATCGACAGAGAGCGCGACCATAATTCCGGCCACGGCAGCCATAATTGCAGCCATTACAACCGGGGATACGAGGCTACCGAGGATCAGCCACGCCAGCACGCCGCCGAGAATTTCAGCCATCCCGGAGATACCCGCCCAAAAGACAGCTGTACGTTTTGAACCCGTGGCGGCATAAACGGGCCCGGCAACGGCAAGTCCTTCAGGAATATTGTGCAAAGCAACGGCCAGCGCGACACCAAAACCCATTTCCAGGTTGCTGCTGGCCGTGACATAGGTGGCGATACCTTCCGGAAAGTTATGCAGGCTGATACCCAGCGTCAGCAGAATGGCCGTGCGTTTGATATTGCCAGGGATGGGGGCAACGCTTTTTTGCATTAGATCCTGCGGGTGCGCGTGAGGAAGGATACGGTCGAGTGCAAAATAACCCAGCAGGCCAATGATAAACATGCCATAGCCCAGAACAGGCGACATCCCTTCGGCGTGAAGCGCGGCGGGCAGCATCTCCATCAGCGAGATAAGCAGCATGATCCCGGCGGCGAAACCCAGCGAGAAGGCCAGCAGGCGATTAGAGGGTTTTTGACCGAGTACCCCAAGGAACGCACCGATAAAGGTCGCGGCGCCCGCAAGTAAGGTCAAAATCAAAGGTACTGACATGCATTCTCCTTAAGCGATATCTGGCATTCAAATTTCCTGATGATGATCTTCACGGTTATCTACGTTCATCTTCACCTGAATGCGCGTAATGTAGGCCCATCACTTTGTCACTTCCTCTAAGGATATCACCATGTCTCCTTCTCGTATGCCAGCACTGTTTTTAGGCCATGGCAGCCCCATGAACGTTCTGGAAGATAACGTCTATACCCGCGCCTGGCGTCAGCTGGGTAAGACGTTACCGCGTCCGAAGGCAATTGTGGTGGTCTCTGCGCACTGGTTTACCCGGGGTACCGGCGTGACGGCCATGGAAGCGCCAAAAACGATCCATGATTTTGGCGGTTTTCCGCAGGCGCTATACGATACGCATTATCCGGCCCCCGGTTCGCCTGAGCTGGCGCAGCGGCTGGTTGATCTGCTCGCCCCTGTTCCGGTTGCGCTGGACAAAGAAGCCTGGGGCTTTGACCATGGCTCGTGGGGCGTGCTGATTAAGATGTATCCTGATGCGGATATCCCGATGGTGCAACTGAGTATCGACAGCACCAAACCGGCTGCCTGGCACATGGAGATGGGGCGTAAGCTGGCTTCGCTTCGTGATGAGGACATCATGCTGATTGCCAGTGGCAACGTGGTACACAATCTGCGTACGGTACGCTGGCACGGTGAAAATACGCCGTACCCTTGGGCAACAGCCTTTAATGACTATGTAAAAGACAACCTGACCTGGCAAGGGCCGGTCGAACGGCACCCTTTGGTGAACTATCTGGATCACGACGGCGGTTCGCTCTCTAACCCGACGCCGGAACACTTCTTGCCATTGCTGTATGTATTAGGCGCATGGGACGGTCAGGAGGTTATTACAACACCGGTCGACGGTATTGAGATGGGGAGCTTGAGTATGCTGTCGGTGCAGGTGGGGTAAAACATGCCCGGTGGCGCTGCGCTTACCGGGCCTACGCTCGACATGTAGGCCGGGTAAGGCGAAGCCGCCACCCGGCAAGTCTTATTCAATAAAAATATGCGGGTAGAAACGCGACAGATCCTGCGTAATCAGCGCGCGATCTTCGCGAATGCCAATCCCGGCAGGCTGATCGTTAATAAGCCAGCTGCCGATCAGCGTATAGCTGTCGCCAAACTTCGGCAGTTGATAAAACGCCTGGACGATCATCCCTTCCTCACCGTACGGCCCTTCAACCGCTTCCAGCGTTTTACCGTTTTCGATAATCGAGACGTTCGCGCCTTCACGGGAGAAGATTGGCTTAACGACGTATTTCTCCATTGGCGGGAAATCATCTTCGGCAAAGTAAGCAGGCAGCAGGTTCGGGTGGTTCGGGAACATCTCCCACAGCATCGGCAGCAGGGCTTTATTGGAGATAATGCTCTTCCAGGCTGGTTCCAGCCAGCGCACACCGGCGTCTTCCAGCTTGGTAGAAAACATTTCGCGCAGCATGTATTCCCACGGGTAGAGCTTGAACAGGTTGCTGATCACCTGATCCTGCGTGTCCGTAAACTGACCTTTTTCACCTAAACCGATCTCTTCGATATAGAGGAATTCCGTCGCCACTTCCGCTTCGGCTGCGCAGTCCTGCAAATACTGAACCGTACCGCGATCTTCTTCGGTATCGCGACAGCAGGCGAGGTGCAACAGGTTGAAACCGTGCTGTTCTCGCAGTTCGGCGAAACGCTCAATCAGTTTTTCCTGAAGGCTGTTGAACTGGTCGCTGCCTTCCGGCAAGTTTCCGGCATTCGCCTGATCTTCCAGCCAGATCCACTGGAAGAACGCGGCTTCGTACAGGGAGGTTGGCGTATCTGCGTTGTTTTCTAAAAGCTTCGGTTCACCCACGCCATCCCATGCCAAATCGAGGCGAGAGTAGAGCGAAGGCTGGTTCGTTTTCCAGGACTGACGAACAAAGCTCCAGGTGTGCTTCGGAATGCGGAATTTGGTCATCAGCTCATCGCTGTCGATGACTTTCTCTACCACCTTCAGGCACATCTGGTGCAGTTCTGCGGTCACCTCTTCAAGCTTTTCGACCTGCGCGAGCGTGAGCTTATAGTAAGCGTCTTCACACCAGTACGGCTCGCCGTACATGGTGTGAAAGTTGAAACCGTATTCGGTGGCTTTTTCGCGCCAGTCCGGGCGCTCGACAATACTGACTCGTTCCATGATCAGCCGCCCATTGAGCGAGTCGAAGAGCCGGTCGCACTACGCTGCATGGTGGTTTGTTTCGCCACAGACTCACCGAAGCCGCCACGGGTAATGGTGCTGGTAGTGGCTGGTTTCGGTGCCATCGCGGTTTTCGGTACGGTCATCGTACGGCCAGGCGTTGCAGCACCGTAACCCTTGCCGGTGGCATCGGTGTATTTACCGTACGCCGGGCTGTTTGGGTTTTTAGAACTAAACAGTGGTTGCTGCTGGTAGCCCGCGCCGCCGCTCATCAGACGGCCCATCATATAACCCGCCATCAGAGGCATCCAGAAGCTACCGCTGGACTGTGCCTGCGCCTGGTTTTCCGGCGCCATACCTGCCTGAGCAGGAGCCTGCTGGCACTGGCCTTCGCCGAATTCGGCTACACAGTCTTCGCGTGAGGCATATTTCGGCGCGGTACGTTCTGCCTCTTTCAGGGCGTTGTTATAGGCCGTCGTACACTCGGCGGCTTTACCGGTTGCGCTCGCACAATCGTCAGCGTTTTGATAGAGCGACACCGTTTCGTCGCTTTGCTCACAGCCTGCCAGCATAAAGACGGCGGTGACCGCCAGCGCGACAGGTGTCAGGTGGCGTGCGTTCCAGCTTTTGCGGAACGACGCGTGATTCATCGTTTTTGTCCGTTTCATATTTGTCTTCCAGGACCCAGGGGTATTAACGCTCAGGATAGAGGATGAGTGGTTGAAAATGAAGCGAAGAGGGGCGAAATCCGGGGGATCTTTACGTTGGCTTACGTTCGGGGGGGATTAATGTGCTCCCTCTCCCTGTGGGAGAGGGCTGGGGTGAGGGCATCAGGCCGCACTGGGCCTGATGACACACTTAGTTGCGGAACGGATTCGTGCCGCTGCTCGCAGGTGAGGTGCTGCGCGCTGCCGCTGGCTGTGCAACCGGGGCGCTGCCGTTAGCGTTGAAGTTATCAACCGCGGCATCCTGCTCTGGATTTTCCGGCGCCACGCTGTCAGGCGACGTGGATACCGGTTTACCCAGCGTACTGTTCAGCATTTGCAGATCCTGCTCGTTCAGCGTACCCAGCGCCTGCTTGATGTTCAGCTGGTTAATCAGGTACTGGTAACGTGCGCTGGAAAGCTGCTGTTTCGCGTTATACAGCGTGGTCGTTGCGTCTAACACGTCAACGATGGTACGCGTACCGACGGAGTAGCCTGCTTCCATCGCGTCCAGAGAGCTTTGCGCAGAGACAACGGCCTGTTTGTAGGCGTTGATGCTACTGATAGAGGCATTGACGTTGTTAAAGGAAGAACGCACGGTCTGCACCACGTTGCGGTGCGCGCTTTCCAGCTGCTCGCTGGCACCCACAAAGTTGTACTGCGCCTGTTTCACCTGAGAGTTAACCATCCCGCCCTGGTACAGCGGCAGAGAGAAGCTGAGGCCCACTTTGTTCTGGCCAACGTTGCTGTCGTCATAGGCCTGAGACGTCGTTTTAGACCCGCTGTAGCTGGTATCCGATACGCCGGTAGAGGCGCTCAGGCTCAGGGTTGGCAGGTGACCATCCTGTGCAAGGCGGATCTGCTCGCGTGCCAGATCCTGGCTCAGGCGCGCCTGCAATAAGGTCAGGTTACGGTTTTCCGCTTCTTTCAGCAGAGCATTAACCGCCTGCGGTTTGTCCGTTTTGAAACTGTCCACGTTCAGAGAGGCCAGCTCAGGATAGTAGTTACCGGTGACCTGACGCAGTGCTTCCAGTGCGTTGTCGAGGTTGTTACGTGCGGTCACTTCGTTAGCCAGTACGGTATCGTACTGTGAACGGGCGTTCTGCACGTCCGTGATCGCGACCAGGCCTACGTTAAAACGCTGGGTGGTTTGATCTAACTGACGGTAAATCGCCTGTTTCTGCGCTTCGGTATAGGAGAGCGCGTCAATCGCGCTCAGTACCTGGAAATAGGCGGTCGCGGTATTCAGGATCAGCGTTTGCTGATCGGTCTGATAGGTGACATCCTGAATGCCTGCGCTCTTTTCCTGCAAACTCAGTTCACGCCATTTGGACATGTCGAACAGGGTCTGTGTAAGCTGTAAAGAGGCGCTGGTGGCATTCGAGTCGATGCCATTGTTATCGCGAAAACCGTTAGTGTAGGTATAATCTGCACCTAAGCCTAACTGCGGCAGCAGTGGACTACGTGCTTCGTTAATCTTTTCAAACGCAGCATCACGATCGGCCGCTGATTTACGTAAATCAGGGTTGCCCAGACGTGCCTGCTGGTAGACCTGTAACAGGTTCTCTGCCTGGCTCATTGCACTGAAGCCCGTCAGGCTCAGGCCGATAAGGATGGGGAGCAATTTCTTCATTTGCATTCCTTGTTGTGAAGCAGTATTAGCGCTGATCTAATTAAAAATAATTGCCGATTCTAACAGAATCATCCACACCAAAAGGTTGGCGTAACGTGCCATCTGGCGGTAATTTGCTCCAATCTACCATATAGCCATACAAACGGCAGCCAAACAGCCTTGAAATTCACAATTTCATCACCATTGCTACCAGGACTCGACCGATGCAAAAACCAGAAAACGTGCCTGTCACCTTCGCCAAAAACGATGTAGAAATTATTGCACGAGAAACGCTTTATAGCGGTTTTTTTTCAATGGAACTTTACCGTTTCAGGCATCGCCTGTTTAACGGTGAAATGAGCGGTGAAATCAAACGCGAAATTTTTGAGCGCGGGCATGCGGCAGTCTTGCTACCCTTTGACCCAGTGCGTGATGAAGTCGTGCTGGTCGAGCAGGTCCGTATTGCGGCGTATGATACCAGCGAAACGCCGTGGTTGCTGGAGATGGTGGCCGGGATGATCGAGGAGGGTGAGTCGGTCGAAGACGTCGCTCGCCGCGAGGCGCTGGAAGAGGCAGGCCTGGCGATCGGTCGGACGAAACCGGTGTTGAGCTACCTGGCAAGTCCGGGGGGAACAACGGAACGCTCATCTATTATGGTGGGCGAAGTGGACGCCACGACAGCGAAAGGGATCCACGGTCTGGCAGATGAAAACGAAGATATTCGGGTTCATGTGGTGAGTCGGGAGCAGGCTTACCAATGGGTAGAAGAGGGTTTAATCGACAACGCAGCGTCTGTCATCGCCTTGCAATGGCTGCAACTGCATCATCAGAATTTACGAAACGAGTGGAAAAAATGAAGCGCTATACACCTGACTTCCCAGAAATGATGCGCCTGTGCGAAACCAATTTCGCCCAGCTGCGCCGCCTGCTGCCGCGAAACGACGCGCCCGGCGAAACGGTAAGCTATCAGGTGAGCAACGCGCAGTATCGGTTAACGATAACAGAATCAACGCGCTACACTACGCTGGTGGAGATTGAGCAAACGGCGCCGAGCATCAGCTACTGGAGCCTGCCGTCGATGACGGTACGTCTTTATCATGATGCGATGGTCGCTGAAGTGTGTTCAAGCCAGCAGATCTTTCGCTTCAAAGCGCGGTATGATTATCCGAATAAAAAGTTGCATCAACGCGACGAAAAGCATCAAATTAACCAGTTTTTAGCCGACTGGCTAAGATATTGTTTAGCACATGGAGCAATGGCGATTCCGGTTTGTTAGCGTCATAAACCTACCTAAGGACACCATTTGGAAAGCCTGTTGAACCTGACTGTTGCTGGTGGGGCGCCAGTCAGGATATTACAAATCACCGACACCCACCTTTTTGCCGAAAAGCATGAGACGCTTCTGGGCGTGAACACCTGGGAGAGTTATCAGGCGGTTCTTGACGCGATCCATGCTGAAAAGCGGCCATGCGATCTGATCGTCGCGACAGGCGATCTGGCGCAGGATCAATCCTCCGCAGCCTATCAGCATTTCGCCGAAGGAATTGCGAGCTTTAGTGTGCCTTGCGTCTGGCTACCGGGCAATCACGATTTTCAGCCCGCCATGTACAGTTCGCTTCAGGAGGCGGGGATTTCGCCGGCAAAATGTGTCTTTACGGGGGACCAGTGGCAAATTCTGCTCCTCGACAGTCAGGTGTTTGGCGTTCCGCACGGTGAGTTGAGCGACTATCAGCTTGACTGGCTGGAGACAAAACTGGCCGCCGAACCGAATCGTAATACGCTGCTGTTACTGCATCATCATCCGCTGCCGGCGGGCTGTAGCTGGCTTGATCAGCACAGCTTACGCAACTCTGCGGCGCTGGATAGCGTGCTGGCGAAATTCCCGCGCGTGAAAAATTTGCTGTGTGGGCACATTCACCAGGAACAGGATCTTGACTGGAACGGTCGCCGCCTGCTCGCGACGCCGTCCACCTGCGTGCAGTTCAAGCCCCATTGCGCTAACTTCACGCTGGACACCATCGGACCGGGCTGGCGCTGGCTGGACCTGCATGCCGACGGCTCGCTGACCACCGAAGTGTGCCGTCTGGCTGGCGCGCAGTTCCGCCCGGATACCGCTTCAGAAGGCTATTGATGTCGACGCTCCTCTATCTGCACGGGTTCAACAGTTCTCCGCGTTCCGCAAAGGCGACGCAGTTTCGCCAGTGGCTGAGCGAACATCATCCGCACGTGGAGATGATTATTCCGCAGCTGCCCCCTTATCCGGCGGACGCGGCAGAAATGCTGGAATCGATTGTGCTTGAACACGGCGGCGAATCGTTTGGCGTTGTCGGCTCGTCCCTCGGCGGCTACTACGCCACCTGGCTGTCGCAATGCTTTATGTTGCCCGCTGTCGTCGTTAACCCGGCGGTCCGGCCATTTGAGCTGTTAAGGGACTTTCTTGGCGAAAACGAGAACCCCTACACCGGCCAACAATATGTGCTAGAGTCACGCCATATTTACGATCTCAAAGTTATGCAGGTCGACCCGCTTGAAGCGCCCGATCTTATCTGGCTGCTGCAACAGACGGGAGATGAAGTGCTGGATTACCGCCAGGCAGTGGCGTATTACGCATCCTGCCGCCAGACTGTAGAAGAGGGCGGAAACCATGCTTTCACGGGCTTTGAAGATCATTTCACCCAGATTGTCGATTTTCTTGGACTGCACAGCCACTGACAATCAATGCGAATTGCTAGCTTAAATCATGACGCAAACCTATAACGCTGATGCCATTGAGGTACTCACCGGGCTTGAGCCGGTTCGCCGCCGCCCGGGGATGTACACCGATACGACGCGCCCAAACCACCTGGGCCAGGAAGTAATTGATAACAGTGTGGACGAAGCGCTGGCAGGTCATGCCAAACGCGTGGACGTTATCCTGCACGCCGATCAGTCGCTGGAAGTCATCGACGATGGCCGCGGCATGCCGGTGGATATTCACCCGGAAGAGGGGGTTCCTGCCGTTGAGCTGATCCTCTGCCGTCTGCATGCGGGCGGTAAGTTCTCCAACAAAAACTACCAGTTCTCTGGCGGCTTGCACGGCGTGGGGATCTCCGTGGTTAACGCCCTGTCAAAGCGCGTGGAAGTGAACGTCCGTCGCGACGGCCAGGTGTATAACATCGCGTTTGAAAACGGCGAAAAAGTGCAGGATTTGCAGGTCGTCGGGACGTGCGGTAAACGCAACACCGGCACCAGCGTCCATTTCTGGCCTGACGAAAGCTTCTTCGACAGCCCACGCTTTTCTGTTTCCCGCCTGACGCACCTGCTGAAAGCCAAAGCGGTGCTGTGCCCAGGCGTAGAAATCACCTTTAAAGATCACGTTAACAACACCGAACAGAGCTGGCGCTACGAAAAGGGTCTGAACGACTACCTGTGCGAAGCGGTTAACGGCCTGCCGACCCTGCCGGAAAAACCGTTCGTCGGGAATTTCGAAGGTGATACCGAGGCGGTGGACTGGGCGCTGCTGTGGCTACCTGAAGGCGGTGAGCTGCTGACGGAAAGCTACGTCAACCTGATCCCAACGCTGCTCGGGGGGACGCACGTCAACGGCCTGCGTCAGGGTCTGCTGGATGCGATGCGCGAGTTCTGCGAATACCGCAACATTCTGCCGCGCGGCGTGAAGCTTTCCGCAGAAGATATCTGGGACCGCTGCGCCTACGTGCTTTCCGTGAAAATGCAGGATCCGCAGTTTGCCGGTCAGACTAAAGAGCGCCTGTCGTCACGCCAGTGTGCGGCGTTTGTTTCCGGCGTGGTGAAAGATGCGTTTACCCTGTGGCTGAACCAGAACGTTCAGGCCGCAGAAATGCTGGCTGAAATGGCGATCTCCAGCGCCCAGCGTCGTCTGCGCGCGGCGAAGAAAGTGGTGCGTAAAAAGCTGACCAGCGGCCCCGCGCTGCCGGGCAAGCTGGCGGACTGTACCGCCCAGGATCTCAACCGCACCGAGCTTTTCCTGGTGGAAGGGGACTCGGCGGGCGGATCGGCCAAGCAGGCGCGCGATCGTGAGTATCAGGCGATCATGCCGCTCAAGGGTAAGATCCTCAACACCTGGGAAGTCTCGTCTGATGAAGTGCTGGCCTCGCAGGAAGTACACGATATCTCGGTGGCGATCGGCATCGATCCGGACAGCGACGATCTGAGCCAGCTGCGCTACGGCAAGATCTGCATTCTCGCGGATGCGGACTCCGATGGTCTGCACATCGCCACGCTGCTGTGCGCGCTGTTCGTGAAGCACTTCCGCACGCTGGTGAAAAACGGTCACGTCCACGTGGCGCTGCCGCCGCTGTACCGTATCGACCTTGGCAAAGAAGTCTACTATGCGCTGACGGAAGAAGAGAAAGCGGGCGTGCTGGAACAGCTGAAGCGCAAGAAGGGCAAACCGAACGTGCAGCGCTTTAAAGGGCTGGGCGAGATGAACCCGATGCAGCTTCGCGAAACGACGTTGGATCCGAACACCCGCCGTCTGGTGCAGCTGACCATCAGCGACGAAGACGAACAGCAAACTAATGCCGTAATGGATATGCTCCTTGCCAAGAAACGTTCGGAAGACCGACGTAACTGGCTGCAGGAGAAAGGCGATATGGCGGATATAGAGGCCTGATGCTGAAAAAGCCCTGCGATGCAGGGCTTTTTTTTGCCCGGTGGCGCTGCGCTTACCGGGCCTACGATCGATCCCCTCGCCCCTCTGGGGAGAGGGTTAGGGTGAGGGGAACGCCTCGCACTGACGTCAAAACTCCATCTTCACCGTAAACTGCACTTCACGCGGGTCGCCAATCTGGTTGCCCAGGTTATTGGTCGCAATCGACGACGTGTAGTAGGTCTTATCAAACAGGTTTTTCACGTTCACCTGTAGCGTCACCGGATATTGCAGCTTCATTTTGTACGCCGCAAATGCATCCGCTACGAAATAGCCCGGCAGATAATAATCCGCACCGTTAGTCGCTGAACGACGGCTCACGCCGTGCCCGCCGCCGCCAATTGTCAGCGTATTCCCGGCAAACGCATTGTGAATATCGTACGTCAGGAACAGGGAGCCGGTATGGCGCGGCACGTTCGGCAGCGGTTTGCCCGCGTAGTCCGGGTCTTCCAGCACCTTCGCATCGGTATAGCCGTAGCTGGCGATAATGTTGGTGTTCTCTGTCAGCGATCCGGCGAGATCCACTTCGACACCCTGCGAGCGCACGCGGCCCGCGGTTTTGGCGACGGTTTCATCACCGATGCTCTCGGTGTACAGCACGTTGCGCTTGTGGATATCAAACAGCGCGATGTTGGCAGTAATGCCGTCGAACAGGTCGAATTTAGCGCCTATTTCATACGCGTTCGACGTTTCCGGCGGCAGGTCGCCGATGTAGCTCGCAATGGACGACTGCGGCATAAACGTCTGGGAATAGTTAGCAAACAGGGAGACTGCCGGCGTGAGCTTGTATACCAGGCCCAGCTTCGGCGTCCACTGGTCGTCGCGGCTGTCGGTGTTGACGTTAAACGGACGGCCTTTGCCCGCGTACTGGGTGTAATACTGGTAGCGCAGTCCGGCAACGGCGATCCATTTATCGGTCAGGTACAGCGCGTCCTGCGCGTAGGCGGAGTAGCTCTCCTGCTTGATGGTTTGATCGCTGTCGGATGCCGAGACGGTGGTGCACTTGCCGAGGCTGCCGTAGCTCGGGTTGTAAATATTGAAATCCTTAACGTTCTTACAACGGATCATGTCCGTACGCAGCAGATCGTACTTCTCATACGACACGCCGGTCAGGATCTCATTGTAAAAGCCCGCGATGTCCACGTTCCCCTGCAAATCTGCCCGCGTTGTGTGCATACGCTGGGTCGAACCCTGGGTCGCATCCACGCGGCGGGTCAGGTTGCCGGTTTTTGAATCGTAGGCCATCACGCGAGCCTGGTTATCGCTGTACTTATCCTGGCTGTAGCTGTAGTCGAACTTCGCGGTCCACTGGCTGTTAAGGCGATACTCCGCGTTAAGCTGAGCGAGGTCGGACTGACCGTCGGTCACGTTAAATGGCTCATCAAAGCGGGTTTTGCGATCGACGTCGACGGCCTTTTTGGTGTTGAGATCGAAGATCGTTCCGCGATCGAACGGCGTTTTATAGTCGCGATGCGAATAGAGCACGGTCACGGTGGCATCATCGCCGAACCAGGTCAAAGACGGGGCGATAAAGGTGCTGCGTTCGGTGCCGTAATTACGCCAGTAATCCTCGTCCTGATACTCCCCCGTCAGGCGATAGGCCAGACGCGTACCTTCAATCGGACCGGTGACGTCAAACTGTCCGGTACCGCCGCCAAAGCTGGTTGATGTGGCAGAAATCGAGCCGCCGAAGGTTTTCTCCGGGCGTTTGGTCACTACGTTAATCAGGCCGCCGGGGTCGAGAATACCGTAAAGGGTCGAGGCCGGGCCTTTTAGCACCTCCACGCGCTCGGTTGCGGCATTGAAGCTGCGCGGCAGCACGGTGCGCAGGCCGTTGGTCATGATCGAGCCATCGCGGTTTGCGCCGAAGCCACGGCGCACGAAGGCATCCTGCGTGCCGCCCAGGGTGTTGGTCTGCACCACGTTGCTGACGTTATACAGCGCCTCGTCGAGCGTGGTCGCGTTTTGGTCTTCCAGCACTTTATCGCTGACGGTATTGACCACCTGCGGGATGTCCAGCATCGGCATGTTGGTCAGCGTGGCGGTGGAGGTGTTCAGGGGCTGATAGCCGCTGGTGGCGTCGGTGGAAGCGTAAGGGTCGGCAGTGACGGTAAGCGTCTCACCGTCTTTTGCTGCTGCGTGCACCAGAGGTGCCATGAACAGGAGTGAAAAGAGCGCGCGCCCTTTTACCCCGGCGAATGAAGGTGTGAACTTAGCCATTACATCTGTTTTCCCAAAATATCCTGCGATGAAATGCTCGCGGAAGAATGTGTGAGTCATTGCCCTTACGGTCTGTCCGTTAGCCTCTACGGCATCGGACTTGTAATTGAGAATCATTCAAGCATGAGGGAATGTAGTAGTAAATGGAATAAATAAAAATTTCGCTACAGAGGTTTCTCTCTGGCTAATACGCGTTGGTTTCTTGTTTAAGGCATTGAAAATAGTTGATAAAAATGAATTTTAATTTGTGCAGCGATGCTCAGTTATCCCTGGGGTTTACAGGGTGTATCTTCGCTTGACTACTACATGGCGCGGCGGCAAACTCACAAAAGAGAATGAGTTTTATTTTTATTTGTTGGTTTTTTTTCTTACGTTGGCGTTCACGTGGCTCACTACATCAAAAAGCCGGGACTGGTTCTTGAGAACCTCTCCGCGGGTTACCAGAAAAAAATCATCGTTGATGATATCTCCCTTGCGATCCCCCAGCAGAAAATGACTGTTCTGGTGGGCGCAAACGGCTGCGGAAAATCGACGCTGTTAAGTACCCTCGCGCGGCTGCTTCAGCCGCTCGGCGGCAGCGCGGTGCTGGACGGCAAAGCCATCCACTCGCAGCCAACCAAAGCGGTCGCCCGCCAGCTCGGGATCCTCCCGCAGTCTCCGCTGCTTCCAGAAGGGTTAACCGTATTTGAGCTGGTCTCGCGCGGACGTTTCCCCTGGCAGAACGTGATGCGCCAGTGGAGCGAGGAAGACGAGCGGGCCGTGGAAGAGGCGTTACGCCTGACCGGAACGGCAGAGTTTGCCCATCATCTGGTTGAAAGCCTGTCCGGCGGCCAGCGCCAGCGCTGCTGGATTGCCATGGTGCTGGCGCAGCAAACGCCCTACATCCTGCTGGATGAACCCACGACGTATCTCGATCTTCGCTACCAGGTGGAGATCCTCGAACTGCTGCACACGCTGACGCGCCGGCACGGGCGCACCGTGGTGGTGGTTCTGCACGATCTCAACTTCGCCGTGAACTACGGTGATTCGCTGGTCTTTTTACGTCAGGGAAAGGTTGAGGGGGTACTTCATGAGGGCGATGCCTGCACGCCGGAGCTGATCAAAGCGGTGTTTGATGTCGACGTGCATATGTCGGTTAACCCGCTGACCGGCAAGCCGTTCTTTATGCCGTTCCGTCAGGCTGTCGACAAACCATGATGCGCACGTCTGTGGCCTTTATTCTGTTTACGCTGCTGCTTCTGGCAGGCGCGATTGCGCACCTGAGCATCGGGGCGCGCGTTATCGCCCCCCGGACGGTAGTAGACGCATTTTTCCACTTCGACCCGCGCAATTTTGAGCATAGCGTGATCGTCAGGCTGCGCTTGATGCGACTGTGCGCCGCCCTGGTGACGGGCGCGGCGCTCGGCGTCGCGGGCGTGCTGCTGCAGTCAGTGATCCGCAACCCGCTCGGCGAGCCGCATATCCTGGGGCTAAATGCAGGGGCGGCGCTGGCGGTGGTGCTGACGAGTGCCCTCGGGCTGTCGCTGCCGTTTGGCCGCCCTCTGATAGCCGCAGCCGGCGCCGCCGCGCTCTTTTTGCTGGTGCTAACGTTCTCCTCATCCGGGCGTACCGGTCTCACGCCGATGAAGGTCACGCTATGCGGCGTGGCGATGTCGGCATTTGCCTCATCGATAACCGCCACGGTGTTGATTCTGGATGAACAGACGCTGCTGGCCATGCGGACCTGGCTTGCGGGGGATGTGGCGGGAGTCATCGGCGAGACGACCGCTAGCGCCGCGGGGGCCGCTGCCGTGGGTTTTGCGCTGGCGCTCTGGCTGTCGCCGTCGCTGAACATGCTGGCGCTGGGGGACAGAATGGCGCAGGGGCTTGGCGTGTCGCTGCTGAAAACGCGCCTGCTCGCGCTGCTGGCCATCGCCCTGCTGTGCGGCGCGGCGGTTTCAGTTGCCGGACCGATCGGGTTTATCGGACTCGTTGTGCCGCAGCTGATTCGCCGTCTGGTATCGGTGGACCTGCGCGTGATGGTGCCGCTCTCAGCCCTCTGCGGGGCGCTGGTTCTGCTGATGGCGGATATCGCCGCCCGCACGCTGTTTACGCCGTATGAGCTGGCAACCGGCGTGATGACTGCGCTGGTCGGCGCGCCGGTCTTTATCCTTATGGCGTCAAGGATGTTCAAATGAACCGGGCTGGATTGAGGGCAGTACGATTTTCCTCCTTCTCGGCGCTGGTTCGCCCGAGGGCGCTGCTCTATCTGACCGTTTTAACCCTTGCCGTTTTACTGCTGCTAAGTTTTGGCCTGACGCACGGCTCGCTGCCCATTCCTGCTTCCGCCATCGGACGTGCGCTGTTTTATCCTGAACGTCTGACGGCGGATGCGCATTACATTGTGATGGATATCCGCCTGCCGCGCCTGCTGATGGCGGTGCTGTGCGGCGCGATGCTCGGCATGGCGGGGGCGGCCATGCAGTCCATTACCCGCAACGGCCTTGCTGACCCCGGACTTATCGGCGTGAAAGAGGGCTGTAGCGCGGCGGTGCTGCTGCTGATTTTTCAGTTTCCGGGATTGGGGCCGTACTGGCGTCCACTTATCGGCATGGCCGGTGGGCTGCTGACCGCGCTGCTGGTAGTGGCGCTGGCGCGTGATATCTCGCGCCCGCGATTCATCCTGATCGGCATCGGCGTGTCATGGGCGTTTGCCGCCGCGATGGGGGTCTTTATGACGACCGCCGACGTGCGCGACGTCCAGACGGCGATGCTGTGGCTGGCGGGGAGTCTGCATGCGGCAAGCTGGACGCTGGTCAGCATCGCTGCTGCCTGGACAGTGCCGGCGTTTGCGCTGCTGCTCTTTACCGCGCGCGCCGCAGACGTAGCCTTGCTCGGCAACCACACTGCGACGGGGCTGGGCGTGCGGACTTCACGCCTCGCGCTGCTGCGCGTGTTTGCCCCCGTGGTGCTCACCGCGGCCTGCGTCTCCTGCGTGGGGAGTATCGGCTTTGTCGGGCTGATTGCCCCGCACATGGCGCGCCTGCTGCTGCGCGGAGGGCAAACGGCACTGCTGACGGGAAGTGCCGTACTGGGCGCGCTGCTGGTGATGCTGGCGGATAACGTCGGGCGGCTGGCATTTCTCCCGTTGCAGCTGCCGGCGGGAATTATCATTTCACTGATTGGCGGACCGTTTTTCCTGCTGCTGCTCTGGCAGCGTCGGGATCGATTTTAGGGGATAGAAATGCGCGTATTTTTTGCAATGCTGGTGCTGGTGGGTTTTGCTGCAGGAGCCGCAGAGCCAACGCAGACGTTTACTGACGACCTGAACCGCAAAGTGGTGGTGCCGGTTAACCCGAAGCGGATTGTGTCCCTGCACGACCTGGATATCACCATTCCGCTGATCGAGCTTGGCGTACCGCCGGTTGCCAGCCATGGCCGTACCCGACCGGACGGCAGCCATTTTCTGCGCTCCAGCGGCATGCTGACGGGCATCGATTTTGATAATTCCGACATCACATTCATCGGCACCGCCGATATCGATATTGAAGCCATCGCCGCGGCGAAGCCGGATCTTATCATCACCGAGCCGACCCGCAACACGCCGGTCGAACAGCTGGAAAAAATTGCCCCGACGGTGAGTATCGATCACCTCGACGGCGGCGCGCCGGAGATCTACCGCAAGCTGGCGCAGCTTACCGGGACAGAGGCGCGGCTGAAGATTCTGGAGCGTCGCTATCAGGAGCAGATCGAGGCGCTAAAGGCGACCATCGATACGAGCAAACTGACCGTCTCGGTGATTCAGGCCAATCAGGGCAAAATCAACGCCATGCACAGCTACCACTCGCTTGGGCGCGTGCTGCGCGACGCAGGGTTCAGGTTCCCGCCGCTGATTGAGAGCATCCCGGAGGGCGGGCGCATCGACGTCAGCGCCGAGCGTCTGCCGGAGCTGGATGCTGATTTTGTCTTTGCAACCTGGCGCGGGGACACCGGCGGAAAACCGCAGGACGAGCTGGCGGCGATGGATGCGGTGATGCCGGGCTGGTGTCAGTTTCTCAACGCCTGCCGAACCGGGCATTACGTGCTCATCTCCCGCGAGGAAGCGATCTCAAATTCATTTGCCTCGCTGGGGCTGATGGCCGCGCAGGTGCAGTCGCAGATAGCGGGCCGTCCGCTGCCGGAGGCCGCACGATGATCCGAAAAATTGATGTCTACGGCGACCGCCTCCGCTCGCGGGCGCACCAGCTGACGCCGCGCCTGCTGCAGGTGGCGAGCTATATCAATGAAAATCGTGAAGCGGTTATGGAGCAGACGGCAATGGAGATTGCCGCTGTGCTACACACCTCGGACGCCACCGTGGTGCGTGCCATTCAGGCGCTTGGGTTTGGCGGGCTGCGGGATCTCAAGCAGACCCTGGAGCAGTGGTTTGGCCCGGTGGTCACCTCCAGCGAGAAGATGTCCACGACGGTAAACACGCTTACCAGCGACGTCGACGCGAGCATCGATTTTGTGCTGGAAGGCCATCAACACACCTGCGCGGTGTTGTCCGAACCGGGCAACCGCTACGCGATGGCGCAGGCGGTGTCGCTGCTGGCGCAGGCGAGACAGGTCGCTATTTTTGGCATTGGCGCATCCGGCATTCTGGCTGAGTACACCTCGCGACTGTTTAGCCGTATAGGCCTGCCTGCGATCCCGCTCAACCGCACCGGTATTGGCCTCGCCGAACAGCTGATTGCCCTACAGCGCGGTGACGTGCTGGTAATGATGGCGCAAAAATCCGCGCACCGGGAGGGACAGACCACGCTGCGCGAAGCGAAGCGCCTGGGTATTCCCACCATTTTGCTGACCAACGCCACTGACTCGCGCTTTAGCAAAGAGGCAAGCGTAGTGATCCACGTCCCGCGCGGCGGCGAGAAGGGCAAAATCCCGCTGCACGGCACGGTGCTGCTGTGCCTGGAGATGATTATTCTGTCCGTCGCCTCCACCGAGCCGCAGCGCACCATCAAGTCGATGAAGCGCATCAACGAGTTACACCGCGGATTAAAGCCGGGCAAGAAGAGCGGTTGATTTTCCCCCTCTCCCCGTGGGCTGAGGGATCCCCAGTAATTTTTTTATGCAGAAGCAATAAAGTTGCTTTCTAAATGACTGAGGGCTGTCAGCGATGCTCTGGTCCGGCTGTAAATCGCTGAGGCGTTTGCCTTCCGGCCGGGGCGAGGCGCAGGGATGCGCCGAGAGGGCGGCTTTACAGGGACGTTGCCTCCGCCCGTACCCGATAAGCCGGAAGGAATAAGCCGAGGGCACCGCGAAGCGGCGATTTACCGCCGGGAGCCCGGGTCGCCAGGGTGGTGGCGACTGAGCCACCCTGGCACGTTCACCGGTCATGTCGTTACAGAGTAGCAAGGAACATAAAGTGAACGGAATGACCACCACCGCCGTATGTTCCCCTCACCCTAACCCTCTCCCCGGAGGGGCGAGGGGATTGCTCAGTGCTCGCATTAATTTGTGGGGAACCCTCAGCCCCGTGGGTGAGGGCGTCAAACCGCACGATGGTTCTTCCGGTACTGCAGCGGCGTCTCGCCAATCCCTTTTTTAAACGCGCTGATAAACCACGTCACGTCGGAAAAACCCGTCTGTGCGGCAATGTCACGCACGCTCGAATCAGTGTGGAGTAAACACTCACACGCCTTACGCAACCTTAGCGTATTCAGGTAGTCGTGAATTTTTTCGCCCGTTTCTGCATGGAATTTTCGCGATACGTAGCTGCGGGATTTTCCCAGCTCATTGGCCAGCGCATCCAGACGAAATTTCTCCTGATAATGCTCGTCGAGCCAAAACATCACCTGGCTGGCGATCCCCTGGCTGTTTCCCGGCTCGCCGTCGCGATCGTCGGGCAGCATCGCGAACAGGCCTATCAGCAGGCTGGCGATGCTCTCGCCGTTCATCGGCGGTTTATAGCAGCTAAACAGATGGTCGATATGGTGATGGAAGTGGGCTAAATCGGCGACCCACGCTTCGCCGCCACGGCGTGACAGCCGCTCCAGACGCTGCCGGGTCTGGGGAAAATCCCGCAGGATCTTCAGCACCGCGTGCTGGTCGAGATGAATAATGGTGCGGCGGTAAATTGCCTCCGCCTGTTCGTCCACCATGACCTTGTGCAGCGTAAAAGGCGGGAAGAAAAACAGCCGTCCGGGGCGCATGGTGTAGTGACGATTATCGACAATCGCCACGCCAAAGCCCTCTTCCACATAGAGGATCTCCAGACACTGGTGCCAGTGATGGTAGCGCACGGTATTGGCAAACAGGCGGCTGAACGAGGCCACGGTATCGTTCAGGGCGATCAGTTCCAGAAGATCGGATGTCGGCGTGTCGCGCATAGTGCAATAAAACTCAACTTTTTCCTGTCTGATCGTCTTTATAAACCACCTTTTTAAATTTTCTCAACTGGAGGTTTATTCATCGTTCATGCCTGTGACACGGCTAACATTTCTGCCCCTTGCGGATTCACTATGCTTTGCCGCAGTTGATTACGAGGGCGAACCGATGTGGGCGGCAAACAAAGAAAAATCAAATCCGTTGTCTTCACGCCAGGAGGTAGTGGCGTCGTTGAATGCACTTTTACAGGCGCTGGACACGCAATTTCCGGCGAACCGTTCACGATTCTCGCTGGGTGATACCTGCGCCCATTACACAGCGGATATTGCGCAGATGGAGGGACTTTCCCGCGCGCTGTGGGGGCTGTTTCCGCTGATGGCATCCGGCGAAAGCACGCCGTTCAGCGAGAAGTACCTTACTGCCATTAAGCTTGGTACCGACCCGCAAAGCACCGGCTACTGGGGTGAAACCGGCCCGTACGATCAGCGTCTGGTAGAGATGGCGGCCTACGGTCTGGGGCTCGCTCTGCTGGGAGATAAACTCACCGCGCACTTTACCGGGCGCGAGGTGATGAACCTGCACGCGTGGCTCAACCAAATCACCGACGCGCAGATGCCAGACAGCAACTGGAACTATTTTGCCATTATGGTCCAGCTCGGCTTTAAGCGCGCCGGCCTGCCGTACGATCAAGCCGCCATTGACCACCGCTTTGCGCTGATGGACGCCTACTATCTCGGCGACGGCTGGTACTCCGACGGTCCTGGCCGCCCGAAAGACTATTACATCTCCATGGCTTTCCATTTTTACGGCCTGATTTACGCCACCCTGAGTGACGACGAGGCGAGGGCGAAGGTGCTGCGCGAGCGCTCGCGTCTGTTCGCGGAAGACTTTATCTACTGGTCCGCCGCCGATGGTGCCTCGGTGCCGTTTGGCCGCAGCCTGACCTACCGCTTTGCCATGGTTGCCTTCTGGAGCGCGGTGGCTTTTTCTCAGCTGGACGTCTTCACCCCGGGTATCGTGAAGGGCATTGTGCTGCGGCATCTGCGCTGGTGGCAGCAGCAGTCGATTGTCGATCGCGACGGTATTCTTACCCTGGGGTTTGCGTATCCGAACCTGGCGATGTGCGAGGATTACAACTCCCCCGGTTCACCGTACTGGGCGCTGAAAACCTACCTGATCCTGGCGCTGCCGGAGGCGCATCCGTTCTGGCAGGCCGACGAGCAGCCGCTGCCCGCGCTTGCTGAAAAATATGTGATCCCGCATGCGCAGCAGATCCTGATGCATTCGAAAGCTTCGCAGCACGTCGTCATGCTCACGGCTGGTCAGCTGGAGCTGAATAACTACGTTAACACCGAAGCGAAATACACCAAATTTGCCTACTCCAGCCGCTTCGGATTCACCATTGAGCGCGGGCGTTTTGGCCTGAAGCATGCCGCCTGCGATTCGATGCTGCTGCTGGCGGACGGAGATGACTATTTCCGTGGTCGTCGCGAGTGCGAAGAGGTTCGGGTAGATGAACATAACATTTTCTCGCGCTGGTCGCCTTGGCGAGACGTGCATATTGCGACCTGGCAGATCCCGTTCGGGGAGTGGCACCTGCGCCTGCACCGCATCAACAGCGCGCGCACTCTGCAAACCGTCGAGGGCGGCTTTGCGGTGATGAAAACCGCCCACCAGGTGCGCGATCGCGGTTGTTATCTGATGGCTGAAAACGGCAGCAGCGTCATTGTCGATCTTTCGCCGGTCATTCACCGCCAGCCAGACAGCATCGTCACGCCGCCGAACAGCAGCATTATGTTTGCGGAGTGCGCTTCCATTCCGTTGTTAAAGGCCGACCTCCCGCAAGGGGAAAGCTGGCTCTGTTGCGCCGTTCTGGCTGGCGGAAAACAGCCCGTTGCGGCGACGCCGCAGCTGAATATAACCCATAGCCGGGTCGTCATTAGCGAACCCGGAAGCGAACGTAAGCTGTCGTTCACATTATAAAAATCTGGCCCTACACGTCGGCGAGGATGATATGAAAAGCACATCGACAACTAACAGAACTGAATATTACAAAATCAGTAGCTTTATCTTTCTCTATTTCTTTACCTGGTCTGCCAGTATTGGACTGCTGGCGATCTGGCTTGGCCAGAAAGCCAATCTCAGCGGCTCGGTGATTGGAACCGTTTTTGCGGTGAACGGGATATTCTCCGTTATTCTTAAACCGATCTACGGCTATATTCTCGATAAGATCGGCATGAGCAAATACCTGCTCTATTTTGTGGTGATCATGTCGGCCCTGATGGCGCCGTTCTTTATTTACGTATACCAGCCGCTGTTAATGTCTAATACCCTGCTGGGGATTATTATCGGCGCGCTCTATTTAAGCTTTGCCTGGTACGCGGGTGTGGCGGCGTGCGAATCGTATTCCGACCGCTTTAGCCGATTAAACGGCATGGAATTCGGGCAAATTCGCATGTGGGGTTCGCTCGGCTGGGCGGTGGCATCGTCCTTCTCCGGCCTGCTGTTTAACCTCTCACCGGCGTATAACTTTATTCTCGGCAGCGTGGCGTCGGTGGTGATGCTGATCGTCCTGCTGAGCCTGAAAGTGAACACTAACTCCATTCACGCGGGCGAGGTGCTGACGAAAGAGAAAATCGCCCCGTCAGACGTTTACGCCCTGCTGCGAAACCGCAAATTCTGGGCCTTCTGCCTGTACGTGGCGGGCGTGGCGTGGATGATGTTTATCGCCGAGCAGCAGTTCTCGCGCTATTTCGTCACCTTCTTCGATGATATTCATGAGGGCAACGCGGTATTCGGTTATCTCGGGACCGTGCAGTCGGGCATGGAATTTGTCATGTATATGGTGGTCCCGCTGTTTGTGAACTTTATTGGCGCCAAACGCGGGCTATTAATTGTCGGGCTGGTGGTCGGGGCGCGTCTGATTATTTCCGGCATGTGTGATTCTCACCTGTTAATTTCAGTGCTTAAGCCGCTGTACGGTCTGGAAATTTGTCTCCTGCTGGTGTCGGTATTTAAATATATCGCCGAGCATTTCGACAAGCGCGTCAATGCCACCATGTATTTACTCGGCTATCAGGCAATGCTCTACGTTGGCAACGTGGTGGTCTCTTCCCCTGCCGGGTATATGTATGACCGTATTGGCTTTGAGCACACCTATATCATCATGGGCGCAACGGCGCTGACCTTTACCCTTATTTCTGCTTTTACGTTATCCGCCTGTCAGAGCAAATGGCGCGGGGCTCGTGCGCTGAACGTAGCAGAAACGTCAACACGATAAATTACGCCGTCAAAGAAGGAACCGAAATATGTTAAGTCGTATCAAAGAAGAACGTCTGCCTGTTATCGCTGCGCCCGTTGACTCCCGCGCATTCAGCGATGAACTGAATTCGGCGCGCAGCCACGTTCTGGACCTGATTAGCCGTCATTTAACGGAGTTCGGCGACAAATTCCCGGCGGAAACCTGCCAGAACGGTTTTTATCCGCTGACTGACAACGTGGAGTGGACCACCAGCTTCTGGACCGGGCAGCTATGGCTGGCATGGGAGATGAGCGGCGAGGAAAAATTCCGCGCGATGGCGGAAAAACACGTGCGCTCGTTTGGCCTGCGCATCGCCGGGCGCAACGACACCAACACCCACGATTTAGGCTTCCTCTACACGCTCTCCTGCGTAGCCGCGTGGCGGCTGACCGGAAACCGCGAGGCGCGCGGCTTCTCGCTGCTGGCGGCGGAAGCTCTGCTGGAACGCTTCCACGAGAAAGCGAAGATCATCCAGGCGTGGGGCGATCTCTCCGATCCGGACCAGGCCGGGCGGATGATCATCGACTGCAACATGAACCTGCCGCTGCTCTACTGGGCAACGGAGCAGACGGGCGATCCGCGCTTTGCCGACGCCGCAAAAGCGCACGTCATGCAGGCGGCGACGTACCTCATTCGTGACGATGCCTCCACATTCCACACCTACTATATGGATGTGACAACCGGCGCACCGCGCTACGGCAACACCCAGCAGGGCTACGCCGACGACTCCTGCTGGTCACGCGGGCAGGCGTGGGGAATTTACGGCTTCCTGCTGAGCTATATCTATACCGGCGACGAGACGATGATCGCCCTGTCAAAACGGCTGGCGAACTACTTCCTCAATCGCCTGCCCGACGACTACGTCTGCCACTGGGATCTGGCGCTGGTGGGCACCGACGCGCTGCGTGACTCTTCCTCGGCGGCGATTGCGGTATGTGGGCTGCTGGAGCTGGTGAAACACCTGCCGGTCACGGATCCGGATCGCGAGCGCTATATGGAGTGGGCTAAAGGCATTATGTCGTCACTGACGAAACACTATCTGATGGGGAGAGAAGAAAAGGGCAACGGGCTGCTTAAACACTCGGTTTACCACCTCGGGAGCAACAAAGGCGTGGATGAGTGCGCAAGCTGGGGAGATTACTTCTACGTTGAGGCGCTGGTGCGTTTCACCCGGAGCTGGAAACTGTACTGGTAACTGGCCGGGGGATTACCATCCAAGCACGTCTTTAATGACGCGCCGGTAGGGCGTATCAAGCTGGGCAGGCACGCGGCAAATATAGTCCTGCGCATGGCTGCGGGTCTCTCCGCTGAGGCCGTCGAGATAAGCGATGGCTTCGTCCACGGCAGGAACCCTGCCTTCCTGTGACGCGCTTCTCGGCGGGAGCCCGGTCCAGATGATCGCTTCAATACCTTTCTCCCTGGCCCATGTTGTCAGGATACCCGTGTCGCGTCCGGTGATTAGCAGCGAGCCAATGCCATCGCAGCGATCCTCGGGAATGGCTTCGCGCTCACGCAAAGCGCGGCAGGCCACGCTCAACGTTGTGGCCTCCAGCCATGCCCAAAGCACCGGCACGGCAGGGGCATTCATACAGATGGCGGTCGCCAGTTCACCGCCATCGCTGACCCGACAGAACTCGACGGGCAAAGAAGGCCCGTCGGTCTGCCACTCACCGGCTACCGGTAACGCGCCGCTTTTCCAGATTAACGAACCCCAGCCAAGACAAGCTATTTTCATTCTGTTCCTCTGCGCGACGTGAACCGACTGTTTTAGACGTTATGCTTTAGGAATACGCAGCGTCTGGCCGGGATAGATTTTATCGGGGCTGGAGAGCATAGGGCGGTTAGCCTCAAAAATCTTGTTGTACTGGTTAGCATCGCCGTACACGGTTTTAGAGATCGCGCTCAGGGTATCGCCGGATTTCACCGTATAGTAAGTAGCTTCATCTTTGGCATCTGTCGCGGTGATGTTGTTCTCCACCTCGCTGACGCCTGCGATGTTGCCGACGGCGACCTGGATTTTTTCTTTCTGCTCCTGCGTCAGCCCGTCGCCCGTCACGCTGGCTTTGCCGTCGGTGACGTCAACCTGAACCTTATCGGAACCGGGAATGTTGAGTTTCTTGAGGTGCTCGGTGATTTTGTCGCTCTGACCCTTATGATCGGTCAGATTGTCCCACAGCTTTTCGCCTGCTTCTTTTACGAAATTAAAAAGACCCATTCCATCCTCCTGTTTAACATGAAGTCAGAATAAGCATAGCAGTTGAGTGTTAAGGTGATAAAAAAAGCCCGGTGGCGTTAACGCTTACCGGGCCTGGGAGGGAAGTTGTAGGCCGGGTAAACGCAGTGCCACCCGGCAAATTTCACAGAACTTAAACCCCTTGCTCCAGAATACGAATATGGGTTTCCAGAACGTCCCCTTTCACCGCGTCGCTCCACGCTTTCATATGCGCGGTCTGCAAATGCGCTTCAAGGTGCGCGACGGTTTCCCACTGCTCAACCATGATGATCGAGTCTGGCGCGGTCGCCTGGAAGCTTGCGCTGGTGGCGGCGTCCACCATTGGCGCGTAGCCGTGGCAGCCTTCTTCTTTCAGTACGGTCGGGATGATCTTTGCGAACTCATCCAGCACCGCCTGGCGGTGATGTTGGCCAGGACGCGTACGGATTTCAGCAATAACGGTAAGCATAATTAACTCCTTCTAATTCCAGGCTACCAGTTAAGCAAAAATTTCCGCGAGATGCTTGCGATATTCTGCGATATAGCGTGGGACGTCCGGCATTTTAATTACGTCATTGACGATAAAGGTCGGCAGCGGCTCCATAGCCAGGAACTGATTCGCCTTGTGGAATGGCAGATACGCGCCGTCTACGCCTACGCCTTCAAAGAACTGATCTTGCTCGGTGAACGCTTCAAGCGGGGCATTCCAGGTCAGGGAGAGCATGTATTTCTTGCCCTGCAACAGGCCGCCGGAACCGTATTTTTTAGACGCGTCTGAGCGGGTGCGGCCGTCGCTGGCATACAGCGAACCGTGACCTTCGGTAAACACATCGTCCATGTATTTTTTCACGGTCCACGGTGCGCCCATCCACCAGCCCGGCATCTGCCAGATAACCACGTCGGCCCACAGGAAGTTCTGCACTTCGGCCTTCACGTCGTAATCGCTGTCCGCGCGCACAACCTTAACATCATGTCCGGCGTCGCGCAGGAAACCATCCGCGACCTCGGTCAGGGTGTCATTGAGCTGGCCTTTAGAGTGCGCAAATTCTTTCGCGCCGTTGATAATCAGAATGTTGCTCATTATTTGTCCTCGATGCTGAGAGTATGCCAGGTATTCTACGCGCGAGGACGGAGCGGAAAAATAAGCAAAATGTGCAAAGTCTTTTGCGCTCAGCGCAATAATGGCTACCAGCTGACGGTCACCTCAAAGCCCCCTTCAGGCGCATTGCCCAGCGAGACGCGCATCCCGTGTAACGCCGCGATGCGCTTCACGATAGACAACCCCAGACCGCTGCCGGTGGCGTCCTGGCCCGGTGGACGATAAAAGCGCTCGCCGAGACGCGCCAGCGCATCGGTTGAAATGCCCGGGCCGTTGTCGCGCACGGTAAAGCTTTGGGTGTTCAGCGTCACGTCCACCACGCTGCCGCGCGGGCTGTAACGAACGGCGTTGTCCAGCAGGTTACGCGCCAGCAGGCTCAGCAATAGCGGCTGTCCGTGACGCATCACCTCGGGCGCGTTGACGTTGAGCCGAATATCAATGCCCGCCTGCTGCGCCGGATGCCAGATATCCAGCACCGCGGATTGCAGCAAATCGGCCATCATCACGGGTTCGACGTCATCAAGATTATCCAGTGAATCCAGGCGCGACAGGGTGAGAAGCTGATCCACCAGCCGGGAGGCGCGGTCGATGCCCGCATGCAGCTGCCCCAGCGCTTTAGACTGCGCCCCGGGATCGTCAAGGGAAAGCTGCGCCACGTCGGTTTGCACCTTCAGCGCGGCAAGCGGGCTGCGCAACTCATGAGCGGCATCCGAGGTGAAGCGGCGCTCGCGGGCCATCATCTCCTGCGTACGGGCGAAAAGATGGTTAAGCGCATCAAGCAGCGGGCGAACCTCCGTCGGCACGCCGTGGGTGGGCAGCGTATCGGTCGCATCCGGCGAGCGTGAACGCAGGGTCTGCGCCAGGTTTTTCAGCGGTTTCAGTTCCCGGCTCAGCAGGACAATCAGCAACAGCAGCATTACGGGCAGCGCCACCAGCCACGGCGTCAGCTGCGAGCTGACCACGTCCAGCGCCATATCCTGTCGGTACTCCCACTCCTGGCCAACCACCACGCGGTATTTCCCGTCCGGGGAGGTCAGCCACAGGAAACGCCATTCGTCGTTGTCATCCTGCAACCGACCGTCATCAAATCCGTCCCGGCGGTAGTGATAAGGTATGTCGCGCCCGTTCTCACCGTCGTTAAGCACCATGCTGCCGTCTGCGGTGAAGATTGCGAAGGCCAGCGCATCGTCGTCAAGATGGCCGTGTTTGGCTTTTTTCGGCACCTCGCGCATGCGTTCCGGGGCGCGGAGTTCGTCCACGTCCATCGTCAGCAGCCGTTTGGCAAACAGCATCTGCTGGGTATCGAACAGCTTATCGAGCTTGTCGGTCGTCTGGTGCCAGGCCACCACGCTTGCGGCAAACCAGGCCGCCAGGGACAGCAGCAAAAAGAGGAGCGTCAGGCGCAGCTTCAGGCTCAGGCGTTGGGTCAGTTTCATGCGTCACCCAGGGTATAACCGATGCCGTGCACGGTGCGGATAAATTCGCTGCCGAGCTTGCGGCGTAAATGATGAACGTGGACTTCGATGGCGTTGCTGGAGACGTCATCATCCCAGTTGTAGAGTTTCTCTTCGATGGCCTTGCGCGGCAGCACGCGGCCCGCGTTGCGCATCAGCAGTTCCAGCAGGGCGAACTCTTTGGGTTTGAGCACCAGCGTTTCGCCCTCCAGCGTGGCGACGAGACTTGCCGGATCGAGCGTGACCTTGCCGTGACGCAGCTCGCTGCGCGCCTGCCCGTGGCTGCGGCGCACCAGCGCTTCGAGGCGGGCTGCCACTTCAATCAGCGCGAACGGCTTACACAGGTAATCATCCGCCCCCAGGCGTAACCCTTCGACGCGCTGATTCAGCGCATCCCGCGCGGTGAGGATCAGCACCGGTTCGCTCTTACCGCTTTCGCGCCAGGCGCGCAGGATCTCAAGCCCGTCGATTTCCGGCAGCGTCAGGTCCAGCACCACGGCATCGTACGGCGCGGTGTACAGGGCCGCCTGCCCGGTTTTACCGTCGGTAAACCAGTCCACGTTAAAGCCCATTTTGCTTAAGCCCGCTTTGATGCCATCGCCGATGAGCTTGTCGTCTTCTACCAGTAAAATGCGCATATTTCCTCCTTGATGCCGTCAGTAAACCTTCTGCAAGCGCCTGCTGTACAGTAAAAATAAATAAATTTTCCCCTTAAGAAGTTGTTAAGGTTTACCCTGTTTAATGGATTGTGAAACGACATTAAAGGGAGAGATTAAGATGAAAAAATACGCTGCAATTGCTGCCATCATGATGATGACCACTGCCCCTGTTTTTGCTGCACAGGGTGGCTTCTCTGGCCCATCTGCGACACAGACCCAGACGCAAACCCAGCAGGGTGGCTTTGTCGATAATAACGCCAACCTCACTACCGCGGCTAAAGTCAAAGATATGAAGGACGACAGCTGGGTGAAGCTGCGCGGTAATATTACCGAGCGCCTGTCCGATGACCGTTACACCTTCCGCGATGAAAGCGGCACGGTGGTGGTGGAGATCGACCACAAGCGCTGGAACGGCGTGACGGTGACGCCACAGGATAAAGTCGAACTCCAGGGTAAAATCGATAAAGACTGGAACGAGTTTGAAATCGACGTGAAGCAGGTTATCAAGCTGAACAAATAACCCGGAAAGGGCCGCATGAGCGGCCCTTTTTCTTTGTGACTCAACTCGCCAGATGAGGTAGTATCTGCGGCAATATTGCCTGAAACCCATCGGTTTCTGAGTTGAGGAATCACACGTAATGAGCGATATGGCAGAGCGCCTCGCGCTACATGAATTCACGGAAAACGCCTACCTGAACTACTCCATGTACGTCATCATGGACAGGGCGTTGCCGTTTATCGGGGATGGCCTGAAGCCCGTTCAGCGCCGCATCGTCTATGCGATGTCCGAACTGGGGCTGAATGCGACCGCCAAGTTCAAGAAATCCGCCCGTACCGTCGGCGACGTGCTGGGGAAATACCATCCGCACGGTGACAGCGCCTGCTATGAAGCGATGGTGCTGATGGCCCAGCCGTTCTCTTACCGCTATCCGCTGGTGGATGGTCAGGGGAACTGGGGGGCGCCGGACGATCCGAAATCCTTCGCGGCAATGCGTTATACCGAATCCCGTCTGTCTAAATATGCCGAAGTGCTGTTGGGCGAACTGGGGCAGGGTACGGTCGACTGGGTGCCAAACTTCGACGGTACGATGCAGGAGCCGAAAATGCTGCCTGCGCGTCTGCCGAACATCCTGCTGAACGGCACGACCGGTATCGCCGTGGGCATGGCGACGGACATTCCGCCGCACAACCTGCGTGAAGTGGCGAAAGCGGCCATCACCCTGATTGAGCAGCCAAAAACCTCGCTGGACGATCTGCTGGATATCGTGCAGGGGCCGGACTATCCGACCGAAGCCGAGATCATCACCTCGCGTGCGGAAATCCGTAAAATCTACCAGAACGGCCGAGGCTCCGTGCGCATGCGCGCGGTATGGACCAAAGAGGATGGCGCCGTGGTGATCACCGCGCTGCCGCACCAGGTCTCCGGCGCGAAGGTGCTGGAGCAGATTGCCTCCCAGATGCGCAATAAAAAGCTGCCGATGGTGGACGACCTGCGCGACGAATCGGACCACGAAAACCCGACCCGTCTGGTAATCGTGCCGCGCTCTAACCGCGTGGATATGGAGCAGGTGATGAACCACCTGTTCGCCACTACCGATCTGGAAAAAAGCTACCGCATCAACCTGAACATGATTGGTCTGGACGGTCGTCCGGCGGTGAAAAACCTGCTGGAGATCCTCACCGAATGGCTGGCCTTCCGCCGCGATACGGTGCGCCGCCGTCTGAACCATCGCCTGGAGAAAGTGCTTAAGCGCCTGCATATCCTCGAAGGTTTGCTGGTGGCGTTCCTCAACATTGACGAAGTGATTGAGATCATTCGTACCGAGGACGAACCTAAGCCTGCCCTGATGTCGCGCTTTGGCATCAGCGAAACCCAGGCTGAAGCGATCCTCGAACTGAAGCTGCGCCATCTCGCTAAGCTGGAAGAGATGAAGATCCGCGGCGAGCAGAACGAGCTGGAAAAAGAGCGCGATCAGCTTCAGGCGATTCTGGCGTCCGAGCGCAAGATGAACACCCTGCTGAAGAAAGAGCTGCAGGCCGATGCCGACGCCTTTGGCGACGACCGTCGTTCTCCGCTGCATGAGCGCGAAGAAGCGAAGGCGATGAACGAGCACGACATGCTGCCGTCCGAGCCGGTGACCATCGTGCTTTCCCAGAGCGGCTGGGTGCGTAGCGCCAAAGGCCACGATATCGACGCGCCGGGTCTGAGCTACAAGTCCGGTGACAGCTTCAAGGCGGCGGTGAAGGGCAAGAGCAACCAGCCGGTGGCGTTTATCGACTCCACGGGCCGTAGCTACGCTATTGATCCGATCACGCTGCCATCCGCGCGCGGGCAGGGCGAACCGCTGACGGGCAAGCTGACGCTGCCGCCGGGCGCCACGGTTGACCATATGCTGATGGAAGCCGACGATCAAAAACTGCTGATGGCGTCTGATGCTGGCTACGGCTTTATCTGCACCTTTAACGATCTGGTATCGCGTAACCGCGCCGGTAAAGCGCTGATCAGCCTGCCGGATAACGCCCACGTCATGCCACCGCTGATCATCGAGAACGAAAGCGATATGCTGCTGGCGATCACCGCTGCCGGACGCATGCTGATGTTCCCGGTCAGCGATCTGCCGGAGCTGTCGAAAGGTAAGGGCAACAAGATCATCAGTATCCCGTCAGCGGAAGCGGCAAAAGGCGAAGATAGCCTGGCGCATCTCTTCCTGCTGCCGCCGCAGAGCACGCTGACCATTCATGTCGGCAAACGTAAGATCAAACTGCGTCCGGAAGAGTTGCAGAAGGTGGTTGGCGAGCGCGGACGTCGCGGCTCACTGATGCGTGGCCTGCAGCGCATCGACCGCGTGGAGATCGACTCGCCGGCGCGCAGCAAAGCGGACGACAGCGAAGAGTAACCTGTTTCATCCCCCCCTCTTTCCGGAGGGGGATTACCATAAAATTTCCCGTAAAAACGTTGTTAATTCGTGCGTTGCGATTAACAATACGCGCTCGTAATAAAGTCCTTACCTGGCCACAGGTGAAGTATAATTGTCAGCTGTCAGGGCTTCAGAGGTCGCTATGCTATACATTGTTCGTCTTATTCTTACCGTTATTTACTGCATTCTGGTCTGTATTTTCGGATCGATTTATTGCCTGTTCAGCCCGCGTAACCCAAAACATGTCGCGACGTTCGGGCACATGTTTGGTCGCCTTGCGCCATTGTTCGGCCTGAAGGTTGAAAAGCGTCTGCCTGAAGGGGCGGAGAATTTCGGTAACGCCATCTATATCGCTAACCATCAGAACAACTACGATATGGTGACGGCCTCAAATATTGTTATTCCGCCGACCGTAACCGTCGGGAAAAAGAGCCTGCTGTGGATCCCGCTTTTCGGCCAACTGTACTGGCTCACCGGTAACTTGCTGATTGACCGCAACAACCGTGCGAAAGCGCATGGCACCATTGCGGAAGTGGTGGATCAGTTTAAAAAGCGCCGGATCTCAATCTGGATGTTCCCGGAAGGGACGCGCAGCCGCGGTCGCGGCCTGCTGCCGTTCAAGACCGGCGCGTTTCATGCTGCAATTGCGGCAGGCGTTCCAATTATTCCCGTGTGCGTTTCCAATACATCGAATAAGATTAATCTTAACCGTCTGAAAAACGGACTGGTCATTGTCGAAATGCTACCGCCGGTGGATACCTCCAAATATGGTAAAGACCAGGTGCGCGAGCTGGCCACGCACTGCCGCGAGCTGATGGCTCAGCACATTGCACAGCTCGATAAAGAAGTTGCAGAGCGAGAAGCCGCCGGTAAGATTTAACCCGGTTTCGTTCAAGGGAAAACGAATTCCCGCGTTGTTAGTCGTTTCAGATGGAGCTTATATGTCACTCAGTCGGCGTCAGTTTATTCAGGCTTCGGGTATCGCCCTTTGTGCGGGTGCGATGCCGCGGACAGCCAGCGCCGCCGGGCAGCAACAGCCGCTGCCTATTCCGCCGTTGATTGAATCCCGTCGCGGACAGCCGCTATTCCTCACGCTTCAGCGTAGCCACTGGTCCTTTACCCAGGGAACGCGCGCGCAGGTATGGGGCATTAACGGACGCTACCTCGGGCCGACCATTCGCGTGTGGAATGGGGATGACGTCAAGCTCATCTACAGTAACCGGACGACGGAAAATGTCGCAATGACCGTCAGTGGGTTGCAGGTGCCGGGGCCGCTGATGGGCGGCGCGGCGCGCATGATGTCGCCGAATGCCGACTGGGCGCCCGTCCTCCCGATTCGTCAGAGCGCGGCGACATTGTGGTATCACGCCAACACCCCGAACCGCACCGCCCAGCAGGTCTATAACGGCCTGGCCGGGATGTGGCTGATTGAAGATGAGGTCAGTAAAACGCTGCCGATCCCGAATCACTACGGTGTTGATGATTTCCCGATCATTATTCAGGACAAGCGTCTGGATAACTTCGGTACGCCGGAGTACAGCGAGCCGGGCAGCGGTGGCTTTGTGGGCGATACGCTGCTGGTTAACGGCGCGCAAAGCCCGTATGTCGAAGTGTCTCGTGGCTGGGTGCGCCTGCGTCTGTTGAATGCCTCTAACTCGCGCCGCTACCTGCTGCAAATGAGCGACGGCCGCGCCCTGCATGTGATTTCAGGCGATCAGGGGTTATTACCTGCGCCGGTGTCGGTGAAACAGCTGGCGCTTGCGCCGGGCGAACGTCGTGAAATCCTCGTGGATATGACCAACGGGGATGAAGTGTCCGTGACCTGCGGCGAAGCGGCAAGCATTGTTGACCGCATACGCGGCTTCTTTGAACCGTCGAGCGTTCTGGTCTCCACGCTGGTGCTGACGCTGCGCCCGACCGGCCTGTTGCCGCTGGTGACCGACAGTCTGCCGATGCGCCTGCTGCCGCAGGAAATTGTGACCGGCCCTGCAGTACGCAGTCGCGATATCAGCCTTGGCGACGATCCGGGCATCAACGGCGCGCTGTGGGACGTAAACCGTATTGATATCACCGCCCAGCAGGGAACCTGGGAGCGCTGGACCGTCCGCTCGGAGATGCCGCAGTCGTTCCATATTGAAGGGGTGTCATTCCTGATCCGCAACGTCAACGGGGCGATGCCGTTCCCGGAAGACAGGGGCTGGAAAGACACCGTCTGGGTGGATGGGCAGGTAGAACTGCTCGTCTACTATGGACAGCCGTCATGGCCGCACTTCCCGTTCCTGTTCCACAGCCAGACGCTGGAGATGATGGACAGGGGGTCGGTAGGGCAGATGCTGGTGAATCCGGCACCGTAAAACGAGTCGGGTGGCGGCTTCGCCTTACCCGACCTACAGGCCCGTAGGCCCGGTAAGCGTAGCGTCACCGGGCAATAAATACCCCTTCATTTCCCCCGATAAACCAGCGTATAATCCCGCTCCTTTTGTCTATTTTTTCTTCGGAAGCATTATGAGCGCAATTTCCCTGATCCAGCCGGATCGCGACCTCTTCTCCTGGCCCCAGTACTGGGCAGCCTGCTTTGGACCGGCGCCGTTCCTGCCGATGTCCCGGGAAGAGATGGATCAACTGGGCTGGGACAGCTGCGATATCATTCTGGTGACGGGTGATGCGTATGTCGATCACCCGAGCTTTGGCATGGCGATCTGCGGCCGTATGCTGGAAGCTCAGGGTTTCCGCGTGGGGATTATTTCTCAGCCTGACTGGAACAGCAAAGACGACTTTATGCGTCTGGGTAAACCTAACCTGTTCTTTGGCGTGACCGCGGGCAACATGGACTCGATGATCAACCGCTATACCGCGGACCGTAAGCTGCGTCATGACGACGCTTATACGGCAGATAACGTGGCGGGTAAACGTCCCGATCGCGCGACCCTCGTCTACACCCAGCGATGCAAAGAAGCATGGAAAGACGTGCCGGTGATCCTGGGCGGCATCGAGGCGAGCCTGCGCCGCACCGCGCACTACGACTACTGGTCTGACACCGTGCGCCGTTCGGTGCTGGTGGATTCGAAAGCCGACATGCTGATCTTCGGCAACGGCGAGCGTCCGCTGGTGGAAGTGGCGCATCGCCTGGCGCAGGGTGAAGCGGTCAGCGAGATCCGCGACGTGCGCAACACCGCGATCATGGTGAAAGAGGCGCTGCCGGGCTGGAGCGGGGTGGATTCCCGCATTATCGATATGCCGGGCAAAATCGACCCTATCCCGCACCCGTACGGTGACGATCTGCCGTGCGCGGATAACAAACCAGTTGAGCCGAAGAAAGCGGAAGCAAAGGCCGTGGTGGTGCAGCCGCCGCGTCCGAAGCCGTGGGAAAAGACCTATGTGCTTCTGCCGTCATATGAGAAGGTCAAAGCTGACAAGGTGCTCTACGCACACGCCTCCCGTATTCTGCACCATGAAACCAACCCGGGCTGTGCCCGCGCGTTGATGCAAAAGCACGGCGAGCGTTATATCTGGGTTAACCCGCCGGCGATCCCGCTCTCTACCGAAGAGATGGACAGCGTTTTTGCCCTGCCGTACAAGCGTGTGCCGCATCCGTCATATGGCAACAGCCGTATTCCGGCGTACGAGATGATCCGCTTCTCGGTCAACATCATGCGCGGCTGCTTCGGCGGGTGCTCCTTCTGTTCGATCACCGAACACGAAGGTCGTATTATTCAGAGCCGTTCCGAAGAGTCGATTGTTAACGAGATCGAAGCGATTCGCGACACGGTCCCGGGCTTTACCGGCGTAATCTCCGATTTGGGTGGTCCAACGGCTAACATGTACATGCTGCGCTGCAAATCGCCGCGCGCTGAGCAGACCTGTCGTCGTCTCTCCTGCGTCTATCCGAGCATTTGCGAGCATATGGACACCAACCACGAGCCGACGATCAACCTTTACCGTCGCGCCCGTGACCTGAAAGGCATCAAGAAGATCCTGATCGCCTCCGGCGTGCGTTACGACATTGCGGTGGAAGATCCGCGCTACATCAAAGAGCTGGCGACGCACCACGTTGGCGGTTATCTGAAGATCGCCCCGGAGCACACCGAAGAGGGCCCGCTGTCCAAAATGATGAAGCCGGGCATGGGCAGCTATGACCGCTTTAAACAGCTGTTTGATACCTTTTCAAAACAGGCGGGGAAAGAGCAGTATCTGATCCCATACTTCATCTCCGCGCACCCCGGCACCCGTGATGAAGACATGGTGAACCTGGCGCTGTGGCTGAAGCAGCGTCGATTCCGTCTGGATCAGGTGCAGAACTTCTACCCGTCGCCGCTCGCTAACTCGACGACCATGTATTACACCGGCAAAAACCCGCTAAGTAAGATTGGCTATAAGAGTGAAGACGTGGTGGTGCCGAAAGGGGATAAACAGCGCCGTCTGCACAAAGCGCTGCTGCGCTATCACGACCCGAAAAACTGGCCGCTGATCCGTCAGGCGCTGGAAGAGATGGGGAAAAAGCACCTGATCGGCTCGCGTCGTGATTGCCTGGTGCCTGCGCCAACGCTGGAAGAGATGCGCGAAGCGCGCCGCCAGAACCGCAATACGCGCCCGGCGCTGACCAAGCACACGCCAATTGTGCATCAGCGTTCGAACGGTGGGGCTTCGGGGACGAAAAAAACGGGAAAACGTAAGATCGGATAACGATGATGCCCTCACCCCGGCCCTCTCCCACAGGGAGAGAGTGGAAAGCATTCCCTCTCCCTGTGGGAGAGGGTTAGGGTGAGGGGAAACTACCCGCCAAACTGATCCGGATCCGGGCCTAAACGTTTACCTTTATCCAGCTTCGCAATCTCACCCAGCTCGTCTTTATCCAGGCGGAAATCCCAGACGTCGAAGTTCTCGGCGATACGCGATGGCGTGACCGATTTCGGGATCACCACCAGACCGCTATCAAGATGCCAGCGAATGACGATCTGCGCCGGCGTTTTGCCGTACTTATCCGCCAGCTCGCGGATAATTTTCTGGTCAAACACCCCTTCGCCGCCCTGAGCCAGCGGGCTCCAGGATTCGGTCTGGATCTTGTGCGTGGCGTTCCACGAATGAAGCTGGCGCTGCTGCATCAGCGGGTGTAGCTCAATCTGGTTAATCACCGGCGCGACGCCCGTTTCATCAATCAGGCGTTGCAGATGATGAACCTGGAAATTACAGACGCCGATGCTTTTTATCAGCCCCTCTTTTTGCAGCTCAATCATCCCTTTCCAGGCATCAACGTAATGGTCGATAGCCGGTACCGGCCAGTGCATGAGATAAAGATCGACGAAATCGAGCTGGAGTTTCTCCAGGCTCTCCTGCAACGCTTCGCGGGGACGCTTTTGATCGTCGTTCCACAGCTTGGTTGTGATGAATAACTCATCGCGGGGAATGCCAGCGCTGGCAAGCGCGGTCCCCACGCCGTCCTCGTTTTTATAGGCGGCGGCGGTATCAATGGACCGATAGCCGACTTCCAGGGCTTTATGAATGGCGGAGACGACCTCGTCGTTACCGGCTTTCCATACACCTAGCCCCAGCTGGGGCATCACGTTGCCGTCCTGTAGCTTGATTACGGTTTGGTTTGCCATTTTTCCTCCTTCAGGTGCTCATCGCCGGAGGGAACCTCCGACGATGTGATGTGCATTAAGTCTGGACGAAATGTCAAAAAACGAAAGTCAGGATCCTAAAAACGCTTAGCGTGCCGCTTCGTAAATACGACGGCTGACGTCCAGGGTGATGTCGCCGTGCTCGCCGATCTGCGTCATACCGTGTGCTTCCAGCTTCGCCAGCAGGGCAGGGATGGAGCTGCCGTCCAGGCCGTAGCCAGAGAGACGCGTAGGCACGCCCAGGCTTTCAAAGAAGTGACGGGTGGCTTCAATTGCGGCATCAATACGCGCATCGTCGGAACCCTCGGTGATGTTCCAGACGCGTTCGGCGTACTGGAGCAGTTTGGCGCGTTTAGCGTCACGTTTTTCATTCCACAGCGCAGGCAGAACCACCGCCAGCGTCTGGGCGTGATCCAGGCCGTGCATCGCCGTCAGCTCGTGGCCGAGCATATGGGTAGCCCAGTCCTGTGGCACGCCTGCACCGATAAGGCCATTCAGTGCCTGTGTTGCAGCCCACATCACGTTAGCACGCACGTCATAGTTTTCAGGCTCTTTCAGCGCTTTCGGACCTTCTTCAATCAGCGTCAGCAGAATGCCTTCCGCGAAACGATCCTGAATTTTGGCGTTCACCGGGTAAGTGACGTACTGCTCAACGGTGTGAACAAAGGCGTCGACCACGCCGTTCGCCACCTGACGCGCAGGCAGGGTATAGGTGTAAACCGGATCGAGGATCGCGAACACGGGCTGAACGTGTTCGTTCATAAAGGCCTGCTTGTCACCGGTGGTTTTACGGGAGATGACCGCGCCTTTGTTGGACTCAGAGCCGGTGGCCGGCAGCGTCAGCACGGAGCCCATCGGGATCGCACTGCTGATGTCGCTGCCGCCCGTTTCCAGAATATGCCACGGGTCGATGCCGTCAGCGTAATGCGCTGCCGCCGCGATGAATTTGGTGCCGTCCAGCACGGAACCGCCGCCCACCGCCAGCAGGAAAGTGATCTGCTCGTCACGGGCGATTTTTACCGCGTTCATCAGCGTTTCATAAGACGGGTTAGGCTCGATACCGCCGAACTCGCGTACGTCCAGCCCTTCCAGAGCGCTGTAAACCTGATCCAGTACGCCGGTTTTTTTCACGCTGCCGCCGCCGTAGGTAATCAGGACGCGGGCGTCCGTCGGGATTTGCGCGCGCAGGTCAGCGATAGCGTCTTTACCAAACAGAATGCGGGTTGGGGTGTGAAGATTAAAGTTGTTCATGGCTTGTTCCCTGTGGTGGGTAAAAAATCGTGGTGGCGCAGAAGGCAACCTGATGCTGCACATTGTGGCGGGCAGGCGCTATCCTCTCAATGCACATTCCTGCCGATGTCTTGCCCATTTCTACAGCACGCTGGAGAAACGGGAAGAAAATGCGCACACTGTCAGCGTCGGAAACCGTACCCGGAGTAACTGAAAATGAACCGTGATGCCATCTGCCGCCAGCTAACGTCGCAGATTAAAAGACTGATAGATAACGGAAATGATTCGGCTGAGCTGTTGCCGGATATCCGATTGCTCTACGGTACCCAGCCCGGAACGCGCACCCCGGTGATGTATCAGCCCGGCATCGTGTTTCTCTTTTCTGGCCATAAGATTGGCTATATCAATGAGCGCGTGTTCCGTTACGACACCAATGAATATCTGCTTCTGACTGTACCTTTACCCTTCGAATGTGAAACTTTCGCGACAGAGGAGGTACCGCTGGCCGGGATCCGCGTCAACGTCGACATTCTCCAGTTGCAGGAGTTGCTGATGGAGATTGGGGAGGACGAACTTTTCCGGCCGTCGATGGCGGCAAGCGGTATCAACTCCGCGACCTTATCGGAGGAAATTCTCTGCGCGATTGAACGCCTGTTAGACGTGATGGAAAGGCCTCTGGATGCGCGTATTCTCGGAAAGCAGATTATCCGCGAAATTCTTTACCATGTGCTGCTGGGACCGGGCGGCGGGGCGCTGCTGGCGCTGGTAAGCCGGCAAACGCACTTCAGCCTGATTAGCCGCGTGCTGAAGCGCATCGAGAGCCAGTACACGGAAAACCTCAGCGTTGATCAGCTGGCGGCGGAAGCCAATATGAGCGTCTCGGCGTTTCACCATAACTTTAAATCCGTCACCAGCACGTCGCCGTTGCAGTACCTCAAAACTTACCGTCTGCATAAGGCGCGGATGCTGATGATCCACGATGGCATGAAGGCCAGCGCCGCGGCGATGCGGGTCGGGTATGAAAGCGCGTCGCAGTTTAGTCGGGAGTTTAAGCGTTACTTCGGCGTCACGCCGGGGGAAGATGCGTCACGTATCAGAACCATGCAGGGAGCGTGAGGGGAAACGGAGGCCGGGTGAGCGGTAGCGCCACCCGGCTTTTATTTATGCGCTGCAATACTTTTTCTTGATCACCACCGCAATGGTACCCACCAGCCCTGCAACCAGCAGGAAAATCGGCAGGATCATCAGGAAGGTCATCACCTGGTCTTCATGGCGCTTAACAAAGGGGATCATATTCAGCGCGTAGCCGAGCGTGGTAACCACGCCCACCCAGAGCAGGGCGCTCAGCCAGTTGAAGAACTGGAAGCGGCGGTTAGAGAGGCCTGAAATACCCGCCATGGTAGGCAACAGGGTGCGAACGAACGCCAGAAAACGCCCGGCAAGCAACGCCAGCAGGCCGTGACGGTCAAACATGCAGGTCGCGCGCTGATGATATTTATGCGGCAGCTGCGCCAGCCAGCCTTTCACCACGCGGGTGTTTCCAAGCCAGCGCCCTTGCAGGTAGCTCAGCCAACAGCCGAGACTGGCCGCAGAGGTGAGGATCACCATTGTCGGTGCGAAGTCCATCACGCCCTTGCCGATTAACGCCCCTGCGAGCAGGAGCAGGCTGTCACCGGGTAAAAATGAGGCTGGCAGTAATCCATTTTCCAGAAACAGCGTCGCGAACATCACGAAATAGACAATCCCGACGACATGTGGGTCCGCCAGCGCGGCAAAATCGTGTTGCCAGAGCGCCGTGATGATATTTTGAATAACAGCCATGGACTTTCCTGTGGAACAGCAGATATAACGCTATTGTACTCCCAATTTTGCCTGTCGGGGTTGATCGCAGGCGCATCTCATACAGACTTTTCTGCTTGCGGTGTTCAGAATAGCGTCCAGGGAGTACATGTCAGCCAGCACTTTACACGATGCGCTCAAATCCTGCCGATAAATCCGCAATTAAATCGTCCACATTTTCCAGCCCGATATGCAGGCGGATTAAGGTCCCCTCGAAGTCCACCTCGCCGCCCGGGCGCAGGGCCGCAATCTGCTCCGGCTGATTGGGCAGGATCAACGATTCAAACCCACCCCATGAATAGGCCATGCTGAAGAGGGTAAAGTTATCCAGATAGCTTGCCAGCTCGGCGTCATTCAGGCGCTTCTTGAGAACAAATGAGAACAACCCGCTGCTGCCCGTAAAGTCACGTTGCCAGTATTCGTGGCCCTTGCTGCCAGGCAGCGCCGGATGGTTAACGCGCTCCACCTGTGGATGCAGCGCCAGCCACTGTGCAATTTGCAGGCTGCTTTCGTGATGCTGACGCAGACGCACGCCGAGCGTACGGATGCCCCGGCTGGTCATGTAGGCGGTATCGGCATCCACCATCTGGCCCATCAGGTAGGCGTTTTCACGCAATTGCTCCCAGCAGCGGGCATTAGATACCGCCGTACCGATCATGCCGTCTGAGTGGCCAATCAGGTATTTGGTCGCCGCCTGAATGGAGATATCGATGTCAAATTCCAGGGCTTTAAACAGCACACCTGCCGCCCAGGTGTTGTCGATCATAATGATCGCTTCCGGCGCTATGCTGCGCACCGCCTTCACGATGGCCGGGACATCATGCACTTCCATGGTGATGGAGCCGGGAGATTCCAGGAACACAACGCGCGTGTTGGGCTGAATAAGCCCGGCAATACCGGCCCCAATCAGCGGATCGAACCAGCTGGTGGTGACGCCGAGCTTGCTGAGTATTTTGGTGCAGAAGTCCTGGCTTGGCTCGTAGGCGGTATTGGTCATCAGGACGTGGTCACCCTGTTCCACAAACGCCAGAATGGTATTGGCGACCGCCGCCGCACCGCACGGGAACAGCGCGCAGCCCGCGCCGCCCTCCAGTTCGCACATGGCTTCCTGCAACGAGAAATGGGTTAACGTGCCACGGCGACCGTAAAACAGCCCGCCCTTCGCGCGATTACGCGTGGCGATTTTTTTATCTTCGACGGTATCAAACACCAGCGAGGAGGCACGCTGGATCACGCTGTTGACCGAGCCCTGGGTGTATTTTTTACTGCGTCCTGCCTGCACCAGCGTGGTCTCAAGCTGCTTTTTAGTCATGTTCGCTAACCCTATTTTTATACGTCTGGACGTCCAGACTACCACGATTGTCACAATGTGCATCCGGATGCTTATCGAATAAGCAGAAAATATTATCAAATATTCGCATAAGAAATTTTTACTGCGTAAGCGCAAGGAAAGTGAGCGAAAATTACGGCACTATGTAAATACTAATGAGAACTACTATCAATTCGACGACGTTTTGATATTATTACGTTCAGATTGTGTGATTTGCGTCCTGGAGATACAGAGTGGGTAATAATTTGATGCAGACGGATCTCTCCGTTTGGGGCATGTATCAACATGCTGACATCGTCGTTAAGGTTGTGATGATCGGCCTGATTCTGGCGTCCGTGATCACCTGGGCTATCTTCTTCAGCAAGAGCGCCGAACTTCTTTCACAAAAACGCCGCCTCAAGCGTGAGCAGAAGCAGCTGGCGGAAGCCCGCTCTCTGGATCAGGCTTCTGATATCACCTCATCCTTCCATGCGAAAAGCCTGACTACCCTGTTAGTGAACGAAGCGCAGAACGAGCTGGAACTCTCCGCAGGCAGTGAAGATAACGAAGGCATTAAAGAGCGTACCGGCTTCCGTCTGGAGCGTCGCGTTGCGGCCGTGGGTCGTCATATGGGCCGCGGTAACGGCTACCTGGCGACTATCGGCGCTATCTCCCCGTTCGTCGGCCTGTTCGGTACCGTCTGGGGCATCATGAACAGCTTTATCGGTATCGCCCAGACGCAGACCACTAACCTTGCGGTCGTCGCGCCGGGTATCGCAGAAGCGCTGCTGGCAACGGCTATCGGTCTGGTTGCCGCTATCCCTGCGGTAGTTATCTATAACATCTTCGCGCGCATGATTGGCAGTTACAAAGCCACACTGGGTGACGTTGCCGCGCAGGTTCTGCTGCTGCAAAGCCGCGATCTGGACCTGAACGCCAGCGCCGTTAAACCGGTGCATGCGGCGTCCAAACTGCGCGTAGGTTGATTGTATGGCAATGCGTCTTAATGAAAATCTGGACGATAACGGTGAAATGCATGAGATCAACGTGACGCCGTTTATCGACGTCATGCTGGTTCTGCTGATTATCTTTATGGTTGCCGCGCCGCTGGCGACGGTGGACGTGAAGGTGAATCTGCCAGCGTCCTCCAGCCAGCCGCAGCCGCGTCCGGAAAAGCCTGTCTACCTGTCCGTGAAGGCCGATAAGTCCATGTTCCTGGGCAACGATCCGGTGACGGATGCCTCGGTTATTCCGGCGCTGGACCAGCTGACCGGCGGCAAGAAAGACACCACCGTCTTCTTCCGCGCGGATAAAACCGTCGATTATGAAACCATGATGAAGGTAATGGACACGCTGCATCAGGCGGGATACCTGAAGATTGGTCTGGTCGGCGAAGAGAAAGCGGCCGCGAAGTAAAACGAAGGCGAAGCCGCCTTCCGTGCCGGGTGGCGGCTTCGCCTTACCCGGCCTACAATCTCAGGCTAGCGCCGCCGGGCGAACCACGTTGTCAGCAGTTAGAAGATGTTGTTGACGCCTCTTCATCGAGCGCCACGCAGGTGACGTTTGATGTGCGATAGTTGCCTTCCGAGAGTTTACGGGTCAGGCGCAGGGTGGCTGTCTCGCGTGCCAGCAGGTACTGATAGTTCGTCTCCAGTCGCCCAAGGATCTTCTCTTTAAGCTCAGGGCGCAGCTCAATAATGGCGTTCATCACCGCGCCGTAAATCTCCTCTTTGGCCTGCAAGGCATAAATTTCCCGACGGTTCTGCCATTTCAGGCGCACCAGCGTGGCCGGAATCGAAACCAAGTCCTGCGTTATTCGCGTCATCTCGTCATTTTTTATCTTTTTCAGGGCGTCGAGATTCTGCTTTAAGATAAATTCATCGCTTTTCTTATCATCTAAAGTCAAATAAACGTTATTACCGCTATCATCATTCACGTTAATCATCCCCCAGGTTATAAAAAATGGGATTGCTTTTTTCACGCGTAATTAAGTTAAGCCAAATTTCATTGCCAGCTTCATTTATTTGCTGTGTTTTCTCGGCCATTATTTGACTTAGAGCCTGGGCATCTATTTCCCCTTCGGCCTGTAAATCATTTAGCAGATGAACTAAGGCTTCAATCTTGATGGCACGAAATAACCGTTCTTTTAAATGGCGATCGTGCTCTTCCAGCACCATATTACGGGATTTGCCGGTGCGTGAAACACCAATTAATATATCGGCTTCATAGTCGGAGAGTTTTCTTTTTCCTTGAGTGAAATTCGCCTCTTTATCTGCTTCCGTCGAAGGCTGTTCCACAGGCGTAATGTGGTACTTTGCCGGGACAAGATTGTCGGGCAGCATTTTAATTTCCTTTAATTTCAAAAGGGTGGGGTTGGAAAAAGGGTGAGATTCGTTGACAATATCATGAGGCAATTTTAAAATCAAAAAAAATGGAGCCTACCCATGAACAGCATTTTCTTCACGGTCGTAACGTTACTATTACTGACCGCTGGCGTGCTTTTATTGATGCAAGAGTTCAATAAAACGAAAGTGTCAAATGACGCCAGTGAACCACCGCAGCCTGAATTGATGTCCAAAGAGGAGGGGGAAGATCATTTCTCCGTCTTGATGAACGCCGTGACGCCAGTCTGGTACTGGCGGGTGAATCACGAATATATCGATTTTCTCCATGCGACAATTAAGCGAATGAAAATGGCCGAAATTAATGATACGCCCGGCCTGTTCGACGCGCAGCGCCGCTGTAGCGACCTTAATTCGGCGGTCTATAAATATTACGACAATATCAAAAAACGCTGTCTGAATGGCGAGAAGGTGTCGTATTCCGATTTAGACGTATTAAATCTGCGCCAGTGTTTTCGCGAGTTTAGCCTGGAAGCCTACCCGGAACTGGTCGCACTGGTCTGGCCGGAGTATGCGCGTCCGGATGTGGATCCCAACGAGGTATAGTTGAGATATACTGAGCGCTGGTTTCGTTTGCAGACAGGATTTTATGGAACGCTTCTTTGAAAACGCAATGTATGCCTCTCGCTGGCTGCTCGCACCCGTCTATTTTGGTCTCTCTCTGGCGCTGGTCGCCCTGACGATCAAGTTCTTCCAGGAGATATTCCACGTCCTGCCAAACATTTTCTCCGTGGCAGAAGCCGATTTGATTCTGGTTCTGCTGTCGCTGGTGGATATGACGCTGGTAGGAGGATTACTGGTGATGGTGATGTTCTCCGGTTATGAGAATTTCGTCTCTCAGCTTGATATCGCCGAGCACAAAGAAAAGCTCAACTGGCTGGGGAAAATGGACGCCTCATCGCTGAAAAATAAAGTCGCGGCGTCGATTGTGGCGATTTCGTCTATTCACCTGTTACGTGTCTTTATGGATGCTAAAAACGTCCCGGATAATAAGCTGATGTGGTATGTGATTATCCACCTGACGTTTGTACTGTCGGCGTTTGTGATGGGGTATCTGGATAAGATCAGTAAGAAATAAATTTACCAGGCCCCTCACCCTGCCCTCTCCCCAGAGGGGAGAGGGTGTTCAAGTTCCCTCTCCCCTCTGGGGAGAGGGTTAGGGTGAGGGGCGAAAGCATCGGACCGCACTATTTATTTATCCGACGACGCCTGCCACAAATTCAGCTCACCATCCGCCACGTGCTGGTCAATCCGCGTCAGTTCATCTTCGGTAAAGCACAGGTTATTCAGCGCCTGAACGTTCTCTTCCAGTTGCTCCGGGCGGCTCGCGCCAATCAGCACTGACGTTACACGTGTATCTTTCAACAGCCAGCTTAGCGCCATCTGCGCCATCGTCTGCCCGCGCGCGTGCGCCATCTCGTTCAGCAGACGAAGGCTGCTCAGGTTGGCTTCGGTCAGCATTTTCTCCGTCAGGCCGCGTACTTTTTTCCCTTCGCGCTGCATACGTGAACCGTCCGGAATACCGTTCAGGTATTTCCCGGTCAGCAGGCCCTGCGCCAGCGGGGTAAAGGCGATACAGCCCGTTCCGTTTTTCTCCAGCGCGTCCAGCAGACCAGTCTTGTCGACCCAGCGGTTAAGCAGGTTGTAAGACGGCTGGTGGATCAAAAGCGGGATCTTCCACTCGCGCAGCAATTCGGCCATCGCCGTCGTGCGTTCCGTGGAGTAGGACGAAATGCCGACGTACAGCGCTTTTCCGCTCTGCACCGCGTGTGCCAACGCGGCGGCGGTCTCTTCCATCGGCGTGTTTTCGTCTACGCGGTGAGAATAGAAAATATCCACATACTCCACGCCCATGCGTTTCAGGCTCTGGTCGAGGCTGGCGAGCAGATACTTACGTGAACCACCCGAACCATACGGTCCTGGCCACATGTCGTAGCCCGCTTTGGTGGAGATGATCAGCTCGTCGCGATACCCGGCAAAATCTTCTCGCAGCAGGCGGCCAAAATTTTCTTCAGCGCTGCCTGGAGGGGGGCCGTAGTTGTTGGCAAGGTCAAAATGGGTAATGCCGAGATCGAAGGCCTTACGCAGCAGCGCGCGCTGGGAATCGAGCGCCTGAACGTGGCCAAAGCTGTGCCACAGACCCAGCGACAGCGCCGGTAAGCGCAGGCCGCTTTTGCCGCAGTATCGGTACTGCATGTTTTCGTATCGGCCGGTGTAAGGGTGCCAGGACATGATGTCTCCTTTCTTATCGGTGAATTTTCGAAACAGCGTTTTTATTCTAAGCTTATCAAATCATAAATCATGGAGATAAGCGATGACGCGCCTGACTGCCAAAGATTTTCCGCAAGAGCTGCTTGATTACTATGACTATTACGCCCACGGTAAAATCAGCAAACGCGAATTTCTGAATCTCGCGGCGCGCTATGCCGCAGGCGGCGTAACGGCGCTGATGCTGTTTAATATGCTTAAACCCAACTACGCCCTCGCGGAGCAGGTTAAATTCACCGATCCCGATATTCGTCCGGAATACATCACTTATCCCTCGCCCAATGGTCACGGCGAAGTGCGCGGTTACCTGGTGAAGCCGGCCAAATCTACCGCGAAAACGCCCGCGGTAGTGGTCGTGCATGAGAACCGGGGGCTGAATCCGTATATTGAAGACGTGGCACGACGCGTGGCGAAAGCGGGGTATATCGCGCTGGCTCCCGACGGCCTGAGCTCGGTGGGGGGATACCCCGGCAACGACGACGAAGGAAAGGTTTTGCAGCAGAAGGTCGACCCGACAAGGCTGATGAACGACTTTTTTGCCGCCATAGAGTTTATGAAAAATCATCCGGAAGCCACCGGGAAGGTGGGGATTACCGGTTTTTGCTACGGCGGCGGCGTATCGAATGCCGCCGCCGTAGCGTATCCGGAACTCGACTGCGCGGTGCCCTTCTATGGTCGTCAGCCGCGGGTGGAGGATGTGCCAACAATTAGCGCGCCGCTCCTGCTTCATTATGCCGAGCTGGACAAAAATATTAACGAGGGCTGGCCTGCCTATGAGGCCGCGCTGAAATCAAATAATAAGGTTTATGAAGCGTATATCTACCCCGCCGTAAACCATGGATTTCACAACGATTCTACCCCACGCTATGACCAGCCCGCAGCCGAGCTGGCCTGGTCGAGAACGTTAAGCTGGTTTAAAAAATATCTGGAATGATAAGCCCTGCTTAAATAAATCATCACAAAGGGTTATCTTTTCCCCTGTCCCTGCCGATAACGAGGGTAGTACTCGCCTCTGGGCGAATTCACCCTCACGGCAAGGAATACTCAATGAAGATGCTTCGTAATTTCACCATCCGTTTCGTCATGCTGACGGTACTGGGGATCTTTTGTGTCATGTGGGCAGGCGTGGGGCTTTATAGCACCTGGTCTCTGTCTCGTGTTTCTGATGGTAATGACGTTGACCGCCAGCTGGTCAGGCAAATGACGGTGCTGAGCCAGGGCAACGATCAGTATTTCCGTTTCGTCACCCGCCTGAGCCGGGCGATGGAAGCTAAAGCAGCGGGCGGCACGCCGGACCTGGCTCCTGCTCAGCAGGCGCTGGATAACATGAGTAAAAAGCTGGCAGAGATGAAGGCTATCTCCCCGGGCCCGATGGATGAAAAGGTCTCTGCGCAGGTGATTTCCACCTGGCAGGCGCTGCTCGATCGGGGCGTTACGCCTCAGATGGTGCAGGCAAAGCAGGCGACGCTCGAAGGCTATCGTCAGCATGCCAACAACGTTACGCCGCCGCTAAGCCGCGCGTTTGGCGCCGCGGTTGAGAACTTTAACAATTCTGCGGTGAAGGCGCTCGACAGTACGCGCGTTGTGGTCGACAGCCTGACCAGCATGACCCGGACGGTGATTATCACCGCCACGATCGTGGGTCTGCTGATCCTGCTGTTCACCGACCGCTACCTGGTGGCGCTGCTGGTAAAACCGCTGGAGCGTATCCGTCAGCAGTTCCGCCAGATTGCGCAGGGCGATCTCAGCCAGCCGATTGAGCCCATTGGCCGCAACTGCGTGGGGCAACTGGTTCCGCTGCTGAGCGCCATGCAGGACAGCCTGCGGGAGGCGGTCAGCACGATTCGTTCCGGCAGCGAGAATATCTGGCGCGGGGCAACGGAGATCTCCAGCGGGAATAACGATCTCTCTTCGCGTACCGAAGAGCAGGCCGCTGCGCTGGAAGAGACCGCGGCCAGCATGGAGCAGCTTACCGCAACGGTGAAGCTGAACGCCGAAAGCGCGCGCCAGGCCAGCCAGCTTGCGGATGTCGCCTCCAGTACGGCCAGCCGCGGCGGGTCGCTGGTAGACGATGTGGTCACGACCATGAGCGGCATTTCGGACAGCTCGAAGAAAATTGCTGAAATCACTACCGTTATCAACAGCATCGCCTTCCAGACCAATATTCTGGCGCTGAACGCCGCGGTGGAAGCGGCTCGGGCCGGGGAGCAGGGGCGCGGCTTTGCGGTCGTGGCGGGTGAGGTGCGTAATCTGGCCAGCCGCAGCGCGAATGCGGCAAAAGAGATCGAAGGGCTGATTGCGGATTCCGTTGCCCGCGTGGAGCAGGGGGCGCAGCTGGTGAACGATACCGGCACGACGATGGAAGCTATCCTGCGCGACGTGAAGGAGGTGACCGTCATTATGAAGCAGATCGCCACCGCGTCAGAGGAGCAGAGCAAAGGTATTTCTCAGGTCGGCGTAGCCATCACGCAGATGGACGGCGTGACCCAGCAGAATGCCTCGCTGGTGGAGCAGGTTTCCGCCGCTGCGGCCGCACTGGAACGGCAGACCGAAGAACTCCAGCGCTCAGTGCAGAAGTTCCGTCTCTCCGCGTAACATCATCGCGTCAGGCCGTCTCTGGCGGCCTGACATTTATCGCTCTGAATAATCTGTGTCACCTGCGACAGCTGACCGATTTTCACTTCGCTTGCCCGCATAAATTTACTTTTGTCGATCAGCAGCAGCGACTGGCTGGCCCGGTTTAACAGCAGCGCCTTAAAGCCCGCGTTGTGCTCGGACGGATCCCAAAGGACGCCATGCTCATCAACCCCTTCACACGAGAAGATAAACAGATCGATCTCCAGCCCTTTAAGCTGCGTCACCAGCGCCGGATTAACATAGCAGCGATACTTACGCTCAAGCGTTCCGCCGGAGCAGATAAGCGTGATCCGCTCGCGCTTTGCCATCTCGTGGCAGACAGGCAGGCTATTGGTAAACACGGTGAGTTCGATATCCGGAAGCTGGCGCGCCAGATGAAAGCAGGTCGAGCTGGCGTCGAGGGCGATGGTCATCCCTTCGCTGATCCAGCCCAGCGCGTGTCGGGCAATATCGGCTTTGTCGGCATAATGGCTTTTCAGGCGTGCGCCAAAGGGTTCACCGCTGTCGCGGCTGTCCGGGTGAATCAGACGCGCACGCCCATGCTGGCGCAGAAGTTTCCCCTGCTGCTGTAACGACTTCAGATCCCGGCGGATCGTCTCTTTGCTGACGGAGAGCTTTTCAGCCAGGGCATCGGTGGTCAGCCAGTCACTTTTACTCAGCAGGGTGATGATGCTCTGCTGTCGGGTCGTTTTTAGCGTCTGGTCTGACATTCGAGGATCCTTGCTCACGCGTGCTGACTCATTTTTCTCATCGCAGAAGAGGGGCGGCGAACCGCCCGGTCATGGGTCAATCCTGACGTTTATCTTCCGTCTGGGTATCGAAGTCGCTCGCTGAATGGCGCTCATGCAGCTGCTCGTTCAGCTCGCCGTTGGTGCGGTTAACAATGCGCCCGCGTTTAACGGCCGGGCGATTCGCCACATCTTTTGCCCAGCGCTGCACGTTGGTGTACTTCCCGGCGTCGAGGAATTCGGCGGCGTTGTAGACGCTGCCCAGCGCCACGCAGCCAAACCATGGCCAGACTGCCATATCCGCAATGGTATATTCCTCACCCGCTACATAACGACCGCGCCCCAGCTGCTTGTCCAGCACGTCGAACAGGCGTTTAGCTTCCATGGTGAAGCGATCGATAGCGTACTCAATCTTCACCGGCGCGTAGTTATAGAAGTGGCCAAAACCGCCGCCGAGGAACGGGGCCGCGCCCTGTAACCAGAACAGCCAGTTCAGGGTTTCCGTACGTCCAGCCGGATCTTTTGGCAGGAAGTGACCAAATTTCTCGGCCAGATAGAGCAGGATATTGCCGGATTCAAAGACGCGCGTCGGCGGGGTGGTAGAGTGGTCACGCAGTGCCGGGATCTTCGAGTTCGGGTTCACGTCGACAAAACCGCTGGAGAACTGATCGCCCTCACCGATGCGGATTAACCATGCGTCGTATTCCGCGCCCGTCACGCCCAGCGCCAGCAGCTCTTCCAGCATGATGGTAACTTTCTGTCCATTCGGCGTACCCAGAGAGTACAGCTGGAGCGGGTGCTCGCCCACAGGCAGCTCTTTCTCGTGCGTAGCGCCCGAGACGGGACGGTTGATATTGGCGAACGCGCCGCCGTTATTCTGTTTCCATTCCCACACTTTCGGTGGCTGATAGGTGTTATCTGACATGTTGGCCTGCCTTTTTGGTGTTGTGTTGAGGCAGTGTAGCAGGAGATAGGGGAACCGTTTAACGATGCGAGCGTAATGGGCAGGGCGGGTGTATGATAACGCCACCTCTGTCAGTTAATTACAACGTGCAGACGACGACAACCCCACAAAAAAATTGCCGCCTGCCTGTTTTAGGTTGGACACATGCGTAAAGGAACGTTAAGCAGTGACGCACCCTTCGGGACGTTATTAGGTTATGCGCCGGGTGGCGTGGCGATTTACTCTTCAAATTACGGCAGTCTCGATCCGCGTCACTACCCGGAAGACGCGGAATTCCGCAGCTATATCGGCAACGAATACATGGGCCATAAATGGCAGTGCGTTGAGTTTGCGCGCCGTTTCCTGTTTCTCAACCACGGGTTTGTCTTTACCGACGTCGGGATGGCGTGGGAGATCTTCTCCCTGCGTTTTTTACGCCAGGTGGTGAATGACAACATCCTGCCGCTACAGGCCTTTGCTAATGGCTCAAAACGCGCGCCGCAGGCCGGTGCGCTGCTCATCTGGCAAAAGGGCGGTGAGTTTCAAGAGACCGGCCACGTCGCTGTCATCACCCAGTTGCTGGACGACAGAGTGCGCATTGCCGAGCAGAACGTTATTCACTCTCCGCTGCCGATGGGGCAGCAGTGGACGCGCGAGCTGCGTCTGAGCGTTGAGAACGGTTGCTATACGCTTCATGATACGTTCAGCGATACCGAGATCCTCGGCTGGATGATCCAGACGGAGGAGACGGAACACAGTATTCCTCAGCCGGAGATCGACGGTGAGCTGCTGAAAATCAGCGGCGCGCGGTTGAAGAACAACCGTCAGTTCGACGGAAAATGGCTCAATGAAAATGACGCCCTGCAACAGGCGTACGTTCGCGCGAACGGCCACGTTATTAACAACGATCCCTGCCAGTACTTCACCATTACCGAAAGTGCCGAGCAGGAGCTGATCAAAGCCACCAACGAACTGCACCTGATGTATCTTCATGCCACCGACAAGGTGCTGAAAGACGACAGCTTACTCGCGCTTTTCGACATCCCGAAAATTCTCTGGCCGCGTCTGCGCCTCTCCTGGCAGTGGCGTCGTCACCATATGATCACCGGTCGTATGGATTTCTGCATGGATGAGCGCGGCATTAAGGTTTACGAGTACAACGCGGATTCCGCCTCCTGCCATACCGAGGGCGGGCTGATTCTTGAAGAGTGGGTGAAAAACGGCTATCGCGGCACCGGCCACAATCCGGCGGAAGGGCTGCTGGAGGAGCTGACCGGCGCCTGGAAGCACAGCCACGCGCGGCCGTTCGTCCATATCATGCAGGACAACGATATCGAAGAGGATTACCACGCGCTCTTTATTCAGCGCTCGCTGATCCAGGCCGGGTTTGAAACCAAAATCCTGCATGGACTGGGCGCGCTGAGCTGGGATGCCGCCGGGCAACTGATTGATGATGAAGGCCGTCACGTCAACTGCGTATGGAAAACCTGGGCGTGGGAAACGGCGATCGAGCAGATCCGCGAGGTGAGCGAAACCGAGTACGCCGCCGTGCCCATCCGTACCGGTCACCCGCAAGGTGAAGTGCGCCTGATTGACGTCCTGCTGCGCCCGGAAGTGCTGGTCTTTGAACCGCTGTGGACGGTGATCCCAGGTAACAAGGCGATCCTGCCGGTGCTGTGGCAGCTGTTCCCGAACCACCGTTACCTGCTGGATACCGATTTTGAGGTGAATGCGCTGCTGAAACGGACAGGCTATGCCGTTAAACCGATAGCCGGACGCTGCGGGAGCAATATCGATCTGATCGGCGCCCAGGATCAACTGCTGGACCAGTCCAGCGGCAAGTTTGTTGACCGCAAAAATATCTACCAGCAGCTATGGTGCCTGCCAAAGGTTGACGGCAGATACATACAGGTCTGCACCTTTACCGTGGGCGGAAACTATGGCGGAACCTGTCTGCGTGGGGATGACTCGCTGGTGGTGAAGAAAGAGAGCGATATTGAACCGCTGATTGTGGTGAAGGATAACTAATTCATACCCGCGACAAAAAAGCCCCCGCCGGATAACCTGCGGGGGCTTTTTCTTACTCTTCTTCCTCGACCTGCTGCTCGCTGATCTTCAGATCAATGATCCGGCCGATCTGGTCATGATAGACCGTCAGCAGGTTGTACTGGCTCATCTCGGACATAATTTGCGGCGTGACGTTAAAACTTTGGGCAAGCTCGTCATGGCGCAACATTTGCGGATGACGCCGCCTCACATGCGCGCGGCGGCGATTGTACTGATACCACAGGATCAGCAGCCAGCCGTTGAACGCGGCAATCAGCAGATAAACCAGCAATGTATTAAAGGAGGCGATAATCATGCTCCAGCGGTGATCGCTCGCCTCGGTTAACTGCATCCACAGCCTGGCATACAGGAAAAACAGGAATCCTCCCCAGGCTATCAGCGTTAATGCGGCATCGAAAAGACGCGGTGCCAGCCGATGTTCAGTCAAAATTAACGTATTCTCGTTCATTGAATGCTCCCTTTTCCCCGGTCCGGACTGATCCAGCGCGCGCGGGCGCGTTTACGTTTAAGCATGACTTTCGGAAATGCCACGAGGGTGGTAAACAGGCCAATCATCCAGTACACCATCGGGAACCAAATCACCCAGAACAGCGAGCCTGCCACTTTCCGCTCGTAGCGCCGCTCGATATACAAACTGACGAGGAATTGCAGCAGGCACATCACCCCCAGCAGCAGCCCGGTAAACGCCGGGGGAAACAGACTCGCAACGGCCAGGTTCGCGGGAAGAGGGATAATATGGCTAAGAATGAACATCACCACGGTCGCTCCATAGGCAAACGCCCACAGCGTTGACAGCGCGTACTCGAGAAACAGGGGCCACATCCGATGATGTTCCCAGCGGGCCATTTTGCGCAGGTTAACCAGAAACACCTCTGCACCGCCCTGAGCCCAGCGCAGACGCTGTTTCCACAGCCCCTTGAGCGTCTCCGGCATCAGGATCCAGCACAGCGCCCGCGGCTCGAAAAAGATATCCCAGTGGCGCAGCTGAAGCTTCCAGCTTATGTCAATGTCCTCTGTGATCATATCCGGGCTCCAGTACCCGACATCCGCCAGCGCCTGTCGGCGAAAGGCGGCGATGACGCCGGAGACCGTAAAGACCCGGCCATAGATCCGCTGCGTTCGCTTGATAAGACCAATAATGGAAGAAAACTCGCCCACCTGAATACGACCAATCAGCGTTGAGCGCGTGCGAATACGCGGATTTCCGGTGACGGCCCCAACGTGGGGATACTGAATCAGCGGTGCCACCAGATACGCGGCCGTATCGCGATCGAGCAGGGCGTCGCCGTCAATGCAGACCAGCAGATCGCCCCGGGCCGCCGCCGCACCAGCCTTGAGCGCCACGGCTTTCCCCTGATTCTCCGCGAGATTAATCACCCGCAGGCGCGGCTGCTCCTGCGCCAGTTGATGCAGCACCTGCGCGGTATTGTCCGAAGAGCCGTCGTTGATGGCGATAACCTCAACATTCCAGTACCGCTGACCCAGCGCGGCGCTAATGGTCTCCCGTGCGTTGCGTTCCTCATTAAAGCAGGGAATAAGAATCGAGATTAACGGTTCACCGGCTAAGGCGGGCGCGGGTGTTGCGTTATCCCACGACCAGTGCCGTTCAAGCTGAAACCAGAAATAGAGGCCGCCGGTTACCCAGAGCACGGACATAAACAGCGGCCAGAAAAAGACAAAGTCCAGAATCAGTTCGCCGGTAAACAGCGCGGCTACGCCTAACGGCAACCCGAATACCAGACACAAAATAGAGAAGGCGATAATGCGATCAGTCATTGTCAGGATACCAGTACGAAGAAAATTCAGGCCTGATACGCGAAATATCAGGTTGGTTGTTGAGGAAGTCGTCGGGGTAATAACCGTAATTTTTGATGCCGTTCAGCTGGAGCACCTGCATCCACTCCACCAGACGTTCATCGGCTACGGCACGCTGCGGTTTCTGCGCCCAGTCCCTGGCCTGTAGCTCAAAAATCGTTTTATTCAGCGCGCCGGGGCGTGCGGCGACGGCGTTGACTAAACGCGTCAGCCAGGCATTGCTCTCTTCTGCCGGGACGGACTCCATCAGTGGCATTGCCATCGGCACCGTCCAGTCGTAGGCCGACAGAAAATCATCCAGATTTTGCGCAAACCACGCTTCGCTTTCGGGCTGCAGAATGGGGAGGGCGAACATATTGCGCGCGGTTTTGATCTGCGGGCCACGGATGTCCTTCACCGTCTGGCTCAGGGCCTGGGTAAACCCGATAAGCTGCTGGCTCTTCTGCCGGGTCGTCTCCTGTCCGGCATCATCAACGTCCGTCAGCACCGCGTCGTCATGGAACAAGATCCCGTTGAAGCTGGCATAGCGGGCCAGATCTTCATAGATCTCCGTCACCTGTTGGCGAACCTGTGGACTCCAGGGGGAGAGCCGGATATAGGGCTCGGCGGCCACGGTCAACTCTCCCGTTTGGCGATCCCGGCGCTGCACGCGCGGCAGGGCTGGACTGAGATCGAAAGAGAGGACCGGCATCCACGCAAAGACTTTCACTCCCGCGCGGGTTTGTAGCTGCCAGGCGACAAAATTAAAAAGATCGGCCCGGACCGGAAGACGACGGTTGGGGAAATAGAGCGCGCCGATCCTGCCGTCGCCCCGCGGATCCGAAAACGCCTGGAGAAACACATGGCTGATTTTCATGTCGTAGACCCGCTGGACGAGTTTGTTGATGTTTTTCGTCTGCTGGGCCGGATCGGGATCGTAGACATAATCGAGATCAACATGCATGACGCGCACCGGGTCAAACTCCTGAACGCGGCTAACCGTGTTGGCAAAGGTTTTTATCGACGGATTTCCGGCAATCAGCAGGCGCGGGATGTTGCCGAGGTCGCGCACGTTTGCCAGCCCGTCCTCCAGGGTAAAGGCCAGCTGATAGCCCTGTTTCTGGGCGATAGCGAGCGATGTACCGTTGGCAGCCCCATAGGGCCACACCCAGGCACGCGGCGCTTTTCCCGTCACCTGGGTGATTTTTTCGGTGACTTTCCGTACGTCTGCGGCGATCCGCTGGTTGAAGTGTTCATCGGTTTCGTAATGCCCCGTCGCGTTATCGAAAAAACGGTTGGCGATAGCGGGTTCACGGCTTCCCTGCGGGTTGGCCGGGATGCCGTAATGCGAGGCCCAGGTATGCGAGCCGATTTCAACCAGCGGGGAGCGGCTGAGCTCGCGCACCATGTCCCATGTCGCGAACCGATCGCGGGGCGTCATCAGACCGCCGAAGTTAACTTTTTGATTTGCCGGCGTATCCACCCAACTGCCCACCGGCGCCCACAGCGCAGGAACGTTCCAGGCCTGAAGCAGGGGCCAGACGCGGGTGTAAAAGCTGCTGTAGCCGTCGTCGAAGCTGAGCAAAACGGCTTTCGGCGGCAGCGTTTTTTTTCCTTCATGCGCATCCACAATGTCCTGCACGCTGATGGCGTGATAGCCGTTGTGCAAAAGCCAGCTTATCTGCTCGTTTAACGCGCTGGTGCGAACGGAGAGGTAGCGCTGATCGGCAGCATCATCTTCGACGTCGTGGTAGGCCAGGACCAGAAACTGATTCTCCGGCCAGGGTTTGCTGGCCTCCAGCTGCGGCCTCTCTTCAGGAGCCATAAAGGAGAGCGGCTGCGCGCAGAGGCTCGCGCTGAGGCAGAGCCAGCCGATGACGATCAGGCTTACAGAAAAACGTGTATTCAGCATATTCATCCTTAAAAGCGTAAAGTCGCATCTAACGTGACGGAGAGATTGCTCTCGCGTTTGCCGTCGTAAGGGCGTTTATCCCAATTCAGCATCACGCCAGTATCGACAACGTTGTTCCACTGAATGCGTTGCCCGTAACCCAGCAGGGTAATGGCGCCAGGCGACTGATTTTTCTGCCAGTAGCTGCCGCCGCCTGCCACGAACTGCTGGTTCCAGAGGGTGTCGTAGTGGCGGTACATCTCATGGTCAACGGACAGGGCTGCCGTCACGGACAGATCCCGTGCCGGGTTGTAATAGAGCGTATTCCGCAGGCTGTTTTTACTGGCGGCGATCCCCGGTTCGAGATCCAGCGTCAGGTTCGGGGTCTGCCAGAGACGCTCTTTCCCAGAGAGGGTGTATTCCTGATGGCGGTTGTGGTCTGAGAAGCGGCTGACGGCGGCGTTGAACTGGTATTCACGTCGCTCGTTTTGATACCAGCGCACCCCACCTTCACCCCGGTTGGCGCTGATCCCATTGCGTAATGCCCGTAAGGGTGTCGCGCGTGATAAGCGCTCGAGGCTACCGCTGACCTGCCAGTTATCACTCAGGCTGTAGGTTGTTGAGAGCCGTGCGCCCGGCCTGTTTGTGCCGTGATAGCGGTTGCTGGAGAGCTCGGCTTCGAGCGTGAGGTCACGTGGGCGCCACTCAACGCCGCCCAACAGGTGGCGGCTGATGCCTTTACCTTCGTCGAAATTCCCCTGTGCATAGCGGGCGCCAGCAAATAGCCGCCAGTTATCCGCCACGGGTGGGCCATAGAGCGTGGCGTCCCAGCTCATGTCGTGGCTACCGCTGACGGGGTTATCTGAGTGCAATCCTTTACCCGCGTTCAGACGCAGCTCAGACATATGGTGGACCGCTCTGAGCCTGTCCAGGCGACGGGCACTGCGATCGGCGGGGGCGCGAGCAATTACGTCATCAGCCAGTAAATCCATCTGGCGCCACTCCTGAAGGTCCATTGCGACGTAAGCCTGCTGTTTTTCAAGCTCCAGATTCGCGGGTTCAAGCGCCTCTGCTTGTTTAAGCTTTTGCTCGGCCGCGCGCGGCAGGCCTCTGGCCTGAAGCAGGGCGGCATAATCAATCTGTAATCCCTGATTTCCCGGCGCCGTTGACGCCAGACGATACGACAGCTTTTCGGCCTCCGGCAGGGCGTTGGTCGCCAGCAAATAGTTAAGTTTGAGTGACTGTCCGGTGAGCCACCGATCGTTCGGCTGAGCGGTCGGGGACCCGAAATCGTAGCGGGTCCAGGGAACGCTGCGGGTCTCGCGCTCAACGTAGCGGCGGGCGGTCTGATACTGCCCCGTATCCAGCCAGGCGTAGAAAAGCGCATGCTCCTCATCCTGCGGATCGGAGGCGTAGTGTGGATAGCGTTGCACAAGCGAGAAGGCGGCGACGGCATTTTTCTCCTGCAAATATGCAGAGATCACCCAGCCGATGGCCCAGTCCGGCACCGGATGCTGGGCGGCCGTCAGCGCCTCATATTCGCTAATAACCTGCCGGTAATCACCCTGCGCATACAGCGCGCCAAGCCGATCGATACGGGCAAGGATGATGTCTTCAGCCGCCTGCGGTTCGTTTTGCCAGCGGGAAAGCAGGACGTGATAGCGATCTAATGCGTTTTGTGCCAGCCGCAGCCGCTCTTTCTCCGTTCTGCCAGGCACATCCGCCAGGCGTACCTTTTCAGCCGCGGCGTTACGCTCAAAGCGGCGACGCTCCGCGGGAGACATTGCTGCGCTTTGCGACAGCCAGAGTGCGGGCGTGCTTACCCGGTTATCCGTTAACGCATCGATCGTCTCGCGAAGAAGGGCGTTATTCCCTGGTGCGGCGTTTAGCGCGCGCATGTCCGCCAGCAGCCGGTCCCCGTTTTTTCCCTGGCGCATCCAGACATAGGAGAGCGTCTCAAGGTGCGCGGGAGAAGGATTGTCCTTAACCAGCTGCCGGGCTTTCGAAAGCGCGAGGCGATCTCTGCGGGCATCGGCCAGGGTCTTAACATAGCCGATGCGGTAATCGTCGTTATCCGGCGCAAGGCTGAGCGCCTCTTTCCACAGCGATAAGGCGGATGGCCAGGCTTTTTGGTTTCTTCTGGACTGGGCGACAGCAGCGATGGCGCGAGCGGGCAGCGGCATATAAATACCATAACGCTGCCAGACTCGAATAACCTCATCATCGCGTCCTGCCCAGGAGGCTACCTGTAACCAGTCCGCAACCTGTCCAGGTGTTAAAGCATGCTGTTGCTCATAGCGCTGTAGGTAATCAAGAAACAGAGCATAATTACCGTTACGTGCCTGTTGTATCTGATGCTCATAAACGGATTCATCAGCCTGAACCAGAACAGGAAAGAGTAAAAGCAGGAACAATAATATTGTGGTGCGATAAAAGAATAACGTAGTGAAGCTAAGCGATCTTTCCATATCTATTTGCCATTTGTTTATCGTGAATCCATTGCATAACACGGCCGCCTTTTAACTCTGCGTTAAAGGGCATAAAGGAGAACATTAAATCTGAATGATGCTACGTTATGGGGTACTTACTTAAAGGTAATTATTCGCCCTCAACTCAGTGGTCTGATTGGACTTAATGTACACCCGATGTGTTGGGGGATAAATAAGTTGAAAAGCGGCCGGGAGGTTTTGAGATAATTCTGGAAGAAGTAAGTTTTTTAGATAATTCAGTGCAGGATTGTTCTTTTTAACTGATTGATATTAAATGTTTTTCATTTTGCTGTTTGCAGTTTTTTTATATTTGAAATGAAGTTCTGCTGAGTTAATTAAAGTACTTTCTGGGGCATGTTTGGGAAGTTTCATGACAAAAATTCTTAATGTTCAGAGAAGTGACTTTTCTGAAATTCTTTTTTATTTATAATTAACGCCAGGCATTGAGTGATAGTCTGCAAAAAGTCTAGCTCACCAATGTCATATTGAGGGATGATCAAAGCCAGAAAACATTTGCCGTTAATGTAAAGCGCTATAAACGAAAGCGTCCTTGTTTCTTAAGAGGCGGGCTTGCTTTAATCTAAAAGGGATGATTAGTGGCGACTTCAATAGTGTTAGTGACTCAGGATTGTTTCCTTGTCAGGGGGATGCGGCTATTTTTCCCGGATATAATTTGCCTCTGTTCGATAGACAGAAACATATTTGATACCGACGCAAATGAATATACTGTACTGATTGATAGCCGTACGCCGCTCCGTTTATATGATTACCTGATACGCCATCCGGCCAGAACGAGAAAAACCATCTGCTGCGTTATGCTGGATATGCGCCCTCGAGAGGAGGATCTGCACAGTATGAAGCTGTTTATGAACACGTCGCTTACGCCTCCGGATATGGCGTCGTTATTCAATCTGGTGCTTGATATGAAAGGCTGGCGTCTGACAACCAAATGGCTGCTTAACTTACGGCTGAGTAGACATGAAGCGATAATGCTCCGGTTGCTGAAGGCAGGGAGGTCAATGGAAGAGATTGCAGATAAGCTGAATATGTCGGTTAAAAGCCTCTATCGCAAGCGAACGGCGCTATCGGAGCGGTTAGGGGCAGGGAACTTCAACGAGGCGTGTTTGTTTATCTTCAAAAACAAACTGCTGGACGCGGCTGGGAACGATCCCTAGCTTCGTCAGAAGCCAAAAGCACAAACCCGCCACGAGGGCGGGTTCTTTTAATGGAAATAATTCAGAACGACCAGCGCAGATTGGCGTTCACCGAGTTGACGCGGGTATCCGCACCATATTGTCCCTGGTAACCCACATCCAGCGTCGCAGCACGCGACAGCTGTACGCTCACGCCGATATCACCCACCATTACGTCCTCATCCACGGCTTGCCCCTGAGTAATGAACGCGTCGCTGCCCGCAAACGCCATGCGCGAAGAGGTATTCTTATCGCCATAAGCGTGCTGCCAGCCCAGCGAACCGTAGAGGTTAACGTTCTTCGGCAGCTCGGTCACACCGCGCACCCCGAGTGTGGAATAGAAGGTGTTCATCGTTTCGTTACGGACGCTCAGCGCAGCGGCACCGCCGTCTTCCCTGAAGCTGTCGGTATGCAGCCGGATGTACGATAAATTGACGAACGGCTCAATATTCCTGTCTGGCTGGCCGAAACGGTAGCCCGCTTCGGTAAACGCCAGCAGCGAGTTAGCGTCGTAATCTGACTTCAGCCGATCCGAGAAGCCGCTGAAATCAACATTGCGCTCGCCCTCGATCTTGTGCCAGGTGTAACCCAGCGCGCCGCGAAGGGAGAACGCATCCTGTTGACCCGCCGCATACAGGCCAAGGTGATAGTTGTCGGTATCCGTTGAGGAGCGACGGCTGTCGACGTCGTAATCACCCCGGCTGTAGCCGAAGTAGCCGCCGACACGCACGTTATGATCCGCCAGCTTGCGATCTGCCCCCAGCAGGAAGCCGGTGGTGTTGCCGTCCAGCTTGCCCACGTTTCCGTCGCCGCTGTTTCGGCTCCAGGAGCTGAAGGTCTGGCCCCAGACGCCATTGTTTTGCGGCTCCGGCTGCTGCACCAGCGACATGGCTAACGGTGGGATCGGCAGGCTGTCGTTATCAAACGCGCGCTGCATACGCTGGTTTAAAACGTTAAACACCTGCGTGCTGCCAGCGATCAGGTTGGACTGCATTGATGGATAAACTTCGCCAGAAAGCTGGTTGAACGCCTCGCGCGCTTCCGGCGCGCTCAGCAGCAACAGCGAGTTATACAGCGCCAGCGACGGGCCACTTTGCGTCAGCGTGGAGAGCGCGCCAGCGGTATTCCACTGGTTGCTGCTTTGGGCCACGGTCTGGAAAATGCCCGGCTTGCCGCTGCCCGGGTTTTCGCCGCCAGGATTCTCACCGCCCGGGTTTTCGCCTCCGGGATTTTCACCGCCCGGGTTCTCGCCTCCGGGATTCTCACCGCCAGGGTTTTCGCCTCCGGGGTTTTCTCCTCCAGGATTCTCGCCACCGGTTTCTTTCTGCGCGATGGTCAGATCTACGGCGTTGGTGCTTTGCTTAAGCGCCACGTCCAGGAAGGCGGATTTGGAAATCGCTCCGGCGAACTCACCGTCAATTCCCCCGTCGGAGGTCAAAATGCGGTAGCTTTGGCCCGTTTTATAGCTGGTTTGCGGATCCAGCGCGGTGACCTGTACCTTAGCCCGATCGCTGATGGTGGTTTTGCCCGATACCAGTAGCTGGTCGCTGCTGCCATCGCCCGCGATATCCACGTCATAGAAGGATTCGCCGATAAAGTTCAGATAGCGTTTCAGCGTCAACGTACCGATATTGCCGTCGCCCGGCGAGATATGCCCGCCAGACAGGATCTCGGTCTGGCCCAGCGTGCCGTTGCCGCCCAGCGTGCCGCCGGACTTGATTGACGCGGCGCTGCTGTAACCGACCCCGTCGCTGACGTCTGAACCCGCCGTCGCGTTGAGGATCAGCGTACCGCCGTTCTCGGCGCTAAGCGTCTGAACATCAAAAATATCGTCTTCTGGCTGGGTATTAATATTGCTGGCAATGATAACTTTACCGCCCCGCGCGGTTACGTTCGCCTTGAGTGCGGAAAGATCGCCGTTCAGCGTCGTCTGCCCGGAGGTATTGATCACATCACCTTCACCGCTCATCGTGTTGCTGAAGAGGTAATTTCCGTCGGTATGGTTGAAGTAGACATAGCTGCCGAACAGTCCGCCACGCAGGCTGATTGCAGTCTTCGCATCGAGGGTACCTGCGCCGCCCGCCGTGCCAGGCGTTGGCTCAGTTAAACCCGTGCCGGTGTCCATATTGCCGCGGCTGCCGATGATGAGCGCACCCCGGTTCGAGCCGGAACCCGATGTCCCCACGATCAGCGCATTGCTGCCAGCGGAAAATGAACCGCCGTCAATCACAGACAGCACGCCATTGCCGTAATCGCCCACGCTCACGCTGCTGCCGCTGGTAAAGCGCGAGTCCTTGCCCGCAATAACCAATTCGGCGGTTTTCCCTGCGCCGGAGACGCCCGCCACCTGCACGCCGCCAACGTTAACCGCTCCGCCGTCCAGTACGTCCAGGTCGCCATTAAGCGTTAACGTACGGCCAACGTTCCACTGTGAGCCGCTCCCGGTGACGGTGGCTTTCGGGCTCAGCGTGTCGGTTTCACCCGGTCCGGTACCATTCCCGATGCGCGCATCGTAGGCGGTATTGAGCGCCGCGCCGTCCTCAATTGCCAGCGTGGAGCGTGCGCCCAGATCGGTGCCTACGCTCAGAAAATTACTGGTCACGCGAGAGCCGGCACCCGTCGCGATAAGGTGGCTGTCGTAGCCCCGGGTGGTGCCGACAACGATCTCCTTTGCGCTCGCCAGCGCGCCCTCTTCGACTCGCAGGGTGCCGAGGCCAAGATTCAGGTCGCCGCGCAGGACGTACCGATCGTTCACCGCGTTAAGCTCAGCGTCTGGCCCACGGACCGTGACCACGCTTTCATAAATTTTGCCGTCGAACAGCCGACCGATATTGATGTTATAGGCGGTGATTTTGCCATTATCGATCAGCAGGTTTCCGCGTTGATTACGTCCAACATAAACATCTCCGGTGTAACCCAGCGTTTCGGTAATACGCGAGTCGCCATCAAAAAAAGCATCGGCTGCACGCGCGATATCGGCAGGTAAAAACAGTAACAGCGGCGCGGAAAATAGAGCGAGGTAAAGTCTGGAAAGCGGCGTCTTAACCGCTAAAGCATGCGATGTAGAGTTATTCACGGGCTATCTCCGTACTCATTAGCGTGATGTCTGGAAAATCGTTTTTATGAAAACTCAGATACGTCAGAAAATGTAAAAGGCGTTATTTATGTACGCCTTTTGATGCGGCGTTAATTATTTATGTGTGACAACAGGTGTACAGGTTGGCGCGCTTAGCGTCGGTGCGGATCCTAAAATCCCCGGCATCATCATTGATGAACAATCGAAAATACGCCCTTTTTCTGTCGTGGCGCGATAAGACAGTTTTTGTCCTCCCAGTGCGTCCGGCTGGGCGCCATTAACGTTGGTCACGGTTATTTCATCCGATGAGCCCAGTCCCAGCATTTTAGCGGTCTCCGCTTGCAGGAGTGGAATAGCCTGATCGGTTTTCAACGTGGAACAACCGGCTAGCATCAACGTAACGGTTAAAACGATTAGTGGTTTTTTCATAAATTATCCTTGATATCCAACCAGTTAATTTCACTGATTGTATTTATGTTTTCTTTTACCCAAATCAGCGAATAATATATTTCTCTTTCCTAATCGAAAAAACCCTCCTAAAGTAGGGTGGGTAGATAATAATTCATCTGTACTCTAAGATATGCGAAGGTAAAAGGAGGCTCCTTTGGGACAGAATTATGCGTTAGTCGTTGATGACCATCCATTGGTAGCAAGCGGCATCGCCAATTTTCTGATTACACATTGCCAGTTTAAACAGGCGTGTGTGGTGACGAATGAGGATGATTGCTACCGCCAAATTAGGGATCATGGCCCGCCACGTTTGCTGGTTATCGATTTTTGGCTCTCTTCCGGAACGGCCCTGAAATTACTCAAAGAAGTAAAACAACTTTACCCACAGGTACGACTCCTGGTGGTCAGCGGGGATGACAATAATGACATCTGGCGCAAAGTTAATGCCGCCGGGGGACACGGTTTTGTATTGAAAAGCGAGCCACCTGAGATGTTCTCGCGGGCCGTTTACGCACTCACTGATAATCAGACCTGGTTTCCTGAGGGAAACGAAATTTCCGTTAAGGCAAATAATGAGAAGTTAAGTAAATTTAACTTAACGCCGCGACAAATAGACGTGTTAAATATGATTATGCGCGGCCTGCCAAATAAACGCATCGCCGCCCAGCTTTCAATTTCTGAGCCCACGGTCAAAGAACACATCAGCAATATATTGAAAAAGATAGGTGTTAACAGCCGGGTCGAAGCCATCACGCTTCTGCACGGCAAGCAGGAACCGTCGGAATGAGGTTTTTCCAGAGCTTACAAAACGAAGGTATCTCTGCTCCGGCGCAGATCCGTTTGCTAAACAACACCTTTCTGCGGCTGGTATTTAGCTTTAGTGCTGTGCCCTTTGTGGGTATTCCTTTCGCCATCTGGATTTATATGCTTGGGGACGACCTCGGCCCAACGATTATCTGGATAATTATTTATCTGCTATGTGCCGTGGCGATAAGACTATTGCACCGATGCTATCAGCGTGAAGCGAAAGAAAACGGTGAAAGGGACGTCCTGCGACGCTGGCTTCCGCGTATTAATAATATCGCCTTTATTCACGGGCTGGGCATTTCTTCGCTCTATTTAATTACTCCACAGACGCAGAATTTTGACTTTTTCCTGTTACTTAATATCAGCATCGCCGCCATCGTCGCCGCCAATGCGACGCATCTGACGCCGGTCATCAGCACCTTTACGCGCTTTTTCTTCGCCTCCTGGGGGGTGCTGAACCTCGGTATTATCTGGCGGCTGGATGAGTTGATGTTCATCGTGCTCATGCTGAATCTGCTTTACGGCTTCGCAATTTACCGCCATGCGTTAACTTCCCATGCGTTCTTTATTCAGCAGGCACTGCTTGAGGAAAAAAGCTCACGCCTGGCGGAACAGTTTCGTCAGGCCAAAGAGGACGCGGAGCAGGCACTGCTGGATAAAAATCAGTTTCTGACCACCGCCAGCCACGATCTGCGCCAGCCCGTACACGCTATGGGCTTTCTGATCGAAGCCATCCTCCACCGAAACCGGGACGACAGCCTGACGCCACAGCTTCTTGACCTGCAGCAGAGCGTTCGCTCGGTACATTTAATGCTCAACTCTCTGCTCGATCTCAGCAAAATAGAATCCGGGAATGTCCTCTCTGCCCCGGCCAAAGTGGATATCGGTGCTCTGCTCGACTCGGTCATCACGCTGTTTCGCGAAGAGGCCAACAGCCGCGCGCTTAGGCTGTGCATCCGGCGGCCTAAACGCCGTATCTACGTGATGGGCGATTCGCTGCTGGTGCGACAGTCCCTGATTAACCTGATTCAAAACGCCCTTCGTTACACGCTCCAGGGCGGGGTGCTGGTCGCCATCCGACCGCGCGGTGACGAGTGTATGGTGGAGGTGTGGGACACGGGAGTCGGTATCGCCGATGAAGAGAAGGGCAAAATCTTCTCACCTTACTACCGCCCCGAGCTGGCATGGAAGATCGACAGCGCCGGACACGGGCTGGGACTGGCCGTCGTTGCCCGTTGTGCCAAGCTGATGAAGGTGAAATACGGGATGCAATCCATTGAAGGTAAAGGCTCACGCTTCTGGATGCGCTTTACCCAATACGTTGGTGAAGACATTGCGCCGGATATCCCGACCGCCGCTGACAACACCGCCACGCCGGTACGCTATGCGCCCCTGCACGGTTCCTGCCTGGTCGTCGATGACGACCCGCTGGTGACGTCTGCCTGGGAGAGCCTGATGAGCGTCTGGGGAATCGACGTACGCTGTGCGGCCTCGGCTGAAGAAGCGTTTGCCATAATCGACGACGGCTTTACGCCGTTCGCCGTGCTGTGCGACCAGCGTCTGCGATCCGGCGAAAGCGGCTTCGATATCCTGAAAGCGCTTTTTGACCGTCTGCCGGATATGAGCGGCGCGATAGTCAGCGGCGAATTTAATTCACCGGTTCTGCTGGAGGCGGAGCAGGAGGGGTATCTGGTGCTCCGCAAGCCTCTGGAGCCAGCTAAACTGCATGCGCTGCTGACGCAGTGGTCAGGGTGACGTGGATAGGGGAATAGATAATAGCAGCATTGCGCTTCACTGTAGGGCCAGATAGTACGCGGTGTCCTGCTGTGATGCCAATGTGTCGGTATGGTTGAGCCGCTGAGGGAGGATTTCGCGGGCCTGATTAATGATTTCATCGTGCATGATTCAGCCTCCTGTGGTGATCTGCATGTTGCTTCTACCGGGCAGGGCGGGAGATGTTGGAAACGGCCCCGAAGGAGTCATTAGAGTTGCTACCAGCGAAGTTCCGCAGTGGGCAATAATGTCAGTTTTCGAGCGTATACTCTAAGATATCTTCAACTCGTTGATATATATAAATTTGACGAATATCGTCAGGTAGCGATTTATCCGCAAAATTAAGTTAAACTTCGTCACAGGTTTCAGTGAGTTATGGGACGGATAATATAATGACCAGCGAAGAGGCACTTTTAAAATCAGGTTTTAGCAAACGAGATCTTCAAAAGTTAAAAAACAATATTGAAAATTACGGTGGTTCGTTTGATAGCGTAACTCATGATCTGGCCAATCGTTTTAAGGCTATGAAGTGGATAACTATTATTGCCTTCATCATACTGGCTTTAACTCTTTTACTTGCATCCAAGGATACAAGCCTGACACTTGCGCTCACATTATTGATTGTACTACCTTTCATCTGGTATATAACGCCAGCAAAACTTGGCTACAAATCCTGGCGTTATCGTAAAATGCTGACTAATTCTGGGACGGGTCGCTGACGGACAACAGATCAAAAATAATCTTAGCTTTCACGCCATAACCCGCTATTTTCATTGTAAGCTGCGGGCGGCTCAGTGTGCTCACCTTTCGGTAATAGTCAGCAGGGAGATAACGAAACAGTCGCCAGGTACCAGGTCGCCGTAACAAGCCAAAAATGGTGTACGCATTAGCGGCCAGTGAAATTGATTTGTAGACACCTAACCCATTCTCACGACTAAAGCCCATAAACTCAGCTGTAGACATCGCGGCATTCGCGACCAGCCCTTCACTGGTAGTGTTGTTAGTTGCGTAGCGAGCCACTTCTTTACTGATGCTGTTTGTCCCGTCAGTAACCAGAATCGCACCAGCAAGAACCCCGAGAGGGGTCATAGTGCCTATGAGGGTAAATCCTGCGGCTAATTCAGCACCGGCCAGGACAACACTAACAGCCGAGATCACATACCCAACAATTTTGTTATTCTCTCGGATAAACTCGACTTTAGCGTAAAGCTTCGCTGCCTTCGTTCTTAATAAACGCGCTTGTTCCAGCAGGTTACTGTTTTCTTCTCTGAGAATTTTAACGCATTCCATGCATTCTTCATCTGATTTAGCCCGACGAGCTAACGTAAACTGATGTTCTATGAGGTCCCGAATTTCCTGAACAAACTTCATTCGAGTCAAACTATCGCTGAGATGAAAAGCCGACAGAGTGTTGGCTGTATTTACCAGTTTCCTGGCTTCCATATTCACCATAGTTTCCGCCCAGGCTTTATTTCTTCCATCTGAGCGCATCATGTTAAGTAATGCTGCATCCATTGTAGTTCCTCTCAATTGCTTTACCGGCCTCTGCTTAGACTGATAAACGCCCCCATGACAGCCATGCGTGCCAACGCACACACAATATAGTAGCAATGTGGTTACGGTGTCTGAAGTAGAAGTCGCTTTTTACAGCTTCGTTCCTCGGCCTACTTTACTGCGGTTAGCCAGGGCCTGTTCCAGCAGTGTACGGAACGCCGAAAGGTCACTTTTCAGGATGTCCCGGATGGATTTACCACCGATGAATCTAATAAAACAGTTAGCCGATGGGGGGTAATCACGGATACGTGATGCCGCTCTGTCGGGCTCTGTCCAATTGATATGTGCATTTGTAATGCTCAAATAGATCGGTGAAGGTCAGGTTTTTCTGCTTCTGTGTGGCGGTAAAGGCGGTAAACAACGCCAGTTGTACCACCGGGAAGCGGGGCCGGAGGAGAGATAAGGGCGGTAACTACTGTTCAAACAACGAGTTGCTGGCTCAGAAAGCAAAAACCCCCGCCGAAGCGAGGGTTATAAATAAGTGGTGCCCGGACTCGGAATCGAACCAAGGACACGGGGATTTTCAATCCCCTGCTCTACCGACTGAGCTATCCGGGCAACGGGGCGCATTAAACCCGATCCGCCCTCCGACGTCAACGAAATTTGTTGTTTTCGTTGCAGACTGCACACTCTCTCACCATTTCGTCGCAAACTTAAGCGAAAAAGTGCGTCCAGAGCGCGGAAAGCGGCATCGCGAGCAGCAGGGCTGGGAGCATGTTCACCACTGCAAACATCTTGATGCCACAGATGCGCAGCCCTGTCGCCAGCAGCAGCAGGCCGCCGACGGCGGTAAAGTCCGCCATCATCGCAGGCGTCGTCAGCGGCAGGATCAGCGTGGCGCAGGTGGCCAGCGCCAGCTGAATAAGCAGCATCGGTACACAAATCGCCGCCACGGCGATGCCGAGGGTGGTGGCAAAGATGGTGGCAGTAAAGAAATCCAGAAACGCTTTCGCAATCAGTATGCTGGGATCGCCGGTCATCCCTTCCTGCATCGAACCGAATATCCCCGTGCCGCTGGCGCAGAACAGAATAATGATCGCAACGTAGTTCTGAATAAACGACTCGTGCGTGCCGTGCTTTGCCTTGCCCGGTCGGGCAATCAGATTTTTGGCTTTGCCTACCGCGTGATTAATGCCTTTTTCCAGATAGCAAAACTCGCCGATCAGCGCGCCGAGCAGTGTCGCCAGTACCATCACCGGCAGGTTGGCGCATTTCACCACTAAAAGGATACCAATCCCTAACGACGCCAGGCCAAAAATGGAGGGCATGGAGACGCGAATACGCTCCGGCAACCGCTGGCTTAATACTGCCCCAAGTACACCGCCCAGCAATACGGCTCCCGCATTGATAAAGGGTCCAATCACCACGTTTAACTCCTGTTATTTAAGCACTGGCATTGCATGATTATGGCACGTCCGTCCCTGATTATGCTTAGCTTTGGGAGGCGTAACGCATACTGATTCCTTCTTGCACCTGAAAATAAAAGGTGACATGATTGCGCGAATTTTCTCCTTCCTGTCTCACCGTTCGGTGAGGGTATTTGCGCTTATGAAAACCATGAAAATTGCCGTCAGCCGTGAGCTGGTATCCAAAGTTTCTACGCATCGCGAAAAGGTTATGCTGGATAACACCGATTTCACCGATGTGGCGGCAGTCGTCATTACGGTTGTTGAAAGCTACAGCGGCATTCTTGCGTTGCTGAAGCGTACGGGCTTTCAGCTACCAGTATTTATGTTCTCAACAGAGCCAGGAGAGGTGCCAGAGGGTGTCACGGCGATCATCTCGGGTAAAGCACAAGAATTGCTGGAACTGGAATCTGCCGCCTGCCGGTATGAAGAGAACCTGCTGCCACCCTTTTTTGACACCCTGAGCCAGTATGTGGCGATGGGAAACAGCACCTTTGCCTGTCCGGGTCACCAGCACGGCGCCTTTTTTAAAAAACATCCCGCCGGGCGGCAGTTTTACGACTTCTTCGGTGAAAACGTGTTTCGTGCCGATATGTGCAATGCCGACGTGAAGCTCGGTGATTTGCTGATCCACGAAGGTTCTGCCAAGCACGCGCAAAAGTTCGCGGCGAAAGTGTTCAACGCGGATAAAACCTACTTCGTGCTGAACGGCACGTCGGCGGCCAATAAAGTGGTGACCAATGCGCTGCTGACCCGTGGCGATCTGGTGCTGTTCGATCGTAACAACCATAAGTCCAACCATCATGGGGCGCTGATCCAGGCCGGAGCAACGCCTGTCTATCTTGAGGCAGCCCGTAATCCGTTTGGTTTTATCGGCGGGATCGATGAACACTGCTTTGATGAAGCCTGGCTTCGGGAACTGATCCGTGACGTCGCGCCGCAGAAAGCCGCCGAGGCGCGCCCGTTCCGTCTGGCGATCATTCAGCTCGGCACCTACGACGGCACGATCTACAACGCCCGTCAGGTGATCGACAAGATCGGTCACCTTTGCGACTACATCCTCTTTGACTCCGCCTGGGTCGGCTACGAGCAATTTATCCCGATGATGGTGGAAACGTCTCCGCTTCTGCTGGAACTGAACGAGAACGATCCGGGAATTTTCGTGACCCAGTCGGTCCACAAACAGCAGGCCGGGTTCTCGCAAACCTCACAGATCCATAAAAAGGATAACCATATTCGCGGTCAGTCGCGCTTCTGCCCGCACAAGCGGCTGAACAATGCGTTCATGCTGCATGCCTCCACCAGCCCGTTTTACCCGCTGTTTGCGGCGCTGGACGTGAACGCCAAGATCCACGAGGGTGAGAGCGGACGCAGGTTGTGGGCTGAGTGCGTCGAGCTGGGCATTGAAGCGCGCAAAGCCATTATCGCCAACTGCAATATGATCAAACCCTTTATCCCACCGGTGGTGGCGGGGCGGCCATGGCAGGATCACCCCACGCAGGCTATCGCCAGCGAGCGTCGCTTCTTTAGTTTTGAACCGGGTGCAAAATGGCACGGTTTTGAAGGCTATGCCCGTGAACAGTATTTCGTCGATCCGTGCAAGCTGCTGCTGACCACGCCGGGCATTGATGCGGAAACAGGGCACTATACCGATTTCGGCATTCCGGCGACCATTCTCGCCCACTACCTCCGCGAAAACGGCATTGTGCCGGAGAAGTGCGATCTCAACTCCATCCTGTTCCTGCTGACGCCAGCCGAGAGCGCGGAGAAGCTAATGCAGCTGGTGGCGATGCTGGGGCAGTTTGAACAGCATATTGAAGACGATACGCCGCTCGTGGATGTGCTGCCGACCATCTATCAGAAATACCCGGTGCGTTACCGCGACTATACGATCCGTCAGCTGTGCCAGGAGATGCACGATCTCTACGTCAGCTTTAACGTGAAGGATTTACAGAAGGCGATGTTCCGCCAGGAGAGCCTGCCTGCCGTGGTGATGAACCCGCAGGATGCCAACCAGGAGTACATTCGCGGGAACGTCGAACTGGTGCGTATTCGTGACGCCGAAGGACGCATTGCCGCCGAAGGTGCGCTGCCATACCCGCCGGGCGTGCTGTGCGTGGTACCGGGGGAAGTCTGGGGTGGAGCAGTACAGCGCTACTTCCTGGCGCTGGAAGAGGGCATTAATATGCTGCCGGGTTTTTCGCCAGAGTTGCAGGGCGTTTACAGCGAGAAGGATGCCGACGGGATCAAGCGACTGTATGGGTACGTGTTAAAGTAGGGCCCCTCACCCTAACCCTCTCCCCAAAGGGGAGAGGGGATTGCACGGAGCCGTCTTTTCACCCTCGCCCCTTTGGGGAGAGGGCCGGGGTGAGGGGAGTTAAGTCGCACTACGCCTGTACATCCTTCTCGGATGCCCAATCTTCCCGTACAGCATCTCCACCGTCAGAAAACCCACCTCCACGCAGTGTTCCAGATAGCGCCGGGTGGTGGTTTTACTCAGGCCCGTCTCGCTCACCACCTCATCCACCGTAAAGCAGTGCGCCGCCTTGTTGTTAAACAACGTTTGCACCCGCGCCAGCGTGTTCTCCTCTATCCCTTTGCTGCCGTTGTCCAGTCGATAATTTTTCGCCTGTAGCTGATAGAGTGAATCCACGTTCTGCTGGTCGACAATCTTCCAGACGCGCTGCTGTTCGGCAAACTGCACAAAACGTTCCAGCGACTGGCTCAGGCGTTTCCAGGAAACCGGCTTGAGGATGTAGTCGAACGCGCCGTTACGAATGGCCTGGCTACAGGTGTCCATATCGCTGGCGGCGGTGATGAAAATCACCGAGCAGTTGGCGCGGGTGAGCATCGGGTTGCTGATAAGGGTGATGCCTTTGCCGTCCGGCAGATAGTTATCCAGCAGCATCAGCTTCGGCTGTTTGCTCTCCAGTTGTACCTGCGCGTCGGCCAGTGACGCGGCAATCCCCACCAGCCTCAGGCGCGGATGTTTACCGATAAGCTCCGCGTGCAGTTGCGCCAGTTCGTTCTCGTCTTCAACAATCAGTACGTCGATAAGTTCATGTTGCATAGTCGGTATCTTCCAGTTCCTGTACGGGGTGCCGGACCGTTCCCGTGGCGGGAATAAACAGTGAGAAAATGGCACCGCGTGGGGTGTTATCGGCAACTTCAATTGCACCGCCAGCCTGCGTGACGTAGCTTTCAATCAGATACAGGCCAATACCGTGATCGCCGCGCGTTTTGGTAGTGATGCCGCGCTCAAAGATCCGGTCGCGGATCTCCGGTGTGATGCCGACGCCCTGGTCGGCGACTTCAATAATCAGTTCCTGCTCGTTCAACTTTATTAGCACGTCTACCGGGGCATGCGGGAGCGGGGCGCGCTGGGTCGCTTCGATGGCGTTATCCAGCAAGTTCCCGATGATCGAGACTAGTTCCGATTCGAGCAGCGACAGGAAGGGTTTGTCCACTCGGCAGGCCGGATCGAAGCTCAGCTCAACGCCTTTTTCACGCGCGCGGGCGGCCTTTCCAAGCAGCAAACCGCACAGCGTCGGGGAGCTAAAGCGGGACGAGATAAAGTCCAGCAGCTCCTGAGCGTGTTCCGACTGCGCCTGTATATAGCGAATTGCCTCGTCATAACGGCCCATATGCAGCAGGCCGGACAGCGTGGTCATGCGGTTCAGCTGTTCATGGCGCATGATGCGCAGGTTATCAACATAGCGCTTCACCTGGCTGAGCTGGGCGCTGAGCGAGTCGATCTCGTTGCGATCGCGAAAGGTGATCACCCAGCCCTGCAACGCATCTTCCAGCATGATCCGCACCCGGCTGGCAATGACCGTGAGATCGTTAAAGCGACAGATCTCATCGTGGGTGTCTTTCGCAAGCATGGTTTGCGCGTTAAAGAACGGGACGGGCGCGATCACCTGGCTGATGAGTTGACCCCGCAGTTCGCGGGCGGGCTGGCGTAAGCCTAATAATTTACGCGCCGCCTGGTTAATCACCTCAATGCGGAGATCGTCGTCGATGGCAATCACCCCTTCATAAATGGATTCCATCATCGCCTTTTGCTGACGCACCAGCAGGCCGATTTCGCGCGGCTCCAGAGAGAATATCTGCTTCTTGATGCTGCGGGTGAAGAACCAGGAGAAAATAAACAGGGCGATAAGCAGCAGCACGGCGGCAATCAGGATATTAACCACCTTGCTGACGGTGATGGTGTCCAGATAGCTTGTGAGATAGCCTACCGAAACAATCCCTACCACCTGCCCGGCATCATTAAAAATGGGCGCTTTGCTGCGCAGCGAAATGCCTAACCCGCCATTGCGGATGGTGATGGTGCTTTTGCCGTGTAATACCTCGTCGTTGTCTCCGCCAACCAGCGTTTTGCCTACCCGGTCGGCAAACACGGAATGGAAAAGATGCAGCCCTTTATTGTCACCAATCACAATAAAACTGGCGTCGCTGCGGGCGGCTATTTTTTGCATAAAGTCATGGATGCCCTGGATATCCGTTTGTTCGACTTCTTTTCGCAGAGAAGGAATAAGCGCAATTTCTTCGGCCTGTATTTTTGCGCGCGCGCTCATTTCCTGATAAAGCTGCCTGCCGACATCGACATAATAATATCCGCCCAGTAATGCGAACAGCACTGAGAAAAAGGCGACCAGCGAAATAAACAGCTTGATCTGAAACGATACTTTCATAACTATCACGCGAGATATCAACAGGTCGGCTGAATATATCATCTTTTAAGGCCAGGATGCCCGCTTTGCCGAAAACTTGTGATCCCTTGCACAGCGCAGCCTGTAAAAGATTTTTCCGAAAGTCTCATCCTCTTAAGGTTAAATGAATAAATGTTATTTCTTTGTTCAGTTAAGAAAAGAAACCATAAAAACCACGGCAATAAATAAGGCATAAATCACATTAAATAAAAGAAACCATTAAAACCATAGCGGCCATTAAAACTTCGCTTTTAATATGCCATCCCTCACATAAAGTAAGCCTTTGTGACTCTAAGCTGGACGCACAAAATAACTAAGGGGCTTATTATGAGCACAACTGACGATTCATTCTCTGTTACCCACGACCCGATTGATATTCAGCGGCCATCGCTCAAAGAGCGCTGGTGGCATATTATGGATACCTGGAAAATCGGCATTATTCCTCTGCCACTGTTCGTTCTGGCGGGCGCGCTGATTGCGATAGATTGCCTGGGCGGAAAACTGCCGAGCGACATCGTGGTCATGGTGGCCACGCTGGCCTTCTTCGGCTTTGCCTGCGGCGAGTTCGGCAAACGCCTGCCGATTGTCGGCAAGCTCGGCGCGGCGGCAATTTGCGCCACCTTTATCCCTTCCGCGCTGGTCTATTACGGCCTGCTGCCGGACGTGGTGGTCGAGTCCACGACCAAATTCTATAAATCCACCAATATTCTCTACCTCTATATCTGCTGCATTATTGTCGGCAGCATCATGAGCATGAACCGCACCGTGCTGATCCAGGGCTTCCTGCGCATCTTCTTCCCGATGCTGTGCGGCGAAATCGTCGGCATGATTGTCGGCATGGGCGTTGGGCTGGCGCTGGGCCTCGAGCCGTTCCAGATCTTCTTCTTTATCATTCTGCCGATCATGGCGGGCGGCGTCGGGGAAGGGGCGATCCCGCTCTCTATCGGCTATGCCACCCTGCTGCACATGGATCAGGGCGTGGCGCTCGGCCGCGTGCTGCCGATGGTAATGCTCGGCGGCCTGACGGCGATCATCATCTCCGGTTGCCTCAACCAGCTCGGGAAACGCTACCCGCACCTGACCGGTGAAGGCCAGCTGATGCCTAACCGCGCCAACGCCGATGCCACCGTCTCTCAACCCGCGTTCTCCGGTAAAGCGGATGTGACCACCATCGCCTCCGGCGCGCTGCTGGCGGTGCTGCTGTACATGCTGGGCATGCTCGGCCACAAGCTGATTGGTCTGCCAGCGCCGGTCGGCATGCTGTTTATGGCGGTGCTGGTGAAGCTCTGTAATGGCGCCTCTCCGCGTCTGCTGGAGGGTTCCCAGGTGGTGTACAAATTCTTCCAGACCTCCGTGACCTACCCGATTCTCTTCGCCGTTGGCGTGGCGATTACCCCATGGCATGAACTGGTGGCGGCGTTCACCGTCAGCAACCTGCTGGTGATTATCAGCACCGTTTCCGCGCTGGTGGCAACCGGCTTCTTCGTTGGCAAAAAGATTGGTATGCACCCGATTGATGTCGCCATCGTCTCCTGCTGTCAGAGCGGGCAGGGCGGTACTGGTGACGTGGCGATCCTGACCGCAGGCAACCGCATGAGCCTGATGCCATTCGCCCAGATTGCTACCCGTATCGGCGGGGCGATTAACGTCTCTGTCTCACTGCTGATTCTGGGCAACTTCCTCGTTTAAGTTTTCAGGAAAGAACAATGAAACTCGCAAGCTTTTTATACCAGGGTAAACGCAGCTACGGCATCGTTCAGGCCGAGGGCGTGATTGATTTAGGCCGCCGCCTGGGCGACCGCTATGGCGACCTTAAAGCGCTGTTGCAGGGGAACGGGCTGGCGCAGGCCACCCGTTTTCTGAACGACGCGGTGGATGTACCGCTGAACGCCATCACCTTCTTACCGGTGATTGTCCAGCCGGAAAAAATTCTCTGCGTGGGCATGAACTATGCCGACAAGCGCAAGGAGTTTGACCAGCACAACCCGGCCCCGACCCTGTTTGTCCGCTTCCCGGATTCACAGACCGGCCACAACGAGCCGGTGCTGAAGCCGCGCCACTCCAGCGAGTTCGACTACGAAGGCGAGCTGGCGGTGATCATCGGCAAAGGCGGGGAGAACATCAGCCGCGACGACGCCCTGCGTCATGTGGCGGGCTACAGCTGCTACATGGACGGCTCCGCCCGCGACTGGCAGCACACCTGGTTCACCGCCGGGAAAAACTGGCGGCAGACCGGGGCGTTCGGCCCGTGGATGGCGACGGCGGATGAGATCCCGGACCCGCACAGCCTGGCGATCCGCACCTGGCTGAACGGCCGCATGGTGCAGGAGGACAACACCAGCAGCATGATCCACAAGGTGGCGGAGTTGATCGAGTACATCAGCACCTTCACCCGTCTCAGCCCGGGCGACGTGATCATCACCGGCTCGCCTGGCGGGGTAGGTAAAAAGCGCAACCCGCCACTGTTTATGAAGGAGGGGGATCGCATTGAGGTGGAGATCGAACATATCGGTCATCTGAGCAACGTGATCGTGGAAGCGCCAGCCGTCGGGCTCGCGGCAGCGCACTGAGTAAGGCGGCAGCATGCAATCGCAACCCATTGATTTTCGCCACACCGTTGTGGCGAAACACCCGGAACGCTTAAGCCAGATCCGCTACCTGCTGGCAGACAGCGGCCTTGGCCTGGACAACGACATCACGCTGTTTGTTGAAGCCTGGTCCGGCGCGCAGCTGGTGGGTTGCGCCGGACTTGCTGCCAACGTCATCAAGTGCGTGGCGGTCAACGAGCAGCTTCGTGGGGAAAACCTCAGCGCGCGTCTGCTGGCAGAGGTGGAAAATGCGGCGCTGGAGCGCGGCCATTTTCACCTCTTCCTCTGCACCCGTCCGTGTAATAAGGAGCGCTTTGGCCGCAGCGGTTTCTGGCCGGTTGCCCAGAGCGGGAACAACGCGGTGCTAATGGAAAACACTCCGCAAGGGATCGTGCGCTACTGCCGATCCCTGCGCGCTAGCCGCAAGTGTGGGGAGAAGATTGGTGCCATCGTGATGAACGCCAACCCGTTCACCCTCGGTCACCGTCATCTGGTGGAGCAGGCGGCGGCGCAGTGCGATGCCCTACATCTGTTCGTGGTGCGTGAAGACGCCTCGTTCTTCCCGTTCAGCGCGCGCCTTGAGATGGTGCGCGCGGGCGTGGCGCATCTGCCGAACGTGGTGGTGCATGAAGGCTCGCAGTACATCATCTCCCGCGCCACGTTTCCGGCCTACTTCCTGAAGGAGACCGGCAAAGTGCAGCAGGCGTGGAGCGAGATCGACGTGCTGATCTTCCGGGACTTTATCGCCCCGGCGCTGGGCATCACGCACCGCTTCATCGGCTCGGAGCCGTTCTGCGATATCACCCGCCAGTACAACCAGACGCTGCACGACCTGCTGGCCTCGCACATCGACGTGGTGGAAATGCCGCGCATCAAAGCCACCGGCAACGCCATTTCGGCCTCGGAAGTGCGCCGTTTACTCAAGACACAGCAGTTTTCCCGGATCCGGGAGATTGTTCCGGACTCCACCTTCGCGCACCTCGAAGCACATTATCGTGCGAGTGCGGAAGTCGCATAACTATCAGGAATTTATCATGAATATTGTAAGGGAGGCGCTGGCCGGAACGCAGGAGTCCAGCGACCTGATGGTGAAAATCGCCCCCGCTCACGGTGAGCTGGAGATTGTCATCCACAGTGAAGTGATTAAGCAGTTTGGCGAGCAAATACGCCAGGTGGTCAACGACACATTGCGCGCCATGAACGTGCACCAGGGATTAATCATTATTGAAGACAAAGGGGCGCTGGACTGTGTGATCCGCGCCCGCCTGCAAAGCGCGCTTCTGCGTGCAGCCGATGAACAGGCCATCAACTGGGGGGGGCTGAAATGAGCAAACTCCGCCGCAGTATGCTGTTCCTGCCGGGCGCCAATGCCGCCATGCTCTCCACCGCCTTTATCTACCGCCCCGACTCCATCATGTTTGACCTTGAGGACGCCGTGGCCCTGCGCGAGAAAGACACCGCACGCATGCTGGTGTTCCACGCGTTGCAGCACCCGATGTATCAGGATATCGAAACCGTGGTGCGTATTAACCCGCTGAGCACGCCGTTTGGCCTGCTGGATCTGGAGGCCGCCGTGCGCGCGGGCGTAGACGTGATTCGCCTGCCGAAAACCGACACCCCGGACGATATCTACGAGCTGGAAGGCCACCTCGAGCGCATTGAGCAGGAGTGCGGGCGTGAAGTAGGTTCCACCCGCGTGATGGCGGCGATTGAATCGGCCATTGGCGTCATCAACGCCGTGGCGATTGCCCGCAGCTCCCCGCGCCTTATCGGCATCGCGCTGGCCGCCTTTGACTATGTGATGGACATGCAGACCGAGCGCGGCGACGGCACCGAGCTGTTCTACGCCCGCTGCGCCGTGCTGCACGCCGCCCGCGCTGCGGGCATCGACGCCTTCGACGTGGTGTGGTCAGACGTTAACGACGAAGCCGGGTTCCTGCGCGAGGTCGACCTGATCCGCAAGATGGGCTTTAACGGCAAATCGCTGATTAACCCGCGCCAGATTGACCTGCTGCACAACGCCTACGCCCCGACTCAGGAAGAGGTGGAGCACGCCAAAAGGGTGATTGAGGCGGCAGAAGAGGGCGAGCGTAACGGCCTGGGCGTGGTCTCGCTCAACGGCAAAATGGTGGATGCACCGATTATTAACCACGCGCAGGTGGTGCTGGAGCGCGCGGCAGCCTCCGGCGTGCGTCGGTAAGGATGACATAATGAATCAGACAGAACTTCTCCATGTGAATTTCCCCCATCTGCGGGATCTGAAGCCTTTTGATACCGCCCACAGCGCGACGCCGTGGCTGGCGGACAGCGAGGCGAAACACAACCGTAAGCTTTGCGCCTCCCTCGAAGAAGCCGTCATGCGCAGCGGCTTGCAGGACGGGATGACCATCTCTTTCCACCATGCCTTTCGCGAAGGCGACCGGGTGATCAACACCGTTGTGGCGCTGCTGGCGCGGATGGGTTTTAAAAATTTGACCCTGGCCTCCAGCTCGCTGATGACCTGCAACGACGCGCTGATCGAGCATATTCAAAGCGGCGTGATCGCCCGAATTTACACCTCCGGTATGCGCGGCAGGCTGGCGGAGGCCATCTCCCACGGGCTGATGGACGAGCCGGTACAAATTCACTCCCACGGCGGGCGCGTGAAGCTGCTCCAGGATGGCGAGCTGAATATCGACGTGGCATTTCTTGGCGTGCCGTGCAGCGATGAGTTTGGCAACGCCAACGGCACGCAGGGCAAATCGTGTTGCGGTTCGCTGGGCTACGCCATGGTGGACGCACACTTTGCCCGTAAGGTGGTGCTGCTGACCGAAGAACTGGTGCCGTTCCCGAATATGCCCGCCAGCCTGGTGCAGGATCAGGTGGACTACATCGTGCAGGTGGAGAGCGTGGGCGACCCGGCGAAAATCAGCGTCGGTGCGGCGCGCGTCACCAGCAACCCGCGCGAGCTGATGATTGCCCGCTATGCGGCGGACGTGATTGAGCACTCAGGCTATTTCAAACCAGGTTTCTCGATGCAGACCGGCTCCGGCGCGGCGGCGACCGCCTGCACCCGCTTTATGGAAGAGAAGATGGAGCGCAGCGGCGTGAAGGCGCGCTTCGCCCTTGGCGGTATCACCGGCAGCCTGGTGGATTTGCACGAGAAGGGGCTCATCGAAAAGCTGCTCGACACCCAGTGCTTTGACGGCCAGGCAGCGGCCTCGCTGGCGCGCAACCCGAACCACGTGGAGATCTCCACCAACGTCTACGCCAACCCCGGCAGCAAGGCGGCAAGCTGCGACCAGCTCGACGTGGTGATCCTCAGCGCGCTGGAAATCGACGTCGATTTTAACGTCAACGTCATCACCGGATCCGACGGCGTGATGCGCGGCGCATCCGGCGGGCACTGCGACGTGGCGTCGGCAGCCAACCTGACCATTGTGGTCGCGCCGCTGCTGCGAAGCCGCATCCCGACCGTTGTGAAGCGCGTTACCACGCGCCTCACGCCGGGGGAGAGCATTGACGTGCTGGTCACCGACCACGGTATTGCGGTCAACCCGGCGCGCCAGGAGATCCGCGAACGACTCATGGAAGCAGGCCTGAAGGTTGTAGATATCAACGCGCTCTATGAGCGGGCGATTTCCCTGACCGGCGTACCGAAACCGATTGAGTTCACCGACAAAATTGTCGGGGTGATCCGCTACCGCGACGGCAGCGTGATCGACACCGTTCGACAGGTAAAGGAGTGAATATGACAATTGCGACACCCGTGCGGACGGGTGTCAGCCTGGACGCGCTGCTGGCGGCGAAAGAGCGCCGCGCAGCCCGTCAGGCTGACTGGCTTACGCACCATCAACAACCGGTGATCTCCCTAACGCTGGTCACGCCCGGGCAAATCAAAGACAGCCTGCGCTATCGCAACACCATGGGCGTGGCGTTACAGATGTGCGACCAGCTGCTGTGGGAAAACCGCTGGCAGGTGCTGGACCGCCAGGTGCTCTGGCTACCCACCGGACCTGAAGCGCTGTGGTGCGTCGCGCATCCGGCGGCGGAAATTAAAGCGCACTGTGCTGAACTGGAGCAGACGCACCCGCTCGGCAGACTGTGGGATCTGGATGTGATCTGCCCTGAAAACGGCCACGTTGGCCGTCAGTCGTTGGGTTCACACCTCAGGCGCTGTCTGATTTGCGACGAGCCTGCCCACGCCTGTTCCCGTTCTCGGCACCATCCCGTTGAGCAGGTGGTTTCCCGCGTGGAGAAAATGATAGATGACTGGTTTGCTCGCGACTAAACCGCGCCCGGTTGATGTTCCTGCGCTTGCCGCAGAGGCGCTGTGGCAGGAGCTGGAGCTGACGCCCAAACCGGGGCTGGTGGACAGGCTCAATAACGGCTCCCATCGCGATATGGACCATACCTTATTCCTCCGCAGCATTGCGGCGATTACGCCGTGGTTTGCCCGTTTTGCGGAACTGGGTGAAGCACATGCGGAAAAACCTGCCGATCAGCAGTTGCGGATTATCCGCCCGATGGGAATGGCCTGTGAGCAGGCAATGTACGCCGCCACGGGCGGGGTGAACACGCACAAGGGCGGGATTTTTGCCCTTGGTTTGCTCTGCTTCGCCGCCGGACGTGTAAAAAATATCTCTGCGGATAGCCTCTGTTGTGAGGTAAGTAACATCTGTCGTGGGCTGGTGGCGCGGGAACTGGGCGGGCGCAGCGGGCAGGCAACGGCGGGAGAGCGACAGTTTCAACAGTACGGTTTAACCGGCGCGCGCGGTGAGGCAGAAAGCGGCTTCAGCACGGTGCGTAAGGCGCTGGCGCAGTGGAAGGGAAACACCCTTCATGACCTGTTATTGCGCCTGATGGCCATCAACCAGGACAGTAATCTCGTTTCGCGCGGCGGCACTGAAGGGCTGCGCTACGTCCAGGATTATGCACAGGAGCTGCTGGCGAACGGCTGGGATCAGGATGCGTTACTTAGGATGGATAACGCGTTGATTGAACGAAACCTGAGTCCGGGCGGCAGCGCGGATTTGCTGTCGGTGGGGTGGGTGCTGTCTGGAATAAAATAGCCGGGTGGCGCTAACGCTTACCCGGCCTACGGTTTGCGGTTTGTAGGCCCGGTAAGGCGAAGCCGCCACCGGGCACAACAATCAATGCGCGATCGGCTGCGCACCGTGTGGTTCGCGTACGTGCTTGTACTTGAACAGCACGATGAACGCGAAGAAAAGCACCAGTGAGTACCCGGCGAAGATCAGCCACACTGGCTGCCAGTTGGTGATGCCGTTGGTGGTATACATCTCAACCACTTTACCGCTCACCACGCCGCCCAGAATACAGCCGAAGCCGTTGGTCATCATCAGGAACATGCCCTGCGCGCTGGCGCGAATTTCAGGTTTCACCTCTTTTTCTACAAACACCGAGCCGGAGATGTTGAAGAAGTCGAAGGCGCAGCCGTAAACAATCATCGACAGAACCAGCAGCACGGTACCGAACGCGCTTGGGTCGCCGTAGGCGAACAGACCGAAGCGCAACATCCAGGCAGCGATACTGATCAGCATGACGTTCTTGATGCCGTAGCGGCTCAGGAAGAACGGGATGGTCAGGATGAACAGCGTCTCAGAGATCTGCGAGATGGACATCATCACCGACGCGTGTTCAACGATAAAGCTCCCGGCAAACAGCGGATCGTTATCGAAGCTGTGCAGGAAGGTATTACCGAACATGTTGGTGATTTGCAGTTCCGCCCCCAGCAGCATGGAGAAAATAAAGAAGATCGCCATGCGCTTGTTTTTGAACAGGGCGAAGGCGTCCAGGCCAAGCATGGTGCTCCAGCTCTGGTTTTTCTGCTGGTTAGAAACCGGAATGGTGGGCAGTGTCAGGGTGAACAGCGCCAGCAGTACGGAGAGCGCCGCGCCGATGTAGAGCTGCATATGGCTCAGCTCGAAGCCCGCGAAGCTCACGCCCCACATCGCCATGATAAAGCCGATGGTGCCCCAGATACGGATTGGCGGGAAGTCGGTGACGATATCCAGACCGGCAGATTTCAGGCGGTAGTAGGAGATGGTGTTGATCAGGCCAAGCGTTGGCATATACGCCAGCGAGTTAAGCAGGATCACCATAAACATCGCCCCCGGCGTGGTCACTTCGGCCGCCATAAACAGCGTCCCCGCACCCACCAGATGGCAAAGCATATACAGCCATTTCGCACTTAACCATTTATCCGCCACGATACCGAGCAGCGTTGGCATGAAAACAGCCGCAATACCCAGCGAGCTGTAGACGGCACCGATTGACGCACCATCGAACTTGAGCGTCACAAACATATAGGAGCCGAGTGTAGTCAGCCAGCTACCCCACAGGCAGAACTGCAGAAACGACAAGATTTTAAGCTGCAGCTTAAGGTTCATGTTACTTTCCTCACAAGTGAGCGGGAGATATGTTGTTATAGGAACATTCAGGGTTGTTATTTGATGCAATTCTATCAGTTGGCAACGATATGTTTTGTTACCTCCCGCAAAAAAATGCAATCCACATTAATTTGCAGTTTGGATTGTGATGCAAATAGCATTTTTGTATGGGTGGGGTGGAGTGAGTGCGGTCTGATGCCCCCTCACCCTAACCCTCTCCCTAAAGGGGAGAGGGAACTTGAACACCCTCTCCTCTTTGGGGAGAGGGCAGGGTGAGGGGGGTGTTGGTTTCTAGCGACGACGATAGTTCTTCTGCGCCGTATTCACCTTATACAGATAGCGGCGGGATTCCGCAGACGGGTGGCGAGTGGTCAGCGTGGAGTACACGTCCCCCGGCGCCATGCTGTTGATGATGTTCGCGGCCTGCACTTTATCGTTCGAGAAGACGCGCAGGACGCTGCCCGCGCCGCCGTTATAGGCGGTGATCACCGCATAGCGACGTGAAGTTGGGTTATCAATCCCGCCGAGATAAACATTGTTCAGCATCGCCAGATATGCGGTACCGGTATCAATGTTGCTTTGCGGGTCAAACAGGTAGCTGCGGCTCGGCGTACCGGATTTCCCCTGCGCGCGGAACACGTCTTTACCGGCGCTGTGCTGCACAACCTGCATCAGCCCCAGCGCGTCGGAACGGCTCACCGCATACGGGTTGAACGAGGATTCGGTCTGCATAATCGCCAGGATCAGCGACTCATCCACGCCATACTTACGCGACGCCTGACGCACCATGCCCAGATACTTATGCGCACGCTTGTCGAGGTGGTTCGGCACCAGGTTTATCGTAACGCTATAGATCACCTTCAGGCCATTGGTGCGGCTTTTCAGGCGCGTTTGCAGCAAATAGTCTGCGAAGTTCGTCGCGCGACCTTCCCAGCGAATCGGCTGACCGGTCTGGTCAACGACCTGCCCATACAGGAACGGCTCTTTGGAGATAGTAATGTCATCGGCATCAGAGTAGAGATCGATAGATCCCGGATCGTCGCCCATCAGCAGGGTTTTGATGATGGCCTGACGTAAATGCGCCGCAGGTTCAGTCCCCGCGATGGTTTCAATCGTAATCGTACCGTCATCGAAGTTGATGTGGCTACGGGTCTGATAGGCGTCGGTATACTTAACGTAGTCCTTCGGTCCGGCAATAAGAACTTCGTTAAATCCCCATATGTTCTCGATGTTATGGGCAAACTGCCCCATCAAAATGTCAAAACCGTTGGTGTCCTTAACCCAGGCTTCGTTATAGCTATCGCCCTTTTTGGAAGAACAAGACACAAGCAACGGCGCAACAAGTGCTAGCGCTAATAGTTTTTTCATCATTCCGGGAGTGCGTGTTGTGTTTGCTTTGAGGTTGCTGTTGCCGGGTGGCGCTGCGCTTACCCGGCCTACATAACCGTAGGCCCGTGCAAGCGCAGCGCCGCCGGGCAGCAGCCGCAGAGTATTATTTTTCCGGTGGCGTATAGCCTTCGATGTGGACGTCTTTACCCTCGAACAGGAAGTTCACCATCTCCTGCTCCAGCAGCTTGCGGTGTTCCGGGTTCATCATGCTGAGCTTTTTCTCGTTGATCAGCATGGTCTGTTTTTTCTGCCACTGTCCCCAGGCTTCTTTGGAGATCTCGTTGTAAATGCGTTTACCCAGGTCGCCCGGGTAGAGCTGGAAATCCTGGCCTTCAGCGTCGCGCTGCAGGAAAGTACAAAAAATGGTTCTGGCCATACTCATTCCTCTTTGTCTTGCCGATGCTAAACCATTGCACCGACACGTAATTGCTGTAACAGGCGCTCCACGGGAGCCGCCAGCCCGACTGATGGCGGTTGCGCTAAGTTATACCAGAGAGCGGTGCCTTCATCCATGCAGGAGGTGAATGAGGACACGGGAAGCCACATAGGCACAATATCCAGATGGAAATGGCTGAAGGTATGACGGAACGCGTTGAGTTGCGTCAGGGTATCGGCCGCAATGCCGCGCTGTTCAAGCCATGCCCGAAGCGAAGCTTCATCCTCAAACTGTGGGAAGCAGTATAGACCACCCCACAGGCCACTCGGCGGGCGCTGGGCGAGAAACACCTCGTCGCCATGCTGCATCAGCAGCATGTACCCGGTGCGTTCAGGCAGCGTCTGCTTCGGTTTTTTCCCCGGATACTGCGCCCAGGTGTGGTTCGCATAGGCCACGCAGAGGTTATTTACCGGGCAGAGTTCGCACTTCGGTTTTGAACGGGTGCAGACCATCGCGCCCAGATCCATCATCGCCTGGTTAAAACGTTCCACCCCTTTCGCCGGAGTGACCGCTTCACTGATCTCCCACAGGCGCTTCTCAACCTCTTTCTTGCCCGGCCAGCCTTCTACGGCGTAGCAGCGTGCCAGCACGCGCTTGACGTTGCCGTCGAGAATAGGGAAATGCTTGCCTAAAGACAGGGAGAGAATTGCGCCTGCGGTTGAACGCCCGACGCCGGGCAAATCCGCCACCTCGTCAAAGGTCTCCGGGAATTTACCGTTGTGGCGGGTGGCGACCTGCTGTGCGGCTTTGTGCAGGTTGCGCGCGCGGGCGTAATAGCCGAGGCCTGTCCACAGGTGCAATACCTCGTCTAACGGCGCGTTGGCCAGATCGGTGATTGTCGGGAAGCGCGCCATAAAACGCTCGAAGTAAGGAATGACCGTCGCGACCTGCGTTTGTTGCAACATCACCTCGGAGAGCCATACTTTGTAAGGCGTTTTTTCAATTTGCCAGGGCAGGGTTTTACGCCCGTATTTGTCGTACCAGTCCAGCACCTGGGCTGAAAATTGAGAGGCTTGCATGGTCATCGATTCGCTTAATCAGGGAGGCAGATTGCAGCACAGCGTCAATCTGCTGTAAACCGGATCTTTCCCATGCTTGCATAGAAGCCTTAACTTTGGATAATGCCCGTTTCCCGTACACTCTCACAAGCAGACAACTCTTTTATGAAAAACGACGTCATTTCACCGGAATTTGATGAAAACGGTCGCCCGCTGCGCCGTATTCGCAGCTTTGTCCGCCGTCAGGGCCGCCTGACAAAAGGGCAGCAACACGCGCTGGACAACTACTGGCCGGTGATGGGCGTTGAGTTCAGCGAGCAGCCGCTCGACTTTACCGAGCTGTTTGGCCGCGATGCGCCAGTGACGCTGGAGATCGGTTTTGGCATGGGCACCTCGCTGGTCACTATGGCGAAAGCGCGACCGGAGCAGAACTTCCTCGGTATCGAAGTACACTCGCCGGGCGTCGGTGCGTGTCTGGCAACGGCCCATGAAGAGGGCGTTGAGAACCTGCGCGTTATGTGTCACGACGCGGTGGAAGTGCTGCACAAAATGATTCCTGACAATTCTTTGAACATGGTTCAGCTCTTTTTCCCTGACCCGTGGCACAAAGCGCGTCATAATAAACGCCGTATCGTTCAGGCACCGTTTGCCGAGCTGGTGAAAAGTAAGCTTAAGCTGGGCGGCGTCTTCCACATGGCGACCGACTGGGAACCTTATGCGGAACACATGCTGGAAGTGATGTCGTCGCTGGACGGGTATAAAAATCAGTCTGAAAGCAACGACTACGTACCGCGTCCGGATTCACGTCCGGTGACAAAATTTGAACAGCGTGGCCATCGTCTTGGTCACGGCGTATGGGACTTAATGTTCGAGAGGGTGAAATAATGGCAAAGAATCGTAGCCGTCGTCTGCGTAAAAAGATGCACATCGAAGAATTCCAGGAAGTGGGTTTCTCCGTTGCCTGGCGTTTCCCGGAAGGCACCAGCGTTGAGCAGATCGATCAGGACGTTGATGCGTTCATCAACGAGGTGATCGAACCCAACAAGCTGGCCTTCGACGGTAGCGGCTATCTGGCGTGGGAAGGTCTGATTTGCACCCAGGAAGTGGGGAAATGCACCGAAGAACATCAGGCGCTGGTACGCAAATGGCTTGAAGACCACAAACTGGAAGATGTCCGCGTCAGCGAACTTTTCGACGTTTGGTGGGACTAATAAAGCAAGAACGGGGCCAGCATTAGCTGGCCCATTTTGTCTGAGGGAGTGTTGAAGATGCGTAAAACGTTGCTGGCGGTTGCTTTACTGGCAATCGGAACCACCGCCCATGCGGAGTATAAATGTAGCGTCACCCCGCGTGACGACGTGGTATTAAGCCCGCAAACCGTGCAGGTTAAGGGCGAGAATGGCAATCTGGTGATCACGCCGGATGGCAACGTGACGTTTAACGGCAAACAGCAAAACCTGACGGCCGCCCAGCGCGAGCAGGCGATGGACTACCAGGCCGAGTTGCGTACCGCGCTGCCATGGATAAACGATGGCGCGCTGACCCGCGTTGAGAAGGGCCGCGTGGCGCTGGATAAAATCATCACCAAAGAGGTGGGGGAGAGCAGCAATATGCGCACCCGCCTGACGAAGCTGGATAAACAGCTGAAAGAACAGATGAACCGCATTATTGAGACGCGCTCTGATGGCCTGACGTTCCACTATAAGGCGATCGATCAGGTGCGAGCCGACGGTCAGCAGCTGGTGAACCAGGCGATGGGCGGCATTCTCCAGGACAGCATCAACGAGATGGGCGCCAAAGCGGTGCTGAAAGGCGGCGGTAATCCGTTGCAGGGTGTACTGGGTAGCCTGGGCGGACTGCAAACCTCAATTCAGAACGAGTGGAAGAATCAGGAAGCCGATTTCCAGCAGTTCGGCAAAGACGTGTGTAAACGCGTGGTGTCCCTGGAAGACAGCCGGAAGGCGCTGGTGGGGACGCTGAAGTAATTTACTTCACCCCTCACCCTAACCCTCTCCCCAAAGGGGCGAGGGGATGGTTTGCTCCCTCTCCCTTTCAGGGAGAGGGCCGGGGTGAGGGTTGCAGCATTTGCAGTGTTTCAAGGATCTTTTCTAACACCACCTCTTCGTTATCCCAGAGTTCGTTGTTCCAGAAACGAATGACGTACCAGCCCTTTCGATTTAGCCAGAGCGTCCTTTGACGATCGTATTCCTGATTCTCATCATGTTGCCCGCCATCCAGCTCAACAGCCAGACGAGCCGCGCAGCAGGCGAAATCCAGAATGTAATTACCTACCGGATGCTGTCGACGAAATTTATAATTTTCGAAACGGCGGCTGCGCAGTAGATACCAAAGCCGCCTTTCTTCTTTTGTCAGCTCACGTCTGAGCTGTTTTGCATAAGAACGAGTAATTTCCATCCCCACACTCTGCCAGCCTTTCCCTCAACCAGCAGAACGGGATGTAAAATCCTGAATCAGCCTTCAGGATTTTCAGCGAGGAACAGCTCAAGAAGGGAGTTTAAGAACAGCTTACCGTGCTCGGTGATCTGCCAGTACTCATTACACTCGGTCAGATACCCCTGCGCCAACGCCTCGTCAATCTGCGGACGAATCACCGACTCTGACAACCCGGTGTAGAGCGCAAACTCCGCGCGCGGTGCGGCTTCCAGCAGACGGAAGCGGTTCATAAAGAACTCAAACGGCTTATCCACCGCCTCGACGTCATGCTGACGCTCCAGGTAGCGGCCTTCCATAAACCCGCGCGGATGACGCGTTTTGGCAGTACGCAGAATGCGCCCGTCCGGGAAGGTCACTTTGCCGTGTGCCCCGCAGCCAATCCCCAGATAATCACCAAAGCGCCAGTAGTTCAGGTTGTGCTGACACTGATAGCCCGGCTTCGCATACGCCGAGGTTTCGTATTGCTGATACCCCGCCGCGGTCAAAAGCTGGTGGCCCTGCTCGAAGATATCCCACAGCGCGTCATCGTCCGGCAGCACCGGAGGACGGGAACCAAACAGGGTGTTCGGTTCAATGGTCAACTGATACCACGACAGATGCGGCGGGTTCAGTTCAATTGCCTGACGCAAATCGTCCAGCGCTTCTTCCAGCGACTGATCCGGCAGGCCGTGCATCAAATCGAGGTTAAAACTGCGCAGCCCAAGCCCCGTTGCCAGGTTCGCCGCGCGCTTTGCCTCTTCCGGGCCATGAATGCGCCCCAGACGCTTCAGCTTTGGCTCGCTAAAGCTCTGCACGCCGATGGAGATACGGTTCACGCCCGCGCGCTGATACTCGACAAAACGGTCGGCCTCAACGGTGCCCGGGTTGGCTTCCATCGTAATTTCAGCATCCGCTGCCAGGTTCAGGCGTGCGCGCACACCGTCCAGCAGCGTCTGCATCGCCGGGCCTGAAAGCAGGCTCGGCGTACCGCCACCAATAAAAATGGTCTTCACTTCACGTCCCTGTGCGTACGGTACATCGGCATCCAGATCGGTCAGCAGATGCGCGACGTAATCATCGTGCGGCACTTCGCCCTTCAGCGCGTGCGAGTTGAAATCGCAGTACGGGCATTTCTGCACGCACCATGGGATGTGAATATAAAGACTCAGAGGCGGCAAATTAGCCATTACGCAGTGCTTCCAGTAACAGTTTCAGGGCGCGTCCACGGTGGGAGATCGCGCTTTTCTCTTCGCGGGTGAGTTCCGCAGCGGTTTTGCCCTCGGTCGGGACAAAGAAAATCGGGTCGTAACCAAAGCCGCCGTTGCCCGCCGCTTCACGGGTGATCACGCCCGGCCAGCTGCCGTGACAGACAATCGGCGTGGGATCTTCCGCGTGACGCATGTAGACCAGCACGCAGTGGAATTGCGCGGTACGCTGTTCGTCAGGGACGTCGTTCAGGGCCACAAGCAGCTTTTCCAGGTTCTGCTGGTCGGTGGCGTCCACCCCGGAATAGCGGGCGGAGTAAATCCCCGGCGCACCGCCCAGAAAATCCACGGCCAGACCGGAGTCATCGGCAATCGCGGGCAGCCCGGTGATCTGCGCCGCATGGCGCGCTTTCAGAATGGCGTTTTCGATAAACGTCAGGCCGGTCTCTTCGGCGGAGTCCACGCCCAGCTCGGTCTGAGCCACCACGTCCAGCCCAAAATCATGTAATAGCGAGGCCAGCTCGCGCACTTTACCGGCATTACCGGTGGCGAGAACAACTTTCTGCATGGTTTAGTCCTGTTTTGTCAGAGCCGCGACTTCCGTCGGGATAGATTGCGGGTTAAGGATTTTTACCTGTTTATGCCGGCCAAGTTCACCTTTCTCAATGATGACCTGGCTTTTAGCGACGCGAAACTGTTTTGCCAGATATTTAGTCAGATGCGCATTCGCCTGGCCGTCAACGGGCGGGGCAGTGATGGCGACTTTTAGCTCGTCGCCATGCAGCCCAACAATGCTGTCGCGGCTGGCTTTCGGCTGAATGTACAGCCGTAAAACCAGCCCGTCGGCGCAGGGGCTAACTGCACTCATAACGCCATCCACAGCCCCGGCAGCAGCATATTACCCGTCGCCTGTAACAGTTCCGCGATACCCATATTCAGCACGTACAGCAGCAGAACGAGAAGCATCGGGGAGAAGTCGATTCCGCCCATCGCAGGCAGCAGGCTACGGATCGGACGCAGTAACGGTTCAGTCAGCTGAATCAACGCGTACTCCACCGGGCTACGGCCCCGGCTTACCCAGCTCATAATCGCCATCACCAGCAGGACCCAGAAGATCAGCGAGCCGACGGTTTTAACCAGGATCAGAACGGCTGAAATCCAGATAATCGGCTGGAAAGTGATGACCATAAACAGCACGATCGCTTTGATAACGCTCAGAATAAACGCCATCAGCAGAGATGAGCTGTCAATCGGCCCCATTGCCGGAATGATGCGGCGAAGCGGCCCCACAATGGGCTGCGTGATTTTCACGATAAATTGTGAGAATGGATTGTAAAAATCACAACGGGCCCACTGCATCCAGACGCGCAGTAGCAGCGCCATCGTATACAGTTCAATGACCGTTGAAAGCAGGAAAGTCAACGTCTTCATGGCGTTCCTCAGGTTTCCTTATTATTGGGTGTAATCGCGCGCACCGAAAATTGCTGTGCCGATGCGCACCATGGTGCTGCCTGCCGCGATGGCGGCTTCCATATCGTCCGACATGCCCAGAGAAAGCGTGTCTACCGTGTCATAGCGCGCTTTAAGCGCCTCAAATGCTACAGCCATTTGCTGTGCTACGGCAAACTGCCTTTCATAACTTGACTCTGGTGCCGGAATGGCCATCAGTCCGCGCAGGGTTAAGCGCGGCAACGCCGCCACGTCCGCCGCCAGCGCATCCAGTTCGCTCAGCGTAATGCCGGACTTGCTGTTTTCATCACTGATGTTGATTTGAATCAGCACGTTAAGCGCTGGCATCTCCATAGGGCGCTGGTCGCTCAAACGGGTAGCGATACGCAGACGATCGATGGTGTGACACCAGTCGAAGTGCTCTGCTACCAGACGGCTTTTGTTCGACTGTAGCGGACCGATAAAGTGCCACTGCAGGTCTGTATTTCCCCGCTCCCGGAAAGCGCGAATCTTATCTACGCCTTCCTGCACATAGTTTTCACCAAAGGCACGATGACCGGCGGCTATCGCTTCTGCGATGGCGCTCGCAGGCTTGGTTTTGCTGACTGCAAGCAACGTAATTTCTTCTGAAGCACGGCCGCAACGCGTTGCCGCGGCTGAGATTTTGTCCCGGACCTGTGCCAGGTTATGCGCAATGTCGTTCATTTTCCGAGGAGTTGTCTATGGATGTGGAAGAAATTGTGGCCCTTAGTGTAAAGCATAACGTCTCCGATCTACACCTGTGCAGTGATTCACCACCGCGCTGGCGCAGGTCAGGCCGTCTTGAACCTGCGCCGTTTCCGCCCCCGGATGTGGAGGCGTTATTAAAAGCGTGGCTCAACGACGAGCAGCAGGGTGCCTGGTGGGCAAACGGGCAGGTAGATTTTGCCGTTACCCTCACAGGCGGTCAGCGGCTGCGCGGCAGTGCGTTTAAGCATATGCACGGCGTTTCGATCGCGCTACGCCTGTTGCCGCTAACGTGTCCGCAGCTCTCTACGTTAGGCGTGCCGCGCGCGATCCCGGAGCTTTTGTCCAATGACAATGGCCTGATTCTGGTCACCGGCGCCACCGGCAGCGGGAAATCGACCACCCTGGCCGCGATGGTCGATTTTCTCAATCACCATACGGACGGGCACATTCTGACCCTGGAAGATCCGGTGGAGTTTATGTACCAGAGTGAACGTTGCCTCATCCGGCAGCGGGAGATAGGCCAGCATAGCCCGTCCTTTGCCGAGGCCCTGCGCAGTGCGCTGCGTGAAGATCCGGATGTGATTCTGCTTGGTGAGCTGCGCGACAGCGAGACGATACGCCTGGCGCTGACGGCGGCTGAGACTGGCCATCTGGTGTTGGCCACGCTGCACACGCGCGGTGCGGCGCAGGCGATCGAGCGCCTGGTCGATACCTTCCCGGCGCAGGAGAAAGATCCGGTTCGTAATCAGCTGGCGGGAAGCCTGCGTGCGGTACTGGCGCAGAAGCTGCGTCAGGATGTCCAGGGCGGGCGCGTGGCGCTGTATGAGCTACTGGTGAATACGTCGGCGGCGGCAAACCTGATCCGCGAAGGCAAAACCTGGCAACTGCCGGGCATTATTCAAACGGGGCAGCAGGCGGGGATGCAGAACTTTGAGCAGAGTCTGGCGGAGCGACGGGCGCAGGGGCGGCTGTAGGCCCCGGCGCTCAGTAACCCTGTTCGAAATAGCTTTCGAGGATAATGACGGCTGAAGCTGAATCCACGCTGCCTTTGTTCAACGCCCGGAAGCCACCGTGCTCGAACAGGCCAGCGCGTGCCTCGACGGTGCTCAAACGTTCATCGTGCAGCTTAACGGAGACACCAAAGCGGCCATGAATTTTGTTCGCGAACTTGCGTGCGCGGGCGGTAAGCGGCTGCTCGGTGCCGTCCATGTTCAGCGGCAGACCGACAATCACGTCGTCCGGCTGCCACTCTTTGAGCAAGCGCTCAATAAGGTTCCAGTCCGGCGTGCCGTCGTTAGCTTTCAGCGCTGTGAGCGGGCGGGCGGTGCCGGTGATCCGTTGACCCACAGCGACGCCGATGCTTTTGGTGCCGAAGTCAAAAGCGAGAAGGGTGCCGCTCATTACGCGTGCCCCGCAACGCCAGGCATGGTCAGAATATCAATGCCAATCAGTTTTGCCGCGTCACGCCAGCGATCGGCGATAGGGGTTTTAAACAGGATATTCATATCCGCAGGGGCCGTCAGCCAGGCGTTGTCCAGAATTTCTTGTTCCAGCTGCCCTTTTTCCCAGGAAGCGTAGCCGAGCGCAACCAGCACCTCAGAAGGCTGATTTGCCGTGCCCAGTGTTTCGAGCACATCGCGAGAGGTGGTGACGACGGTGTTATCGGAGATACGAATGCTGGACGAGAAAACCGGCGGGGTATGCAGGATAAAGCCACGATCTTCTGCAAGCGGTCCGCCGAGCATCACCGGTTTATCAAGACGGATTTCCGGCAGCCGCGCTTCAGCAGGGATTTTCAGCTTGTCCAGAATGCCTTCGACCTGAAGGTTTTCCAGCGGCTTATTGATGATAATCCCCATTGCGCCGTCTTCGTTGTATTCGCAAATATAGACCACGGCGCGGCGGAAAATCGGATCCTGGAGAGCAGGCATGGCAATAAGAAAGTGATGCTGTAAATTCATTGTCAGAGGTACTGTTTCCTGGTTTAAAAAGCGACAGCGCCCAGTATGGGGATAAACACAGGCGCTGTCACAGGTTATTTCTGTAAACGTTTTTCGATAGCGTCCATTAGCATTCCGGTGATCGAGATCGGGAATTCCGCTTCGATTTCACGAATGCAGGTCGGGCTGGTGACGTTCACTTCGGTCAGACGATCGCCGATGATATCGAGGCCAACGAAGATCAGGCCTTTGGCTTTCAGCGTAGGGCCGACGCGGCGGGCAATTTCCCAGTCGCTTTCGCTTAACGGACGCGGTTCGCCACGGCCTCCGGCCGCCAGGTTGCCACGGGTTTCACCACCCTGCGGGATACGCGCCAGGCAGTAAGGCACCGGCTCGCCGTCTACAACCAGCACACGCTTGTCACCGTCTTTAATGGCCGGCAGATAGTTTTGCGCCATGCAGTAGCGGGTCCCCAGCTCGGTCAGCGTTTCGGCAATTACGCCAATGTTCGGGTCGCCCTCTTTCACGCGGAAGATCGATGCGCCGCCCATGCCGTCCAGCGGCTTCATGATGATGTCGCCGTGCTTCTGCCAGAATTCTTTCAGCTGCGTTTTGCTGCGGGTGACCAGCGTTTCCGGCGTCAGGTCAGAGAACCATGCGGTATAGAGCTTCTCGTTGCAGTCGCGCAGGCTCTGCGGCTTATTGACGATCAGCGTGCCTTTCTCTTCGGCACGCTCAAGGATATAGGTGGAGTAAATGTATTCGGTGTCGAACGGCGGATCTTTACGCATCAGGATGACGTTAAGGTCGGCCAGGGCAATATTCTGCTCGGTGCCGAATTCGTACCATTTTTCGTAGTTCTGCTCGACGTTAACGATGCGGGTACGTGCGCGGGCTTCACCGTTGATCAGGTACAGATCGTTCATCTCCATATAGTGGAGTTCATAGCCGCGACGCTGCGCTTCCAGCAGCATAGCGAAGCTGGAATCTTTCTTAATGTTAATGTTTGCGATGGGGTCCATCACGATGCCGAGCTTAATCATGTTCTTCTCCGGTTATGGGTCAGGCTTTGCTTCAACCCAGATCGCCAAATCGCACCTGTAGGGCGGTAATGGCGGTGAGTGCCGTTGTCTCAGTGCGCAGAACGCGAGGTCCCAACAGAATATCAGTAAACTGGTAACGCGCCGTCATGGCGATTTCGTCAGCCGACAGGCCGCCTTCCGGGCCAATCAGCAGGCGTACACGCTCAACGGGCAGCGGCAGCGTATTGATGCTGGCGCTGGCGCGCGGATGAAGATTAAGCTTAAGCCCGCTTTCCTCTTCTGCACACCAGTCCTCCAGATCCATCGCCGGGCGGATCTCCGGGATGCGGTTGCGGCCACTCTGTTCACAGGCTGCAATGGCAATTTTCTGCCACTGCTGGATCTTTTTGTTCACACGTTCCGCATCCAGTTTAACGCCGCAGCGCTCAGAAAAAAGTGGCGTAATGAGGCTTACACCCAGTTCAATGGATTTCTGAATGGTGAACTCCATCTTTTCCCCGCGCGACATCACCTGGCCAAGGTGAATGTGCAGCGGGGATTCCCGGTCGTCCACGTCGCCACGCAGCACCTTCACGTGCACGCTTTTTTTATCGGCGCGCGTAATTTCAGCGTCAAAAATCTGATTAGAGCCGTCAAAGAGCTGAATCGCCTGGCCTGCGCCCATGCGCAGCACGCGGCCTACGTGGTTTGCGGCATCATCAGACAGGGCGATTTCGCCGCCTGGGGTAATCAGTTCAGGGTGATAGATGCGAGGGATGCGCATAGTCAGAAATTCCATGTGTCATGCGATATAAGCGAATTGCCGTAGTGTAGGTTAGCTCTTTTGCGCCTGGCAAGCCCGCTGGACGTAAGGGTTGTGATTCCCCTGGACTTTGGCGATACGTTCGTCGCGCTGGCATTCCCAGTCCGTCACCGGGTAGAGCTTGTCCCAGGCATTGAAGAGCTGCGTCTGCTGGCGGGAAAGGTTGAGATCGTAGCGGTCGCGCATATAGAAGTAAGTGCGGGCGATGCTGCCGCGCGCGCGGGCAGGCGGTTCGGCGAGTTTCTCTTTGAAATCGACCTTCATGGCGCACTGACCGTACTGGCCTTCGCCACCGTTCCACTGGCTGTACATGAAGTTTCCGCGGTCGCCATTGACTTCACCCACGGCGGGTTGCAGGTTGTGCATATCGCTTTCCATCTGGCGGTAGACCGGATCTTTTGCGCAATTTTTACGTCCACCGTCCTGCCAGCACTGGCGCTGGTGGCCAAACTGCCAGGCCGGAACAACGTGTTCCCATTCGATTCGGCTGGCGCGATTCTCGTTCTTGCGCACCTTATAGCCGCAGGATCCCAGATCCACGACCCCTTTCTTACCCTGCCAGTTAATTTTACAGCCGCAGTAGAAATCACCCGGTACGTCGGCGTTAATCTTTACGCCTGCGGTTTTTGCCTGTGAGAAACTGTGAATACCGTCGGCCAGAGCATGGCCGGAGAGCGCCGCCGCCAGAAAAGCGACTGCGAGAGAAACATTACGGGACATCTTACACTCCGTGTCAAAACGAGCCCGCAACGTAACGAATGTTGTTCCCGTATGCAATCAGTCAGATCAGGAAAGTTCCTGAAAGTTCGAGTGATTATTCCGCCACCAGTGGTTCGCCGCACTTTACGCAGCGATAGGTCGCCTCGCCGCGCACCACGCGGTTGTGACGGCGCACGGTAAGCTGGTGCTGCTGGCACTGGCAGCGGTAGGGAAACGTATTGCGGCGTACCGATTCCAGCTCGAACTGGTGGGTGCGGCGAGCCGGAACGCCGAGCACCGCCTCCATCATCCATTTCCACTCTTTGCCGTGCGGCGCGACGCGGCCAAAGTGTTTCCACACCAGAAGGTGGGCCAGCTCGTGCGGCACCACTTCTTCGATAAACGCCTGCTGATTTTCCATCATCAACACCGGATTCAGGCGGATCTCATACGATTCCAGCCAGGCGGTGCCTGCCGCGGTGCCACGCTGCTGATAGACCAGCTTCGGTTCAGGATAATTGCGGCCGAGCTTCAGGTTGGCCTGGGCGAGTTTTTCCCGCAGGCTGCGCATGACGGCTTGCTGAATGGCGATGGGGAGACGGGGAGATTTCATAGGGGCAGAGCATAAAGCGGGAAGCGGGGAGGCGCAAGAGGCGCCTCCCCGCAGGAGGATCAGTCGTGTGCGCCGATTTCGCGCAGAGGACGACCTTTCATCAGGTTACGTTCAATGTGTTCCAGTGAAACATGTTTGGTTTCAGGAACCAGCCAGATCGTGAGAACAATAAAGAACAGGTTAAGACCGGCGTAGACCCAGAAGGTATTGGCATTACCCAGGGTATTGAGCATGGTCAGGAACGTTGCGCCGACGATCATGTTGGCAATCCAGTTGGTTGCGGTAGAGCAGGTGATACCAAAATCACGCCCTTTCAGCGGCTGGATCTCAGAACACAGCACCCAAATCAGCGGACCGGCGCTCATCGCAAACCCAATGATAAACATCAGCAGCATCGCCACGGCGAAGTACTGTGCCGTCGAGGAGTGAATGCCCATGTGCATCATGGTACCCAGTACGCCCATCCCGACGGCCATGACCAGGAAGCCCAGCGTCAGGGTTGGCTTACGCCCCCAGCGGTCCACCAGACCGATAGCGATAAAGGTCGCCAGCACGTTGGTCAGGCCGACGATCACGGTGCCCCACATCTGTTCGGTGGTGTTGGTGTAGCCCGCCAGTTCGAAGATTTTCGGCGCGTAATACATGATGACGTTCATCCCGGTGAACTGTTGCATGATCTGTAACAGCACACCGAGGAACACCGCGCGGCGGAAGTTGCTGTTCTCTTTGAACAGCGCCCAGCCGGACTGTTTGACCTTAAGGCTTTCGCGGATCTCTTCCAGCTCGTTTTTGGCTTCGGCGCTGGTATCACGCAGGCGTAAGAGCACGCGTTCGGCATCGTGGAAGCGGCGTTTGGCGGCGAACCAGCGCGGGCTGTCCGGCAGGAAGAAGACACCAATCAGCAGCAGAATGGCCGGAATGATGATGACGCCCAGCATCCAGCGCCATGCGCCGCTGTAGCTGAAGGCGGTATCGGAAAGATAAGCCCCCAGAATACCGATGGTGATCATCAGCTGATACATTGAAATCATGCTGCCGCGGATTTTTTCCGGTGCGATTTCAGACAGGTACAGCGGGGCAGTATAAGACGCCACGCCCACTGCCAGACCGAGCAGCACGCGGGAGAGGATCAGCACTTCAACGTTAGGCGCAGCGGCAGAGAACAGTGAGCCGGCAACGAACAGGATCGCGCCGATCATCAGGCTCTTTTTACGCCCGAGCTTAAAGGAGAGCCAGCCGCTGCCGACCGCGCCGACGGCGGCACCGAACATCATGGAGCTGACCACCCATTCCTGAGTGTGTGCGCTAATCTGGAACTCATCGGTGATGAAAGGTAATGCACCGGCAATTACGCCAATATCCAGGCCAAAGAGTAATCCTGCCAGAGCGGCGAGGAAGCAGACGAAGAACGTCATTGCCTTATTGGACGTACGCCCCTGTTTATTATTGTCAGGCATTATGCCCTCCAGTTGGGTTATCAGTTTTTACGATATTAAGAGTAGGTGAGCGGCTCATAAAAATATGTGAGTCAAATCACAACGGTGTAATCGGTTACACTAGTTTGTAACCGTAAAAATAATTAAAGCTTTGAAAATATAGAGGTAAATTAATTGATATGCATCGCGTTTGCACAAATTTCAGACTTAACTGAAAGGGAATGTAACAGCAGAAGAAATGCGATCATGCAAAGAGAATATTCTGAAAGCGGGGTATAGAGAGTGAGGTGTAAACGGTTCCAAACATTGCCGGGTGGCGGCTGCGCCTTACCCGGCCTACAAAAATTCACTACCCGTAGGTCGGGTAAGGCATAGCCGCTACCCGACATAAAAAAGGCCAGCACAAAGGCTGGCCTGTTTAAGCTGCTGGCAGTCGATTATTTCAGACCGGCAGCATCACGCAGCAGGGCGGCTTTGTCGGTTTTTTCCCAAGGGAAATGTTCGCGACCAAAGTGACCGTACGCTGCGGTTTCCTGGTAGATTGGGTGCAGCAGATCCAGCATCTGAATCAGACCGTATGGACGCAGGTCGAAGAACTCACGCACCAGCAGGGTCAGCTGTTCAGAAGGCACTTTTTCAGTACCGAAGGTTTCCACCATGATGGAGGTTGGCTCAGCCACGCCGATGGCGTAGGAAACCTGAATTTCACAGCGGTCAGCCAGGCCCGCAGCAACGATGTTTTTCGCCACATAACGTGCAGCGTACGCCGCAGAACGGTCCACCTTAGACGGGTCTTTACCGGAGAACGCGCCGCCACCGTGGCGCGCCATGCCGCCGTAGGTATCTACGATGATTTTACGACCGGTCAGACCGCAGTCACCCATTGGGCCGCCGATAACGAAGCGTCCGGTTGGGTTGATGAAGAATTTGGTCGCAGAGCTCAGCCATTCAGTTGGCAGAACCGGCTTAATGATCTCTTCCATCACCGCTTCCTGCAGGGATTTCTGGTCAATATCTTCAGCATGCTGCGTGGAAAGAACCACGGCATCAATGCCGACGATTTTCCCGTCGTCATACTGGAAGGTCACCTGGCTTTTCGCATCCGGACGCAGCCACGGCAGGGTGCCGTTTTTACGCACTTCAGCCTGACGCTGCACCAGACGGTGTGCGTAAGTCACCGGCGCTGGCATCAGCACGTCGGTTTCGTTGGTCGCGTAGCCGAACATCAGGCCCTGGTCGCCCGCGCCCTGTTCCAGCGGATCGGCACGGTCAACGCCCTGGTTGATGTCCGGGGACTGTTTGCCGATAGCGCTCAGTACGGCGCAGGAGTTGGCATCAAAGCCCATATCAGAATGTACATAACCGATCTCACGCACCGTGTTACGGGTGATCTCTTCGATATCAACCCATGCGCTGGTGGTGATCTCACCGCCAACCAGAACCATGCCGGTTTTGACATAGGTTTCACACGCTACGCGCGCCTTTGGATCCTGCGCGAGGATCGCATCCAGCACCGCATCGGAGATTTGGTCAGCAATTTTATCAGGATGTCCTTCTGATACGGACTCGGACGTAAACAGGTGTTTTGCCATGTTTTATTTCACCTAAAAGGAATTTGGTTAGCTCGAACTGCTGTGTGGAATAGCCAAAGGAGATAATTCTACCAAGGCCTGCAGGATTTTGACACTGGCAGTCTGAGTGTTAATCGGTATGGATGGATTAACATCTGGACGTCTATTTTAGGTCACTTCTTCACCCGATTTCCAGTTTTTTTTGACTCACCTCTCACTGCGTTGAAAACACGGCTGGAAATTTTTCCTGACGGCGCTGGCAACCTGCGCATTTTTGTTTTGCTTTTTAGCGACCTTCTCGGTATAAAACGCGGCGCGCGGCTCATATAAAATAAGCGCTCGATGAACACATCGTGTCGCCACTTCCAGCCGGGTTAAGCAGTGAACTTTTAGCTTTGGCTTGTGGTCCGTTTCAGCAGAGGCGGCCGTGGAGGTGATACGAGATAATGAACCATTGTTTTCCGCTCATTCAGCGCAGTCGTTCTGGCGCGCATTTGATTCCCACCCGCACTTCTGGTCTAAACACCTGCCGATGTTATACCCATCTCGGTGCTTCTCAGGATTCCAGAGCCGGTCACGCTTTGTGAAAACTGAACAAGGGCGCTCTTGTTAATACAGGAGTTTTCTCGTGGTTTCGCCGAACCTTGTTATACAGAGTTCGGATACGTGTTTTACAATGATATGAATAAGAAACCGGTCGCACGGTCTGGATTTCAGCATACTCTGCTGGGAAATGGAGCCGTTAATGGGTTGTTATCGCCGTATAACGCTGCGATAGTAGTCAACTGTTTTACACTTAATACAAAGAGTTGAGGTTCGCTATGTCTGACGACATGTCTTCGCTTTCGCCTTCGTCAGCAGGCGAACAGGGTGTACTACGTTCTATGCAGGAGGTTGCGATGAGCTCCCAGGAAGCCAGCAAGATGCTGCGCACTTACAATATTGCCTGGTGGGGCAATAACTACTACGACGTTAACGAGCTGGGCCACATCAGTGTCTGCCCGGATCCGGACGTCCCGGAAGCGCGCGTGGATCTCGCTAAGCTGGTGAAAGCCCGTGAAGCCCAGGGTCAGCGCTTGCCTGCACTGTTCTGCTTCCCGCAGATCCTGCAACATCGCCTGCGTTCTATTAACGCCGCGTTCAAACGCGCGCGGGAATCGTATGGTTATAACGGCGACTATTTCCTTGTTTACCCGATCAAGGTAAACCAGCACCGTCGCGTGATTGAGTCCCTGATCCACTCCGGCGAACCGCTGGGCCTGGAAGCTGGCTCCAAAGCTGAGCTGATGGCGGTTCTGGCGCACGCGGGCATGACCCGGTCGGTGATCGTCTGTAACGGCTATAAAGACCGCGAATACATTCGTCTGGCGCTGATTGGCGAGAAGATGGGCCACAAGGTCTATCTGGTGATCGAGAAGATGACCGAAATCGCGATCGTGCTGGAAGAGGCCGAGCGTCTGAACGTGATCCCACGCCTTGGCGTGCGTGCGCGACTGGCGTCGCAGGGTTCCGGTAAATGGCAGTCTTCCGGCGGTGAAAAATCCAAGTTCGGCCTCGCGGCGAACCAGGTGCTTCAGCTGGTGGAAATACTGCGCGAGCGCGGTCGTCTGGACAGCATTCAGCTGCTGCACTTCCACCTTGGCTCGCAGATGGCCAACATTCGCGACATTGCCACCGGCGTGCGTGAATCGGCACGTTTCTACGTTGAGCTGCACAAGCTTGGCGTAAATATTCAGTGCTTTGACGTGGGCGGTGGCCTGGGCGTGGATTACGAAGGGACACGCTCGCAGTCTGACTGCTCGGTCAACTACGGCCTGAACGAATACGCCAACAACATTATCTGGGCGATTGGCGATGCCTGCGAAGAGCACGGCCTGCCGCACCCGACGGTGATCACCGAATCCGGCCGCGCGGTCACTGCGCACCATACGGTGCTGGTCTCTAACATCATCGGCGTTGAGCGCAGCGAAATCACTGAAGCCACGCCTCCGGCAGACGATGCCCCACGTTCCCTGCAAAGCATGTGGGAAACCTGGCAGGAGATGCACGAGCCGGGCACGCGTCGTTCTCTGCGCGAATGGCTGCACGACAGCCAGATGGATCTGCACGACATTCACGTCGGTTATTCTTCAGGCACCTTTAGCCTGCAGGAACGCGCGTGGGCGGAGCAGCTCTATCTGAACATGTGCCATGAAGTGCAGAAGCAGCTCGATCCGAGCAACCGCGCGCACCGTCCGATTATCGACGAGTTGCAGGAACGTATGGCGGACAAAATGTACGTCAACTTCTCCCTGTTCCAGTCGATGCCGGATGCCTGGGGTATCGACCAGCTGTTCCCGGTTCTGCCGCTGGAAGGGTTGAATCATGCGCCGGAACGCCGCGCGGTGCTGCTGGACATTACCTGTGACTCAGACGGCGCGATTGACCACTACGTCGACGGTGACGGTATCGCAACGACCATGCCAATGCCGGAGTACGATCCGGAGAACCCGCCAATGCTGGGCTTCTTTATGGTGGGTGCGTATCAGGAGATCCTCGGCAACATGCACAACCTGTTCGGTGATACCGAAGCGGTTGACGTGTTTGTCTTCCCTGACGGCAGCGTGGAGGTTGAGCTGTCCGACGAAGGGGACACCGTGGCGGATATGCTCGAATACGTTCAGCTGGATCCGAAAAAACTGCTCACCCAGTTCCGCGATCAGGTCAAAAACACCGGTCTGGACGATGCCTTGCAGCAGCAGTTCCTGGAAGAGTTTGAAGCGGGTCTGTACGGGTATACGTATCTGGAAGACGAGTAGTAAAACCTCCCTCTCACGGTGGGAGAGGGTTGGGGTGAGGGCATCAGACCGCACGATGCCTTATACTCACTTGAACCCGTATGAATTAACGGCGATAATTCGCCCTACTATGCGATTTACGAATCAATCCCTTCCTCGTCGGGTTTAACGACGCGGAGGGGATTTTTTTTCATCTGTTTTAATGTATCGACTTTATAAGAGGTCAGGACATGAGCACTTTAGGTCATCAGTACGATAACTCTCTGGTATCTAACGCGTTTGGTTTTTTACGCCTTCCGATGAACTTCCAGCCTTACGACAGCGATGCTGACTGGGTGATCACCGGCGTACCGTTCGACATGGCAACGTCCGGTCGTGCGGGTGGACGTCATGGCCCGGCGGCAATCCGTCAGGTTTCCACCAACCTGGCCTGGGAGCACAACCGCTTCCCGTGGAACTTCGACATGCGCGAGCGCCTGAACGTGGTGGACTGCGGTGATCTGGTGTACGCCTTCGGTGACGCGCGCGAAATGAGCGAAAAACTGCAGGCGCACGCCGAGAAGCTGCTGGCGGCCGGTAAACGCATGCTCTCCTTCGGCGGTGACCACTTCGTGACCCTGCCGCTGCTGCGCGCCCACGCGAAGCACTTCGGTAAAATGGCGCTGGTGCACTTTGACGCGCATACCGACACCTACGCGAACGGCTGCGAATTCGACCACGGCACCATGTTCTACACCGCGCCGAAAGAAGGCCTGATCGATCCGAACCACTCCGTGCAGATCGGCATCCGCACCGAGTTCGACAAAGACAACGGCTTCACCGTACTCGACGCGGGCCAGGTGAACGATCGCGGCGTGGACGATATTCTGGCTCAGGTTAAGCAGATCGTCGGCGATATGCCTGTCTACCTGACCTTCGACATCGACTGCCTGGATCCGGCATTCGCACCGGGTACCGGTACGCCGGTGATCGGCGGCCTGACGTCAGACCGCGCCATCAAGCTGGTGCGCGGCCTGAAGGATCTGAACATTGTCGGGATGGACGTGGTGGAAGTGGCTCCGGCCTATGACCAGTCCGAGATCACCGCGCTGGCCGCGGCGACCCTGGCGCTGGAAATGCTCTACATCCAGGCAGCGAAAAAAGGCGAATAAGCCTTACGCGCTTATTGCTGCTGCGCGCCGCATGCGCAGCAGCAACATTCCCCAGGCCAGCGTGAAGGTGTAGACAAACCCCGGTTATTTCGCGGGCGATGACCATTCCCGTCAGCGAGCCTAACAAAGGCGAAACCGCGCAGACCGCGGCCCAAAGCGCAATGCTGCTTAATAATCCCTGCCGATAATGAAGTTTGCTTTCAATAACCGACGTTAATAATAGAGCGGAAAAACCATAACCCAGAAGAAAGCAGGTCATGAGTAGACCCTGTAACATTCTGTTTTCATTTAACTGAAAATGTTCGGCAAATTCCGGGTTTAAAATCATTACCGAGATATTTACCCGATCGACGTACGAAATAATAATGAGTAATAAAAGCGCAATCGTGCCTTGCCATCTTGCCTTCATCATGTCCGCCTTACGTTTTTTGTAACTTATATTTTTCATCAATGTGATTGTCACGGAGCTAAAATGATTCACCTGTGAAACTCATTGTTTATTAAAGATAAATTAAAAATGAGTTTCACCGGTGAAACGCGAAAGAGGTGACGTTAATTTATTTTTAAAGAGTAAAAAGAAAGGAAGTCAATATCTTTTATTCAAAATAAGAGACCATTAAAAAAACGTATTTCTCACGCTGTAATAATGAAAATTTCATATCGCTGCATTTTTTCGTGATCCCTTGCACACTTAGTTAATTAATTGCCGATCGATTAACAAATTCGTCACATTGTCGCTTGACGAAACATTCATCGCTTTTATATTGACCGTATTAAATAAGAAACAGAGTTTCATATATGAAACAAAAGCCTGGAGGATCGTGATGAGCTGGATAGGCGTATGTGACGCAGAACAAGTACAGGAAGATTTCCCTTTTAGCGGCAACGTCGACGGGAAAGAGATCGGCGTTTACCTGATCGACGGTGAATATTACGCGCTGGAAGACGTATGCCCCCACGCCTATGCCCTGCTGAGTCAGGGCTTCGTAGAAGACGGCAAGGTGGAATGCCCGCTGCACGAGGCGGTGTTCGACGTCAAAACCGGCCAGTGTCTGCACGGCCCCGGAGGACGCAACCTCAACCGTTACCCGGTTCGGGTCTTTGAAAACCAGATTCAGATTACCTTTGTTGAGGAGACCGTGGCATGAGCGACACGCTGAACTACAACCCGGCGCTGCCGGAAAGCCGCCAGTTTACCCCGCCGGCAGAGGGCGGTAATGGCGCCATTCACAAGCCGGGCGAGTACCAGAACCTGATCTGGCAGACCCGCAGCCGCGAGCCGGAAAGCTGGGAGGTGAAGCTGATTGCGACGCTGGAAGATCTCTTCGAGCAGGGCGTTGAAACCCTGCCGGAGCTGGTAAACGGGCTGAACGCGGTGCGCATGCACGACCAGCAGGGTGAGCCGTGGAGCGACGCCAGCTTCCAGGCATTCTTACAGGTTAACGGCTACTGAGGGCAACGCGATGACGACGACCGTACAACACTATCTGGATAAAGGCCTGCGCGGCCTCTGGTATCCGGTGCTGGCGAGCTGGGAAGTGCAGTCTGCGCCGGTGGGCATCACCCGCCTGGGCGAGCAGATTGTGGTCTGGCGCAACAAAGACGGCCAGGTGCAGGCGCTGGAGGACCGCTGTCCGCACCGCGGCGCGCGCCTGTCGATGGGCTGGAACCTCGGCGACCGCATCGCCTGCTGGTATCACGGCGTAGAGGTGGCGGGCAACGGCGAGGTGAAAGACGTGCCCGCTGTGGATAAATGTCCGCTGGTCGGCCAGCAGTGCGTGCGCAGCTATAACGTGCAGGAGGCGCACGGCGCCATCTTCCTCTGGTTTGGCGTCACCGCGGATCAGCAGCCGGACGAACTGACCTTCCCGGATGAACTCGCCGACACGGACAGCTTCAGCAACTTCCTCTGCACCGCCGCGTGGAAATGCAATTACCAGTACGCGCTGGAAAACGTGATGGACCCGATGCACGGCACCTATCTGCACTCCTCCTCGCACTCGATGGCGGAAGGGGATCGCAAGGCCGACATGGTGCTCCAGCCGACCAAAACCGGCTTTATCTTTGAGAAGAAAGGGCAGAGCGGCGTCAACTTCGACTGGGTGGAGCTGGGCAACAGCGGCACCTGCTGGATGCGTCTCTCCATTCCGTACAAGAAGCGTTTCGGGCCGGGCGGCCACTTCTTTATCGTCGGCATGGTGGTGCCGGAAGATAACGACAACTGCCGCGTCTTCTTCTGGCGCATCCGCCGCGTGCAGGGCTGGCAGCGCGATATGTGGCGCTTCATGTACCGCAACCGGCTGGAAAAACTGCACTGGGAAGTGCTGGAGCAGGACCGCGTGGTGCTGGAGAGCCTGGCGCCAAACGCCCGCGATCATGAATACCTGTATCAGCACGACGTTGGCCTCTCGCGCCTGCGTCGCATGATGCAAAAGGCCGCTAAAGAGCAGCTGGCGATACGTGAAGCACAGCAGGGGGCCGCCTGATGAACGGGCTGCTGAGCGGCAAGCGCATCGTCATAACCGGCGCAGCGCGCGGGCTGGGCTACCACTTTTCCCAGGCCTGCGCGGAGCAGGGCGCGGCGGTGGTGATGTGCGACATCCTCAAAGGCGAACTGGCCGAGAGCGCCCACCGGCTGCGTGAGCAGGGATATGCGATCGAATCGCACGTTATCGATCTGGCCGATCCGCAGTCCATTGAGCAGGTGTTCAGCGCGATTGGCGAGCAGGGGCTGATTGACGGCCTGGTGAACAACGCGGCGATGGCGACGGGCGTCGGCGGCAAAAATATGCTCGATTACGATCCGGATCTCTGGGATCGGGTGATGAGCGTCAATGTCAAAGGCACCTGGCTGGTGACGCGCGCCGCGGTGCCGCTGCTGCGCGAGGGGGCGGGCATCGTGAACGTCGCGTCCGACACCGCGCTGTGGGGCGCGCCGCGCCTGATGGCCTACGTCGCCAGCAAGGGCGCCGTGATTGCCATGACCCGCTCAATGGCGCGCGAACTGGGTGAAAAGCGTATACGCATTAACGCCATCGCGCCGGGGCTAACCCGCGTCGAGGCGACGGAATATGTCCCCGCCGAACGGCATCAACTCTACGAAAACGGCCGCGCGTTAACCGGGGCACAGCAGCCGGAAGACGTCACCGGCAGCGTGGTCTGGCTGTTAAGCGATCTGTCGCGGTTCATCACCGGACAGCTGATCCCGGTCAACGGCGGTTTTGTCTTTAACTAAGGTAGGGCGATGATGGCAAACGATCAGGAAGTGAAGTATCTGGTGCCGGGGCTGGAGCGCGGTTTACAGCTGCTGTTGGCCTTTGGCGAGCAGCATCGCGATCTGACCTTTGCCGAACTGCATCGGCTGGTGGATATGCCGAAGGCCACCGCCTATCGCGTGGTACAGACGCTGGAGTACATGGGATTTCTGGAGCGCAACACGCGCACCAATACCTTTTCGCTGGGCATGAACGTGCTGCGTCTTGGCTTTGAGTACATCGCCTCGCTGGACGTGGCGCAGGTCGGCCAGCCGGTGATCGAGCAATTGCGCGACGTGAGCCAGTGCAGCAGCCATCTGGCGATCCGCGACGGGCGCGACATTATCTATATCGCCCGCGTCAGCGCCGCCGGGTCGCGTATCAACCAGGTCAGCATTGGTACCCGTCTGCCGGTGCACTGCACCTCGCTGGGCCGCATGCTGTTGACCGATATTTCCCGCGCTGATTTCGAACAGCTGTTCCCGCATGAGCGCCTGCCGGGCAACACGCCGGGGCAGCTTCACGACCGCGAAGCCCTGTGGCAGATGGTGCAGCAGGACAAAGCCCGCGGGTATGTCATTGGCGAATCCTTCTTTCGCCACGGCATCTCTTCCATCGTCTACCCGGTGTATGACCGAAGCGGCCGCGTGGCGGCGGTGGTCAGCATTCTGGTGCCGTCGGAGGAGATCCCACTGAGCGACCGCGAGCGCCTGCAAAACGAGGTTCGCCTTGCGGCGGATAAAATTTCTGGCTTCTTAGGGTATCTGTCACAGGCCAGTTAAATCAGTGAGTTAACGTCAGGCGCTTGACTGCGTCGGGCATGTTTTACGCCCAATCTGGGCCAGATGAGGCAACGAACGATGAGTATAACCGGAATTGAAAAGCTGGAATTTGGTGTGGAAGACCTGACGCACTGCGCCAAATTTATGCGTGATTTTGGCCTGACGGGCGATGCCAGCGGCCAGCGTTTCATCACCCTGAGCGGCGCGCGCGTGGAGCTTAACCCGATCGACAGCCCCGACCTGCCGCCCGCGTTTGAAGCGGGCAACACTCTGCGCCGCATGACCTGGGCGGTTGCCAGCCAGTCTGAGCTGGATGCGCTGCGCCCGAAGCTGGCGCAACAGCCAGGTTTTCGTGAAGTGGGCGACGCGCTGGAATGCCTGGATCCGAACGGCATGACGCTGCGCGTGCAGGTGACCCAGCAGACCGACGTGGAGCTTAACGTCGAGCCAATAAACCAGTGGGGCGACGCCCGCCGTATCGACACGCCCAGCCCGGTTTACGATCGCGCCCAGCCGATCAACGTGGGGCATGTGGTGTTCTTCGTGGAAGAGCTGGCGGCAGTGGAGAAATTCTACCGCGAGGTGCTCGGCTTCCAGGTCTCGGATCGCTATATCAACCGCGCCGTGTTCCTGCGCTGCGGGGCGCGTGGCGGCCATCACAACCTGTTCCTGCTGCAACTGCCGAACCGCAAGCGCGGCCTTAACCACGTGGCCTTCACCGTGCGCGACATCCACGAGGTGATCGGCGGCGGTATCGCGATGAATAAACATGACTGGAGCACCTTTATCGGGCCGGGCCGTCATCCGGTGTCGTCGGCGTACTTCTGGTACGTCAACAGCCCGACCGGCGGCGCGTTTGAGTATTACACCAACGACGACTACCTGACCGAAAACTGGCAGCCGCGCGAGCTGGAGCACTCCCTGGTCTCCTTTACCGAATGGGCGGTGGAGGGCGGGATTGACCACGACACGCGCCGTCAGCAGAAAAAGCCGGAGGCGGTATGACATCGCGCATTGTCATTATCGGCGGCGGCCAGGCGGGCGGCTGGGCGGCGAAAACCCTGCGTGACGAGGGCTTCGACGGCGAGATTTGCGTGGTGGCGGAAGAGGAATGGGATTTCTACGAGCGGCCGCCGCTGTCAAAAGCGTCTCTGCTGGAGCCGGACTCCGCGCTTCCGCGGCTGTTTAGCGAAGAAGCGCAGCAGGCGCTGAACCTGATCTGGTACCGCCCGCTGCGTGCTGAATCAGTCGATCGTGAAGAGAAAATCGTGCGTTTAAGCAACGGCGAATGTCTTAGTTACAACATCCTTTTAATCGCTACCGGCGGTCGGGCGCGCCTGCCTTCGCAGGCGTGGGCCAGCCATCCGCAGGTCTACACCCTGCGCCACTGGCAGGACACGCAGCGCCTGAAAAGTCGCCTGTCGGAAAGTCACAAACTGGCGATTATCGGCGGCGGCTGGATTGGCCTTGAGATTGCCGCTTCCGCGCGGAAAAGCGGCGTAGCGGTCGCGCTATTCGAGCAGCAGCCTGCGCTGTGCATGCGCTCGGTGAGCGGCGAGGTGTCGCAGCGCCTGGAGGCCCTTCACCGCGAGCAGGGGGTGGAGATCCGTACCGGCTGCGGCGCGCTGGAGCTGGAGGACGACGGCGGACTGCCGGTCATCCACTGCGACGGCAACCGTGAAACCTTTGATACGGTCGTGGTCGGGATCGGCGTCGATCTCAATCTGGAGCTGGCGCTTGATGCGGGGCTGAAAACCGGGCGCGGGATCGTGGTGGATGCCCAGGGACGCACCTCGGATCCATTCATCTTTGCCGCTGGCGATGTGGCCCAGCACCATCACTACGGCCTGTGCATCCAGTCCTGGGCCTTCGCCCAGAATCAGGCGGTGGCGACGGCGAAAGCGATGCTCAACCCCGATGCGCCGGGCTACGACGACGCGCCGTGGCTGTGGTCGGATCAATATCAGCACAATATTCAGATCCTCGGTATTCCGCAGCCGGAGAGTAAAACGATAGTGCGTGAAGATGCGCTGTTCTTCTCGCTGGATGAAAACGGGCGGCTGACGCAGCTGGTGGCGTTCAACGATGCGCGCACCGTCAAGCTGGCGAAGCGCTGGATGGCGGCGGGGCGGGATCTGTCGAACGTACCGCTTGCCGACCCGACATTTTCACTGATGTCACTGCGATAGCTAACCCGCACCCGTAGGGGGAGAGATGACCACACTAGAGACGAACACCGCGCCGGTTGAGGCGAGCGGTGAGGGGACCCGCACGCCCGAAAAAGCGGTGCGCTGGGCCATCCCGCTGTCGCTGCTGGCCTGCGTGCTGCTGGCGTTTTTCGACAAAATCAGCATCGCGGCGCTCTTTTCGGATACCCATTTCCAGCAGGCGATGGGCATTGATTTCGACACCACGCGCCTCGGCATATTGATGAGCGCCTTCCTGCTGAGCTACGGCTTTTCGTCGGTATTTTTGAGCGGTTTAGGCGACAAAATTGCGCCGCTGCGCCTGCTCACCGGGATGATGGCTGTGTGGTGCGTGCTGATGGTGGCGATGGGCTTTACCCATAACTACACGCTGATGATCGTCCTGCGCATCCTGCTGGGCGTGGCGGAAGGGCCGCTGTTCCCGCTGGCTTTCGCCATCGTGCGCCACAACTTCCCGCAGCATTTACAGGCGCGCGCCACCATGCTGTGGCTGCTGGGCACGCCGGTAGGGGCGGCAATTGGCTTCCCGCTCTCCCTCTGGCTGCTGAACACCTTCGGCTGGCAGAGCACCTTCTTTGTCATGGCAATGCTGACCGTGCCGGTGCTTATCTTTGTGCGCATCGGCCTGCGCGGGATCCGTCTTGAAGCAAAACCCGGCACCTCGCAGGCGTCTCAGGACGAGCGGCGCGCCGCGCGGCGCGAGCTGTTCGTCAGCCCGCATTTCTGGATCATCTGCATCTTTAACATCGCGTTCCTGACCTACCTGTGGGGCATCAACGGCTGGCTGCCGGGCTACCTGATCAAAGGCAAAGGCATTCACCTTGAGCATGCAGGCTGGCTGTCGTCGATGCCGTTCATCGCCATGCTGGCGGGGGAAGTGATTGGCGCGTGGCTCTCGGACAGGGTCGATAAGCGCGCGGCGGCCTGCTTTATCTCGATGGCGGGGGCGGCGGTGGGGCTGGCGGCGGTAATGCACCTCGATACCCCGCTCGCCGTCATCGCGGCGATGAGCTTCAGCACCTTTATGTGGGGCACCGGCGCGCCCAACATTTTCGCCCTGCTGGCGAAGGCCACCCATCCCCGGGTGAGCGCCACGGCGGGCGGCATTTTCAACGGGCTGGGAAACTTTGCAGGCGCGCTGTCGCCGGCGGTGATGGGCGCGCTTATCGCCTTCACCCACAGCATGGATTCCGGGCTGATTTTTCTGGCGGTGATGGCGGCGGTGGGCTGCGTCCTGTTACTGCCGCTGCTGAGACGTTACTGAGGAGAGTGTCATGACTGATTCAACCGTAACCCACAAAACGGGCATCAAACCTGACCATCTGACGATGGAGGAGTGGGTCGAGTCGCGCATCGCGCGCTTCGAAGGCCGTAAATACGACTGGAACGCGCTGAAGTTCCAGGCCGATTTTGACCCAAAATACCGCCGGGCGCAGATGCGCTACATCGGCACCGGCGCAACCGGCGTGGCGAACGACACCAACACCGTGCAGGCGGACCATTTCACCTTCTCCACCATGGTACTGCCGTCGAAGTGCGAAGGGCCGCTGCACCTGCACGACGACGTGGAAGAGGTGTTCTTCATGCTCAAGGGGCAAATCACGCTGATGATCCAGGACGGCGACAACTACACCGAAACCGTGCTGCGCGAGCGTGACCTGATCTCCGTCCCGCCGGGCATCTATCGCGGCCTGTTTAACCACGGGGAAGAAGAGGCGCTGATGTGCGTCATGCTGGGGACCAACAAGCCGGAAATCCCGACCTATCCGTCCGACCATCCGCTCTCGAAAGTGAAGCGGAACTAAGGGGGCACCATGACGGGTTTTCGTGAACAGGGAAGCGGCATTCCGCTGATGCTGCTACACGGGATCAGCTCTGGCGCTGCGTCCTGGCACAAGCAGATGGCGCTGAACGGTTTTCGCGTGCTGGCGTGGGACATGCCCGGTTATGGCGAAAGCCCGATGCTGGCCGTCGCGCGGGCAAACGCGGGGGATTACGCCGACGTGCTGGCGGCGATGCTGGATCGCGCCGGTGTCTGGCAGGCGGTGCTGGTGGGCCATTCCCTGGGGGCACTGGTCGCAAGTGCCTTTGCGGCGAAGTTCCCGGATCGCGTCATTCATCTTGTACTGGCCGACGCTGCGCAGGGCTACGGCAATGCCGCGCCGGAGCAGCGGGAGCAGGTCTGGCGCAACCGCGAGCAGCAGATGGCGTTGGGCGGCGAAATCCTCGCCCAGACCCGTGCCGCGAAGCTGCTGCGCCCCGGCGCGCGCGCGGAAGATATCGCCACCGTCGCGGCGGGCATGCGCACGCTGCGCCCGGAAGGCTACCTTGCCGCCGCGTGGATGCTGGCGCATGACGACATTCACGGCTGGCTTAAACGATACTCCGGCACGTTTGAAGTCTGGTGCGGCGAGCAGGACGCGATAACGCAGCCCGAACTGGTGCAGGGGCTGGCGCTGCGCTACGGCATGCCGTTTACCGCCATTCCGCAGGCCGGGCACGCCAGCTATCTCGATAACGACGTGTTTTTCAACCAACAGCTTTTACGCATTAACGAAGAGGTGCGCGATGAATGCACAAATTGACGGGCGCGTAGCGGTAGTCACCGGCGGTTCTTCTGGCATTGGCTTTGAAACGCTGCGCCTGCTGCTGGGGGAAGGGGCGAAAGTCGCCTTCTGCGGCCGTGACCCGGACCGGCTCGCCAGCGCCCATGCGACGCTGCAAAACGAATTCCCCCACGGGGAGATTTTTTCTTACCGCTGCGACGTGCTGAATGCCGACGAGGTTCAGGCCTTTGCGGATGCGGTGCAGGCGCGCTTTGGCGCGGCTGATCTGCTGATCAACAACGCCGGGCAGGGCTACGTGGCGCACTTCCATGACACCCCGCGCGAGGCGTGGCTGCACGAGGCAGAGCTGAAGCTGTTTGGCGTCATCAATCCGGTGCAGGCGTTTCAGGCGTTGCTGGAGCAGTCAGACATTGCCTCTGTTACCTGCGTCAACTCCCTGCTGGCGCTACAGCCGGAGGAGCACATGATCGCTACCTCCGCTGCTCGTGCCGCGCTGCTGAACATGACGCTGACGCTCTCGAAAGAGCTGGTGGGTAAAGGCATTCGCGTCAATTCCATTTTGCTCGGCATGGTGGAGTCCGGCCAGTGGCAGCGCCGCTTTGAAAACCGGGCGGACAAAAGCCAGAGCTGGCCGGAGTGGACGGCGGATATCGCGCGCAAGCGCGGCATTCCAATGGCGCGCCTCGGCAAGCCGCAGGAGCCCGCGCAGGCGCTGCTGTTCCTCGCCTCGCCGCTGGCCTCGTTTACCACCGGCGCCGCGCTGGACGTTTCCGGCGGCTTCTGTCGCCATCTGTAAGGACGCATCATGAAAAAGGTAATGTTGATTGGTTTTGGTGCCATGGCGCAGGCGGTGATTGAGCGCCTGCCCGCCGGTGTGGCTATCGGCTGGATCGTGGCGCGCGCGTCTCACCATGCCGCCATTCACGACCAGTTTGGCGATGCGGTCGAGGCGCTGACGTCGCCAATGGCGTGCGCGCAAACGCCGGATCTGGTGCTGGAATGCGCCAGCCAGCAGGCGGTGGCCCAGTACGGGGAAGAGATCCTGCGTCGCGGCTGGCATCTGGCCGTCATTTCCACCGGCGCGCTGGCGGACAGCGCGCTGGAGCAGCGTCTGCTCGCGGCGGGCGGAAAACTGACTCTGCTTTCCGGTGCAGTGGCCGGTATCGACGGGCTGGCGGCAGCGAAAGAGGGTGGGCTTGAGCGCGTCACCTATCAGTCGCGCAAAAGCCCGGCCAGCTGGCGCGGCAGCTATGCCGAGCAGCTTATCGATCTGAATGCGGTGTCAGAGGCAAAGGTCTTTTTTGAAGGCAGCGCCCGCGAGGCGGCGCGGCTGTTCCCGGCGAACGCCAACGTAGCGGCGACCGTGGCGCTCGGCGGCGTCGGGATGGATGACACCCGCGTGCAGCTGATGGTTGACCCGGCAACGAAACGTAACACCCACACGCTGCACGTCGAAGGGCTGTTTGGCGAATTCCATCTGGAGCTGAGCGGGCTGCCGCTGGCGTCTAACCCTAAAACCTCCACCCTGGCGGCACTGAGCGCGGTGCGCGCCTGCCGCGAGCTGGCCCTGAGCTGAGGAGTGACGATGGACGATCTGAAGATTTTTATCGGCGGCCAGTGGCGACACGGCGGAGGTAACCCGATGCAGAGCCACTTCCCGGCAGACGGGTCGATCAACGCGACGCTGAACGCCGCCAGTCTGGATGACCTGGAGGAGGCGGTAGACGCCGGAGAGCGCGCCTGGCGCGATCCCGCCTGGCGTAACAGCCTGCCGCACGTGCGGGCGAAGATCCTGCACAAGGTGGCGGATCTTATTGAATCCCGTGTGGATGAACTGGCGCAGATGCAGAGCCGGGATAACGGCAAGCCGCTGGCGGAAGCGTGCGGGCTGGTGATGAGCGCGGCGGGAACGGCGCGCTACTTTGCCGCCGCCTGCGAGCTGCTGGAGGGTGAACTTCCGACACCGCGCCAGCCGGATCTGCTGACGCTGAGCCGCTACGAGCCCCTTGGCGTGGTGGCGGCCATCACGCCGTGGAACTCGCCGATTGCCAGCGAAATGCAGAAGGTCGCACCGGCGATTGCCGCCGGGAACGCGGTGATCCTCAAGCCCGCCGAAGCCACGCCGCTGATGGCGCTGGAGTTGGCGCGGATTTTTGAACAGGCCGGGCTGCCCGCCGGGCTGCTGAGCGTGCTGCCGGGCAAAGGCTCGGTGATTGGTGATGCGCTGGCGCGTCATCCTCGCGTGCGCAAAATTTCCTTTACCGGCGGAACCACTACGGGCCGTCATCTGGCGCACGTGGCGGCGGAAAAACTGATCCCGGCCTCGCTGGAGCTGGGCGGCAAATCGCCGACTATCGTGCTGGAGGATGCCGATATCGAACAGGCGGTGCGTGGGATCTGCTACGGCATTTTCAGCTCGGCAGGGCAGGCGTGCATCGCCGGATCGCGGCTGTTTATCCACGAGAGTATTTACGCCCCGCTGATGGCGAGGCTGCTGGAATTAACTCGCGGGCTGCGCGTCGGGCATCCGTTTACCGACGGCGTGCATGTAGGACCGCTGATCGGCGAGAAACATCGCCAGAGCGTGATCGAGTACGTCGAACTGGCGAAGCGGGAAGGGGGCCGCGTGCTGTGCGGCGGCGAGATCCCCGCCGATCCCGCTCTGGCAAACGGTAGCTTCTTCCAGCCAACCATTATCGAAGGGCTACACAACAGCGCCCGCGCATGTCAGGAAGAGATCTTCGGCCCGGTGCTGGTGGCGATGCCGTTTGGCGATGAAGCGGCGCTTATTCGCGAGGCGAACGACTCGGTTTACGGCCTGGCGGCGGGGATCTGGACGCGCGATACCGGGCGCGCCCTGCGTCTCAGCGAGCAGCTGGAGGCAGGCACGGTGTGGATCAACACCTACAAAGTTTTTGCGATTTCGACCCCGTTCGGGGGCTTTAAAGAGAGCGGTCTGGGCCGCGAGAAGGGTATCCAGGGGCTGAAAGCCTGGATGCAACAAAAGAGCATTTATCTGGCGACGGGTAACAGCGTCAACCATTGGTGCGACTGAGAAAGGGTGAGCAATGAGCGAAATGATAACCGTCGGCGACGCCATCGCCAGAACGCTGGAGCAGTATCAGGTTGAGGCCATCTACGGCGTCATCTCCATTCACAACCTGCCGATAGCGGATGCGGTTGGGCAGCGGGGCAATATCCGCTTTGTGCCCGCGCGCGGTGAAGCCGGTTCCGTCACCATGGCCGATGCTCACGGGCGCTTTTCCGGCCTCGGCGTGGCGCTGACCAGCACCGGCGCGGGGGCCGGGAACGCGGTAGGCGCGCTGGTGGAAGCGATGAATGCCTGCACGCCGCTGCTGCATTTAACCGGGCAGGTAGAGAAAGCCTGGCTGGACGCCGACACCGGGTTTATCCATGAAACCCGCGATCAGCTGACCTTCCTGAAGGCCAGCTCAAAACGGGCGTACCGTATCAGCAATGCGAATCAGGCGATAGCCATTCTGCATAAAGCCATCCAGGACGCGCAGACCCTGCCGTGCGGACCGGTTTCGGTGGAAATCCCGATTGATATTCAGGGCGCCAAAATTCCGCTGTCGCTGGTTACCGCCCCGGTCAAACCGGCATCGGTTCCAGCCGTGGATACCGGGATGGTTGACGCGCTGTGGGCGCAGCTCAAACAGGCGAAACAGCCGCTGCTGTGGCTGGGCGGCGGGGCGCTGGGAAGCGCTGAGGCGGTGAAAAAACTGGCGGATGCGGGCATCACCGTGATTTCCAGCACCCACGCGCGCGGCGTGCTGCCGGACGACCACCGCGCCAGCCTGCGGGCGTTCCACAACTCGCCGTCGGTGGAGGCGCTGATTGCGCAGTGTGATTTTACGCTGGTCGCCGGTTCACGTCTGCGCAGCAACGAAACCCGCTCCTGGACGCTTGAGCTGCCGTCCCCGCGCGTGCAGATTGATATCGACCCGGCGGCGGCCAGCCGTAACTACCTGATGGATAGCACGTTGATAGCCGATTGTTCAGCGCTGCTTGGCGCGCTGGCTAAAAAAGTGCAGGGCCGCGAGTGGGGCAACGCCCAGTGGGATATGCAGGTGCAGCAGGCGGTCGGGCAAGCTGAGCAGGGGCTGCGCGAGCAGTGCGGCGCCTATGCGAAGCTTAACGACGCCATAGAAAAAGCCCTGCCGAAAGACGGCCTGCTGGTGCGCGATATCACCGTGTCCGGCAGCCTGTGGGGTAGCCGCCTGTTCAGGGCTAACGGTCCGCTGCTGAACATTCACTCCCTCGCCGGGGCGATTGGTATGGGACTGCCGATGGCCATCGGCACCGCGATTGCTAACCCGCAGCGCAGGGTGGTGGGACTGGTGGGCGACGGCGGCCTGAGCCTCAATTTAGGCGAGCTGGCGACGCTGGCGCAGGAGAAAGCCAACGTGACGCTGCTCATCATGAACGACGGGGGCTACGGCGTAATGCGCGGTATTCAGGATAAATATTTTGGCGGGCGTCAGTATTATAACGAACTGCATACACCGGACTTTACCCTGCTGGCGCAGGCGATTGGCCTACAGGCCTGGAGCGTTGAGCGGGCCGAGGATTTTGATGCGGTGATGACGGAAGCGCTGGCGATGCCGGGGCCGTCGGTGGTTGAGGTGCGGATGGGGCAGATTGGCGCCCTTAAGTTTGCCGGGCCGCCACAGAAAACGCTGTACTGATTGAGCCTTGTTGCCCGGTAGCGCGGCGCGCACCGGGCCGAAGTTTTATTTAATTCCGTCTGCCGCCATGCGGTCACGGATATGCTGCGCGCGTTCAACGGAAGCCGGGTGATCGTCAAACATGGAGCTTTGACGGCCTTCCTCCAGTTTCGCCAGTTTTTCGAAGCTGGTGGCTAAACCCGATGGATTGATGCCGCGTTTGCGCAACAGATCGTAAGAGTAGTCATCCGCTTCCGACTCCTGACGCTGGGAGAACTGGGAGTTAACCAGTTTCTCACCCACGTCGCCCAGCTGCGACTGGGACAGGCTGCCGACAATGCCGCCCGCAGAGGCCGCCGCAGCACGCACGGCATTGGTGCCCAGCGCAACCTGCATCCCTTTCTTCACGTGACCGAGAGCAACGTGACCCATTTCATGGCCGATCACCGCTTCCACTTCGTTGTCGGTCATCATGTCCATCAGGCCGCTGTAAACGCGGATACAGCCGTTAGCCATCGCGAAGGCGTTAACGTCTTTCGCCATATACACCTTGTAGTTCACCGGCTGACCGTTAATGTTGTCGCCCAGCGCGGAAGCAATCTTGTTCAGACGCTGCGTGTAGGTGCTGTTTGCCGGGGCAAGCGTAGCTTTTCCATCCATATCCTTACAGGCCTCGTCGCTCAGCGCTTTCACCTGCGCATCGCTCAATGAGTAGGCCTGAAAAGCTTCTGCGCCTGAGGTCATCAGGCCGTTAGAATCCATATTCTGACAGCCGCTTAGCAGGAGCGTTGTTCCCACAGCCAGCCCAATTGCACGCATTTTCATGATGTTGCTTCCGTACTCGTTAATCTGAATTAATTCCGAAAAATGCACCGTCAACGAAGCCGGTGTCGGGCTAAGTATAAGGAATATCTACAGGGGCGGGCGAGTAGATTGCGCAACATGCGAGCATGATCCAGAGATTTCTTAAGCTGCAAAAGAATGGTCCATGTACATGCCCTGCGGCTTGGGTTACATTGTTGGCACTTTTTTCCGGCGTAGCCCAAAACGCGCTGTCGTCAAGGGCATGGCCTTTAACAGTCCGATCTGGAGTTAAAATGTCCTCACGTAAAGAGCTTGCTAATGCTATTCGTGCGCTGAGCATGGACGCAGTACAGAAAGCCAAATCCGGCCACCCGGGCGCCCCTATGGGCATGGCTGACATCGCCGAAGTCCTGTGGCGTGATTTCCTTAACCACAACCCGCAGAACCCGGCATGGGCAGACCGCGACCGTTTCGTGCTGTCTAACGGCCATGGCTCTATGCTGATCTACAGCCTGCTGCACCTCACTGGCTACGATCTGCCAATCGAAGAGCTGAAAAACTTCCGTCAGCTGCACTCCAAAACTCCAGGTCACCCGGAAGTGGGCTACACCGCTGGCGTTGAAACCACTACCGGTCCGCTGGGTCAGGGCATTGCGAATGCCGTGGGTATGGCGATTGCTGAGAAGACCCTGGCGGCACAGTTCAACCGTCCTGGCCACGACATCGTTGACCACTTCACCTATGCGTTCCTGGGCGACGGCTGCATGATGGAAGGCATTTCTCACGAAGTGTGCTCCCTGGCAGGCACCCTGAAGCTGGGTAAACTGGTTGCGTTCTACGACGACAACGGCATCTCCATCGACGGTCACGTTGAAGGCTGGTTCACTGACGACACCGCCGCACGTTTCGAAGCCTACGGCTGGCACGTTGTGCGCGGCGTTGATGGCCACGATGCTGACTCGATTAAACGTGCCGTAGAAGAAGCGCGCGCCGTGACCGACAAACCGTCCCTGCTGATGTGCAAAACCATCATCGGCTTCGGTTCTCCGAACAAAGCGGGCACTCACGACTCCCACGGCGCACCACTGGGCGACGCGGAAATCGCACTGACCCGTGAAGCGCTTGGCTGGAAACACCCTGCCTTCGAAATCCCGTCTGAAATCTACGCTCAGTGGGATGCGAAAGAAGTGGGCCAGGCGAAAGAAGCGGCCTGGAACGAGAAGTTCGCGGCTTACGCGAAAGCCTTCCCACAGGAAGCGGCTGAATTCACCCGTCGTATGAAAGGCGACATGCCGTCTGACTTCGACGCGAAAGCGAACGAGTTCATCGCGAAGTTGCAGGCGAACCCGTCTAAAATCGCCAGCCGTAAAGCGTCTCAGAATGCGATCGAAGCGTTTGGTCCTCTGCTTCCAGAATTCCTCGGCGGCTCCGCTGACCTGGCGCCATCTAACCTGACCCTGTGGTCTGGCTCTAAGCCAATCAACGAAGACACTGCCGGTAACTACATCCATTATGGTGTACGTGAATTCGGGATGACCGCGATTGCCAACGGTATCGCTCTGCACGGTGGTTTCCTGCCGTACACCTCTACCTTCCTGATGTTTGTGGAATATGCACGTAACGCCGTGCGTATGGCTGCGCTGATGAAACAGCGTCAGGTGATGGTCTACACCCACGACTCCATCGGTCTGGGCGAAGACGGTCCAACTCACCAGCCAGTAGAGCAGGTAGCTTCCCTGCGCGTGACCCCGAACATGAGCACATGGCGTCCATGTGACCAGGTTGAATCTGCGGTGGCGTGGAAATACGGCGTTGAGCGTCAGGACGGCCCGACCGCGCTGATCCTCTCCCGTCAGAACCTGGCGCAGCAGGAACGTACCCCAGAGCAGCTGGCAAACATCGCCCGCGGTGGTTACGTGCTGAAAGATTGCGCGGGCCAGCCTGAGCTGATCTTCATCGCGACCGGTTCAGAAGTTGAACTGGCCGTTGCAGCATGGGAAAAACTGACTGCTGAAGGCGTGAAAGCGCGTGTGGTTTCTATGCCATCTACCGATGCGTTCGACAAGCAGGATGCCGCGTACCGCGAATCCGTACTGCCTAAAGCGGTCTCCGCTCGCGTGGCAGTGGAAGCGGGTATCGCTGACTACTGGTTCAAATACGTTGGCCTGAACGGCGCTATCGTCGGTATGACCACGTTTGGTGAGTCTGCGCCGGCTGAACAGCTGTTTGAAGAGTTTGGCTTCACCGTTGAGAACGTTGTCGCTAAAGCGAAAGAACTGCTGTAATTGCCGTTTTGCCCGGTGGCGCTAACGCTTACCGGGCCTACAAATGGCATAAAATGTAGGCCGGGTAAGCGTTAGCGCCGCCCGGCTTTTTTGTATGCACGATTCCTCAGACATGTAACTGCTCTGTAAATTATTCCACCGAAAATGTGATGCAAGTCATATAGCTCGCTTATTCATCTGGACAGAGATTCCTTTTATTCCCCGATTCGCTTATTCTTGCTGAAGCGTTTCAGTCGATTAAATGTTCGACAATTGACCAATCAATCGCAGTTTGTGACAGCAAGGATTCCCCTTCGGGCGTCGCTGGATTACTCTTTCAGCCACCTCAAACTCAGGGATAGCTTTGCAGGAGATCTATGACCGTACGCGTAGCGATTAATGGCTTCGGTCGCATCGGGCGCAACGTGGTTCGTGCTTTATATGAATCCGGGCGTCGTGCGGAAATCACCGTGGTGGCAATCAATGAACTGGCGGATGCTGCGGGCATGGCGCATTTGTTGAAATATGACACCAGCCACGGTCGCTTTGCCTGGGACGTTCGCCAGGAAAGGGAACAGCTGTTCGTCGGTGACGATGCCATCCGCGTGCTGCATGAGAACAGTATTGAAGAGCTGCCCTGGCGCGAACTGGGTGTGGATGTGGTGCTGGACTGTACCGGCGTGTACGGTAACCGTGAACATGGCGAAGCGCATCTGAATGCTGGCGCGAAAAAAGTGCTGTTCTCCCATCCCGGCAGTCACGACCTCGACGCCACCGTCGTGTTTGGTGTCAACCAGCACGAGCTGCAGGCTGAACACCGCATTGTCTCCAACGCCTCCTGTACCACCAACTGCATTATTCCGGTCATTAAACTGTTAGACGATGCGTATGGCATTGAATCCGGTACCGTGACCACGATTCACTCCGCCATGCACGATCAGCAGGTTATCGACGCCTACCATCCGGATTTACGACGCACTCGCGCGGCGAGCCAGTCCATCATTCCGGTGGATACGAAACTGGCTGCCGGGATCACGCGTATTTTCCCGCAGTTTAACGACCGTTTCGAAGCGATTGCCGTGCGCGTCCCGACGATAAACGTCACCGCAATCGATCTTAGCGTGACGGTGAAAAAACCGGTAAAAGCCTGTGAAGTCAACCTGTTGCTGCAAAAAGCGGCACAGGGAGCATTTCATGGTATAGTTGACTATACGGAATTACCGTTGGTCTCAGTAGATTTTAACCACGACCCGCACAGCGCCATCGTGGATGGCACGCAGACGCGAGTCAGTGGTGCGCACCTCATCAAGACGCTGGTCTGGTGTGATAACGAATGGGGCTTTGCTAACCGAATGCTCGACACCACGTTAGCCATGGCCGCAAAAGGTTTCAGGTAGAGCGCACCTTGCGCTTGCAAAACTTTAAGAATCAACGAGAGGATTCACCATGTCTGTAATTAAGATGACCGATCTGGATCTGGCAGGTAAACGCGTTTTCATCCGTGCCGATCTGAACGTACCGGTTAAAGATGGCAAAGTGACCAGCGACGCGCGTATCCGTGCATCTCTGCCAACCATTGAACTGGCTCTGAAGCAGGGCGCTAAAGTGATGGTCACCTCCCACCTGGGCCGTCCAACTGAAGGCGAGTACAACGAAGAGTTCTCTCTGCTGCCGGTTGTTAATTACCTGAAAGACAAACTGTCCAACCCGGTTCGCCTGGTGAAAGATTACCTGGACGGCGTAGAAGTTGCTGAAGGTGAGCTGGTTGTTCTGGAAAACGTTCGCTTCAACAAAGGCGAAAAGAAAGACGACGAAACCCTGTCCAAAAAATACGCTGCGCTGTGCGACGTATTCGTGATGGATGCCTTCGGTACGGCTCACCGTGCGCAGGCTTCTACCCACGGTATCGGTAAATTCGCAGACGTCGCCTGTGCAGGTCCACTGCTGGCTGACGAACTGGAAGCTCTGGGTAAAGCACTGAAAGAACCTGCTCGTCCGATGGTCGCTATCGTTGGTGGTTCTAAAGTTTCTACCAAACTGACCGTTCTGGATTCTCTGTCCAAAATTGCTGACCAGCTGATCGTTGGCGGTGGTATCGCGAACACCTTCGTTGCTGCGCAAGGCCACAACGTGGGTAAATCCCTGTACGAAGCGGATCTGGTTGACGAAGCCAAACGCCTGCTGAGCACCTGTGATATCCCGGTTCCAACTGACGTTCGCGTGGCGACCGAGTTCTCCGAAACTGCTACCGCAACCCTTAAATCTGTTAATGACATCAAAGATGAAGAGCAGATTCTGGACCTGGGCGACGTTTCTGCACAGAAACTGGCTGAAATCCTGAAAAACGCAAAAACTATCCTGTGGAACGGTCCTGTCGGCGTGTTCGAATTCCCGAACTTCCGCAAAGGGACTGAAATCGTTGCAAACGCTATCGCAGACAGCGAAGCGTTCTCTATCGCAGGCGGTGGTGACACCCTGGCAGCTATCGACCTGTTCGGTATCGCTGACAAGATCTCCTACATCTCCACTGGTGGCGGCGCATTCCTCGAATTCGTGGAAGGCAAAGTCCTGCCAGCAGTAGCAATGCTCGAAGAGCGCGCTAAGAAGTAAGCCATTCAGGGGCAGGGAAACCTGCCCAATTTTCAGCGCGCTTATCAGAGCTCGCACCTTTTCTAACGGCCGAAGATACAGGACTAAGCAACATGTCTAAAATTTTTGATTTCGTAAAACCTGGCGTTATCACTGGTGATGACGTACAGAAAGTGTTCCAGGTAGCTAAAGAAAACAACTTCGCTCTGCCAGCAGTTAACTGCGTAGGTACCGACTCCATCAACGCCGTACTGGAAACCGCTGCAAAAGTTAAAGCACCGGTTATCGTTCAGTTCTCTAACGGCGGCGCTGCGTTCATCGCAGGTAAAGGCGTGAAAACTGACGTTCCTCAGGGCGCTGCTATCCTGGGTGCTATCTCTGGCGCACATCATGTTCACCAGATGGCTGAGCACTACGGTGTTCCGGTTATCCTGCACACTGACCACTGCGCGAAAAAACTGCTGCCATGGATCGACGGTCTGCTGGACGCAGGTGAAAAACACTTCGCAGCAACCGGTAAGCCACTGTTCTCTTCTCACATGATCGACCTGTCCGAAGAGTCTCTGGAAGAAAACATCGAGATCTGCTCTAAGTACCTGGCGCGTATGTCCAAAATGGGCATGACCCTGGAAATCGAACTGGGTTGCACCGGCGGTGAAGAAGACGGTGTGGACAACAGCCACATGGACGCTTCTGCTCTGTACACTCAGCCAGAAGACGTTGATTACGCTTACACCGAGCTGAGCAAAATCAGCCCACGCTTCACCATCGCAGCATCCTTCGGTAACGTGCACGGCGTGTACAAGCCAGGTAACGTGGTTCTGACCCCGACCATCCTGCGTGATTCTCAGGAATATGTGTCTAAGAAACACAACCTGCCGCACAACAGCCTGAACTTCGTCTTCCACGGCGGTTCCGGTTCTTCTGCTCAGGAAATCAAAGATTCCGTAAGCTACGGCGTAGTGAAAATGAACATCGATACCGACACCCAGTGGGCAACCTGGGACGGTATCCTGCAATACTACAAAACCAACGAAGCTTACCTGCAAGGTCAGCTGGGCAACCCGAAAGGCGAAGACCAGCCGAACAAGAAATACTACGATCCACGCGTATGGCTGCGCGCTGCCCAGACTTCTATGATTACTCGTCTGGAGCAGGCTTTCAAAGAACTGAACGCGGTTGACGTTCTGTAATTTGTACTGCTGACAGCACATCAGAAGGCCCGCAAATGCGGGCCTTTTTTTATGCTTTTTCAATATCCTGCAATACCTGATTTTGTGATCTGTTTGGCATTACCCGCTCTTTTTGTTTACCCTTTACTGACCTGCCTGTCCCCTTAAGGGATAGATTTTGTGTTTTGGTTTAGCAAAAGGAAGAATAAATGGAACAACTTGATGTTGTAGACAGCATCAATCACGCGGGTAACTGGCTGGTGCGCAACCAGGCGCTACTGCTGAGCTACGCTGTGAATATTGTTGCCGCTATTGCCATCATCATTGTCGGGATGATCGTGGCGCGTATCGTATCGAACGCGGTCAACCGGGTGATGGTTGCACGACACATTGACGCCACGGTCGCCGATTTCCTCTCCGCGCTGGTGCGTTACGGCATCATCGCCTTTACGCTGATTGCGGCGCTGGGGCGTGTCGGCGTGCAGACGGCATCCGTCATCGCTGTGCTCGGTGCTGCCGGTCTGGCCATTGGTCTGGCATTACAGGGTTCGCTGTCGAACCTGGCGGCGGGCGTACTGCTGGTAACCTTCCGTCCGTTCCGTTCCGGTGAATACGTGGATTTAGGCGGGATCGCGGGTACCGTGTTGCAGGTACAGATTTTCTCTACCACTCTGCGTACTGTCGACGGTCGTATTGTGGTGGTACCGAACGGGAAAATCATTGCCGGCAATATCATTAACTTCTCCCGCGAGCCGGTGCGTCGTAACGAGCTGATCATCAGCGTGGCGTACGATTCCGATATCGATCAGGTGAAGTCTCTGATTACCAACATCATTGCTTCAGATGACCGTATTCTGAAGGACCGCGAGCAGACCGTTCGTCTGAATGAACTGGGCGCATCATCCATTAATTTTGTGGTGCGCATCTGGAGCAAAAGCAGCGATCTGCAAAACGTATACTGGGATGTGCTGGAGCGCATTAAGCGTGACTTCGATGCTAACGGCATCAGCTTCCCGTACCCGCAGATGGACGTAAACGTCAAAAAAGTCAAAGAAGCAGAGTAACGTCTCCGTAGGCCCGGTAAGCGTCAGCGACACCGGGCTTTTCTTTTATTAGCCTCGCTAATCCCCAATTAATATTATCCATTTCCTCTAATGTCGTTCCCGCAGTATAGTCTGCCCAAGGACAACTCTGCGAGAATTACGTTATGTTATCTTACTATTTTCAAGGGCTTGCGTTAGGTGCGGCCATGATCCTTCCCCTTGGTCCACAAAATGCGTTCGTGATGAATCAGGGCATCCGCCGTCAGTACCATCTGATGATTGCCCTGCTGTGCGCGGTGAGCGATCTGCTGCTGATTTGCGCCGGGATCTTTGGCGGCAGCGCCCTGTTGATGCAGTCGCCGTGGCTGCTGGCGCTGGTTACCTGGGGCGGCGTAGCGTTTCTGCTGTGGTACGGGTTTGGCGCCCTGAAAACGGCCATGAGCAGCAATCTTGAGCTGGCGAGCGCCGAAGTGATGAAGCAAGGGCGCTGGAAGATTATCGTCACCATGCTCGCCGTGACATGGCTTAACCCGCACGTTTATCTTGATACGTTCGTGGTGCTCGGCAGCCTGGGTGGACAGCTGGACGTTGAGCCGAAACGCTGGTTTGCGCTCGGTACGGTCAGCGCCTCCTTCCTCTGGTTCTTTGGTCTTGCGATCCTGGCGGCATGGCTGGCACCACGACTGCGTACCGCCAAAGCGCAGCGCATTATCAATACCCTGGTGGGGCTGGTGATGTGGTTTATTGCCTTCCAGCTGGCGAAAGAGGGCATTCATCACGTACAGGGATTGTTCAACTAAGCGTTGTCTTATGGACATCTGAACAAGACCCGCTAAGCTTGCTGGCATGAGCCCTGTTAACAGGGCACTCTTCGCAACATGGAGGAATGACAGTGAAGTTTAAGGTGATGGCCCTGGCGGCATTAGTAAGTTTAGGTGCGGTGTCGGTGCAGGCGAATGAACTGCCAAACGGCCCGCACATTGTCACTTCAGGTACGGCAAGCGTGGATGCGGTACCGGATGTTGCAACCCTGGCAATTGAAGTGAACGTGGCGGCGAAAGATGCTGCTTCCGCCAAGAAACAGGCAGACGATCGTGTTGCGCAATACCTCTCTTTTCTGGAACAGAACGGTGTCGCGAAAAAAGACATCAGCTCTGCGAACCTGCGTACTCAACCGGATTACGATTACCAGAACGGCAAAAGCATCCTGAAAGGCTATCGCGCCGTGCGTACTGTAGAAGTGACCGTGCGCCAGCTTGATAAGCTCAACGGATTGCTGGATGGTGCGCTGAAGGCAGGGCTGAACGAAATTCGTTCCGTCTCGCTGGGCGTTGCGCAACCGGAGAAGTATAAAGACGAAGCGCGTAAAGCGGCGATTGATGATGCCATTCATCAGGCACAGCAGCTGGCATCCGGCTTCAAGAGCAAGCTCGGTCCGGTTTACAGCGTGCGTTACCACGTCTCAAACTACCAGCCAAGCCCGATGGTGCGGATGATGAAAGCGGACGCCGCGCCAGTTTCTGCTCAGGAAACCTACGAGCAGCCAACCATTCAGTTCGACGATCAGGTTGATGTGGTGTTCCAGCTGGAGCCGACTGAAAAGCCAGCTCAGTAACCCGTAGGCCGGGTAAGGCGAAGCCGCCACCCGGCTTGTTTTTCAATCCTGTCTTAACACCTTATGCCCAAACGCCAGCAGCGCGTCGGTGACGTTGCGCATCATGCGGCTTTCCGGCGCAAAACGGTGCCAGTACAACATCCGGCGCTGATACAGCCCCGGAGTTAAATCAATCAGCTCACCGCTTTTCAACTCTTTCTCAATCTGCAGATGCGGGATCATGCAGCAGGTGGTTCCCTGACGTGCAAGCTGTACGAAGGCTTCGGACGAGTTAACGATATGACACGGCACGCTGCCCGGCGGCAAATCGAAGTTTTGTTGCAGGAAGGCCTGATGCATATCGTCCAGATGGTCGAACGCGACGGCAGGCGCTTTCAGCAGCGCGGCGCGGGTCACACCGTTCGGGAAATAGCGCTCGGCAAAGGCTTTTGAACCGACGAAGAGGTAATCCAGCGCGCCCAACTGATCCACCAGACAGCTTGGCAGCGCCTGAGGCTGAATACTGACGGCACCAACCACTTCGCCGCGACGCAGACGTTCCTGGGTGCGGGTTTCATCTTCAACCTGGAGATTCAGGCGGATAGGGGAGTCGGCCAGCACCGGCGCAAGGGCCGGCAGCAGCCAGGTTGCCAGACTGTCGGCGTTCACCGCCAGCGACAGCAGCAGCGGCGTGGAGCCGGTCTGTTCATCGCCCAGCCACTCATCTTCCAGCAGTTCAACCTGACGTAGCAGGGCGAGGAGCTTTTGTCCTTGCTCCGTTGGACGCGGCGGTACGGTACGCACCAGCAGCGGCTGCCCGAACATATTTTCAAGCTGTTTGATACGCTGTGATACGGCGGACTGGGTGATGCACAGCTTTTGCGCCGCGCGCTCAAAACCGCGTTCACGAATAACTGCATCAAGTGCCTGTAGTGTTCTGTAGTCCGGACGTTTCATTGCTCTGGCTGACTCCTTAATTTTGCTTAATCTGCACTATGACACAATTTTCCCTTCGTGGCAGACGAAATCCATTCGACGTGTTCTATAATGCGCCCTGAGTTTTCACACCACAGGCAAAACGATCATGACGCAGGATGAACTGAAAAAAGCAGTAGGATGGGCCGCTCTCCAGTACGTACAGCCGGGTACCATTGTCGGTGTTGGTACGGGGTCGACGGCGGCGCACTTTATCGATGCGCTGGGCACGATGAAGGGGCAAATCGAGGGCGCGGTTTCGAGCTCCGATGCTTCCACGGAAAAGCTGAAAAGCCTCGGCATCACTGTTTTCGACCTCAACGAAGTGGACCGTCTGGGCATTTACGTTGATGGCGCGGATGAAATCAACGGCCACATGCAGATGATCAAAGGCGGTGGCGCGGCGCTGACCCGTGAAAAAATCATTGCCTCCGTGGCGGATAAGTTCATCTGCATCGCGGACGCCTCCAAGCAGGTCGACATTCTGGGGAGTTTCCCGCTGCCGGTCGAAGTGATCCCGATGGCGCGCAGTGCCGTGGCACGTCAACTGGTGAAGCTGGGTGGTCGTCCGGAATACCGTCAGGGTGTGGTGACCGACAACGGCAACGTGATCCTCGACGTTCACGGCCTTGAGATCCTCGATGCCATTGCGCTGGAAAATGCGATCAACGGCATTCCGGGCGTCGTGACCGTAGGGTTATTTGCCAACCGTGGCGCGGATGTGGCGCTGATCGGCACGGCTGACGGTGTAAAAACCATCGTAAAATGATCTGACGGGGGGAGCGCTCCCCCCGCTAAAAAATTTTGAAAAGCTAAATTCGGTGACTTGTGTCACGTTTTTCCGCCTCTTTTGCCGATCCTTCCGCGTTTGTAAATTTCCATAGCATTTTCCTCTGTCATTTTGCTCTGTATGACTTTTCTTCAGAGTGCCGACGCAAACGTTCATATTGCTGCAATAGTTTTTTTTGATATGTTGGCTGCACGGGATTTATATCCAGCACAACATCAGTTCAGATAAAAACAGGGTCGGGTAAATGGCAAAGGTATCACTGGAGAAAGACAAGATTAAATTCCTGCTGGTTGAAGGCGTGCACCAGAAAGCGCTCGATAGCCTTCGCGCTGCAGGTTACACCAACATCGAATTTCACAAAGGCGCGCTGGATACTGAAGAGCTGAAAGCGTCCATCCGTGATGCCCATTTCATTGGCCTGCGATCCCGTACCCAACTGACTGAAGACGTTATTGCTGCGGCGGAAAAGCTGGTGGCGATTGGCTGTTTCTGTATCGGTACCAATCAGGTTGATCTGAATGCCGCCGCAAAACGCGGTATCCCGGTCTTTAACGCCCCGTTCTCCAACACCCGTTCTGTGGCGGAGCTGGTGATTGGCGAGCTGCTGCTACTCCTTCGCGGTATTCCGGAAGCTAACGCCAAAGCGCACCGCGGCGTGTGGAATAAACTGGCCGCGGGCTCCTACGAAGCGCGTGGTAAAAAACTCGGGATTATTGGTTACGGCCACATCGGTACGCAGCTCGGTATTCTGGCGGAATCCCTTGGCATGCACGTGTTTTTCTACGATATCGAAAACAAACTGCCGCTGGGTAACGCGACGCAGGTGCAGCATCTTTCTGACCTGCTGAACATGAGCGACGTGGTCAGCCTGCACGTGCCGGAAAATGCGTCCACAAAAAACATGATGGGAGCGGAAGAGCTGGCGCTGATGAAGCCGGGCTCACTGCTGATCAACGCCGCGCGCGGTACAGTGGTCGATATTCCTGCCCTGTGCGATGCGCTGAAGCGTAAGCATCTGGCGGGTGCGGCGATTGACGTGTTCCCGACGGAACCGGCCACCAACAGCGATCCGTTCACCTCTCCACTGTGCGAGTTCGACAACGTGATCCTGACGCCGCACATCGGCGGTTCTACTCAGGAAGCGCAGGAGAATATCGGCCTGGAAGTGGCGGGCAAGCTGAGCAAATATTCCGACAACGGTTCAACGCTCTCTGCGGTGAACTTCCCGGAAGTGTCTCTGCCGCTACACGGCGGGCGTCGTCTGCTGCACATTCACGAAAACCGTCCGGGCGTGCTGACTGCTATCAACCAGATCTTTGCCGAACAGGGCGTCAACATTGCCGCGCAGTATCTGCAAACGAACGCGCAGATGGGTTATGTGGTGATTGATATTGAAGCGGATGAAGACATTGCCGAGAAAGCATTGCAGAGCATGAAGGCCATTCCGGGGACGATTCGCGCGCGTCTGCTGTACTGATAGTGCGGTCTGTGGTGTCGGGTGGCGCTTACGCTTACCCGACCTACAATGTTCGTGCGGTCTGTGTGTCGGGTGGCGCTTACGCTTACCCGACCTACAATGTTTGTGCGGTCTGTGTATCGGGTGGCGCTTACGCTTACCCGACCTACAATGTTTGTGCGGTCTGTGTATCGGGTGGCGCTTACGCTTACCCGACCTACAACGGTCGTGCGGTCTGTGTGTCGGGTGGCGCTTACGCTTACCCGACCTACAATGTTCGTGCGGTCTGTGTGTCGGGTGGCGCTTACGCTTACCCGACCTACAATGTTCGTGCGGTCTGTGTATCGGGTGGCGCTTACGCTTACCCGACCTACAATGTTCGTGCGGTCTGTGTATCGGGTGGCGCTTACGCATACCCGACCTACAACGGTCGTGCGGTCTGTGTGTCGGGTGGCGCTTACGCTTACCCGACCTACAATGTTCGAGGATTTATGTAGGCCGGGTAAGGCGTAGCCGCCACCCGGCTTTGTTCTACCAGGTCCAGGTTTTACTGGGCGTCACCACCGCTGGCAACGGCACATCCCATTTCTCCACGGGTAATGCCTCCACGCCCTGACAATCATGCGCATAGCCCACCGGCTGCAACCCGTACTGCTGCCAGTTTTGTAGCGTTCTGTCGTAAAAACCACCGCCCATACCTAATCGCCGTCCCTGCTCGTCAAACGCCACCAGCGGCGTAATCAGCACATCCAGTTCAGATAGCGGCAGCACATCGCGCACGTCGAGTTTGGGTTCGGTGATTTTCAGACGATTCACCACCAGCTCGCTGTGCGGATGGTAGTGCAGAAACAGCAGATTGCCCCGGCTAAAGGGATGCAGCACCGGCAGATAAACTTTTTTCCCGGCGCGCCAGAGCTGGTCGATAAGTGGTTGGGTATCCAGCTCACCATCAAACGAAAGAAACAGGGCGACGGTGTTTGCCATCACCACAGGCGGATAGGCCATCATACGGGCGGCGGCCTGCTGGGCAAACTGTGCCTGTTGTTCGGCGCTTAAGGCACGACGACGCTGGCGAATGAGCTGACGGATATCCTGGCGTGAAGCAGAGACTTCAGGGAATTGAGTCATGGTAGTTGGTAGAAGAAGAGAGAGGGAATCTCCGAGATGCCGCCGCAGGCTGTAACCCTTGAACCCTTGGTTCAAGGTGAATGTGTCGTCATAGTTTTAAGGCTTCTCGGACGGACCGAGCATGCTCACCAACCATGGAGCGCCACATTCTTGTGGTATGAAATATCGGCTCAGGGGACTGGCCCGCTTGCAAACATCTCAGAGAAATTTTGTCTTCACAGTTACTCTACCATAGTCAACTGAGAAGTGTTATTCAAACTTTGGTCCCGGTCTTTCAGGACTGCGACCTTGATCAAGCAATGCCTGTTCAATGGTCTGCTGGAGCATTTTAATGCGCTGCTCCATGCTTGCCGCGTAATCGCGGGTCTTCGCTTTTTCCTGAGTCAGTTCATAGCTGATGTTCAACGCGGCGATGAAAACCAGCTGCTCAGTATTTGTGACTCTAGTGCGTTCTTTTAGATCTTGCAACCGCTGATTCAAATCGTCCGCAGCCTGATTCAAAGCATCCCTTTGTTCAGGCGGACAATTCACTCGCAGTGAACGGCCAAAAATCTGGAGATCGACGGGTTGTGCAGACATGCCACCTTCCTGCTGATTGACTGCGCTGCCTTCGCTTACTGCCCCGGGGGCTGCGAAGGGGCGACACTATAGCTACCCTGATGTGAAGATACAAGCCCTTTTCTGGTATCACCAGGGTCCAAAGTGGTAGCATATCATGAATATCCTCCCTTTGATGACGAATGCGTATGTCTATACAGAACGAAATGCCTGGTTACAAGGATTTAAACCAGTTACTGAACCAGCAGGGAGTCGGTCTAACCCCTGCCGAAATGCACGGTCTGATCAGCGGCATACTGTGCGGCGGAAACAGCGACAGCTCATGGCAGCCGCTGATCCACGACCTCACCAACGAAGGGCTGGCGTTTGGCCACGAACTGGCGGAAGCGCTGCGTAAAATGCACGCCGCAACCAGCGATTCCCTGGAAGACGATGGCTTTCTTTTTCAGCTTTATCTGCCTGAAGGCGACGATGTCAGCGTCTTCGATCGCGCTGATGCGCTCGCGGGTTGGGTAAACCACTATCTGCTTGGCCTGGGCGTAACCCAGCCTAAACTGGATAAAGTGACCGGCGAAGCGGGTGAAGCGATCGACGATCTGCGTAACATCGCCCAGCTCGGCTACGATGAAGACGAAGACCAGGAAGAGCTGGAGATGTCTCTCGAAGAGATCATCGAGTACGTGCGCGTGGCGTCTCTGCTGTGCCACGACAACTTTACGCGCTCGCAGCCGACCGCGCCGGAAGTTCGCAAGCCAACATTACACTAAGAAAAATAACGCACAGGAGGGTGTCATGGTTATCTCCAGTCAAGAGTATTCTCGCCGTCGTCAGGCGCTGCTGGCAAAAATGCAGCCGGGAAGCGCTGCCCTGATTTTCGCCGCGCCGGAAGTGACGCGCAGCGCCGACAGCGAATACCCCTATCGCCAGAGCAGCGATTTCTGGTACTTCACCGGGTTTAACGAGCCGGAAGCGGTACTGGTGCTGATTAAAAGCAATGACACCCACAACCACAGCGTGATTTTCAACCGCGTGCGCGATCTGACCGCGGAAATCTGGTTTGGCCGCCGCTTAGGTCAGGAGGCGGCGCCGGAAAAACTGGGCGTGGACCGCGCGCTGGCCTACAGCGAAATCAACCAGCAGCTCTATCAACTGCTCAACGGCCTGGACGTGCTGTACCACGCGCAGGGTGAATACGCCTATGCGGATGAGATTGTTTTCACTGCGCTGGATAAGCTGCGTAAAGGCTCACGTCAGAATTTGTCTGCACCCGCAACCCTGACAGACTGGCGACCGGTGGTGCATGAGATGCGCCTGTTTAAGTCTGAAGAAGAGCTGAATGTGATGCGCCGCGCGGGCGAAATCAGCGCCCTGGCGCATACCCGCGCCATGGAAAAGTGCCGTCCCGGTATGTTCGAGTACCAGCTTGAAGGGGAAATTCACCATGAATTTAACCGTCACGGCGCGCGCTTCCCGTCCTATAACACCATCGTAGGCGGCGGGGAAAACGGCTGCATTCTGCACTACACCGAAAACGAAAGTGAACTGCGCGACGGCGATCTGGTGCTGATTGACGCCGGCTGTGAATATCAGGGTTACGCGGGCGACATCACCCGTACCTTCCCGGTGAACGGTAAATTCACCCCAGCGCAGCGTGAAATCTATGACATCGTGCTTGAGTCTCTGGAGACCGCGCTGATGCTGTTCCGCCCTGGCACCTCCATCCAGGAGGTTACGGGCGAGGTGGTGCGCATCATGATTACCGGGCTGGTGAAGCTCGGCATTCTGAAAGGCGATGTGGACACCCTTATAACCGAAAACGCCCATCGTCCGTACTTTATGCACGGCCTGAGCCACTGGCTGGGGCTGGATGTGCATGACGTGGGGATATACGGTCCGGAACGTTCGCGCGTGCTGGAGCCTGGCATGGTGCTGACCGTTGAGCCGGGGCTGTACATCGCGCCGGATGCCGACGTGCCGGAACAGTACCGCGGGATCGGCATTCGTATTGAAGATGACATCGTCATTACAGAAACCGGTAACGAAAACCTGACCGCGACCGTGGTGAAAAAAGCCGATGACATCGAGGCGCTGATGGCGGCGGCACGCGGATGAGCGTAATCATCGTTGGCGGAGGCATGACCGGCGCTACTCTGGCGCTGGCTATTTCGCGGTTAACCCAGGGCCAGCTTCCGGTGCATCTGGTTGAGGCGGTCGCGCCGCAGGCGACCGATCATCCCGGTTTCGACGCCCGCGCTATCGCGCTGGCGCAGGGAACCTGTCAGCAGCTTGCGCGTATTGGGATCTGGCAGGCGATAGCGGATTGCGCGACGGCGATCGGCACCGTTCACGTCAGCGATCGCGGGCACGCCGGGTTCGTGACGCTGGATGCCCACGATTACCGGATCGAGGCGCTGGGGCAGGTTGTCGAGCTGCATGACGTAGGGCTGCGGCTGTTCCGTCTTTTACAGGACACACCTGGCGTCACGCTGCACTGTCCGGCGCGCGTCGCCAGCTTTAACCGCCGTGACGAAGCCGTCAGCGTGACGCTGGACAACGGCACCACGCTGGAGGGGGAACTGCTGGTGGCGGCGGATGGTTCACGCTCCGCGATCGCCACGCAGTGCGGCGTCGAATTGCGCTCTGAACCCTATGGGCAGGTGGCGGTCATCGCTAACGTCTCTACGGCTGGCGCGCATAACGGCAGGGCATTTGAGCGCTTCACTGAGCACGGCCCGCTGGCCATGCTGCCGATGTCGAACGGGCGCTGCTCGCTGGTGTGGTGCCATGCGCAGGACCGGGCCGATGAGGTTCTCTCCTGGTCCGACGAACGTTTTAGTTCCGAGCTGCAAAAAGCCTTCGGCTGGCGGCTTGGGCGTATCACCCAGGCCGGAAAACGCGTGGCCTATCCGCTCGCGCTGACGACCGCATCGCAGACTGTCTCCCATCGCGTCGCCCTGGTCGGCAACGCCGCGCAGACGCTGCACCCCATCGCCGGGCAAGGCTTTAACCTTGGCCTGCGCGACGTGATGAGCCTGGCTGAGCTACTGGCGCAGACGTGGAGCGAACAACAGGATTGTGGCGCATACTCAGTGCTTAGCCATTACCAGAAACGACGTCAGGCGGACAAAGCGGCGACCATTGGCGTTACCGACGGTTTAGTCCACCTGTTTGCCAATCGCTGGGCACCGCTGGTTGCGGGTCGCAACCTTGGGCTGATGGCGATGGAACTGTTCATTCCGGCACGTGACGTGCTGGCGCAGCGGACCCTGGGTTGGGTCGCGCGTTAAGGAGTAATCACCGTGCAAAATGTTGATGTCGCCATTGTCGGCGGCGGAATGGTAGGACTGGCGCTGGCCTGTGGTTTACAGGGCAGCGGCCTGCGCGTGGCGGTGCTTGAGCAAAATGCGCCGCAGCCTGTGGCGCAGGATGCACCGCCGGAGCTGCGCGTCTCGGCGATCAATGCCGCCAGCGAAAAGCTACTGACGCACCTTGGCGTCTGGTCTGAAATCGTGGCGCTGCGTGCCAGCTGTTACCATGGCATGGAAGTGTGGGATAAAGACAGCTTCGGCCATATCGCGTTTGACGATGAAAGCATGGGCTACAGCCACCTTGGGCACATCGTTGAAAACGCGGTGATCCACCACGCGCTGTGGCAAAAAGCGCAGCAGTGCAGTGACGTCACGCTGATCGCACCGGCGAAACTTCAGCAGGTGGCGTGGGGCGAAAACGACGCGTTTATCACTCTTGAAAGCGGCGACATGCTGACCGCGCGGCTGGTAGTGGGTGCCGACGGCGCCAATTCCTGGCTGCGTAACAAAGCGGATATTCCGCTGACCTTCTGGGATTACCGTCATCACGCCCTGGTTGCCACAATCCGCACCGAAGAGCCGCATGGCGGCGTGGCGCGCCAGATTTTCCACAATGATGGCATTCTGGCCTTCCTGCCGCTTGCCGATCCGCATCTCTGCTCCATCGTCTGGTCTTTAGAGCCGGAGAAAGCGCAGCAGATGCAGGAGGCGACGCCGGACGCCTTTAATCAGGCGCTATGCGTGGCGTTTGATAACCGTCTGGGCCTGTGCACGCTTGAAAGCGAACGCCAGGCGTTTCCGTTAACCGGTCGCTACGCGCGTCAGTTTGCGGCGCACCGTCTGGCGTTGGTGGGGGATGCGGCGCATACGATTCATCCGCTGGCCGGGCAGGGGGTGAACCTCGGCTTTATGGACGCGGCCGAGCTGGTTGAAGAGCTGCGTCGTCTGCATCGGGAAGGTAAAGATATTGGTCAGCATCTGTATCTGCGTCGCTACGAGCGCAGCCGCAAACACAGTGCGGCGATGATGCTGGCGGGTATGCAGGGCTTCCGCGAGCTATTTGCCGGAGCGAACCCGGCGAAAAAACTGCTGCGCGATATCGGCCTCAAACTGGCCGACACCCTTCCCGGCGTCAAACCGCAGCTTCTTCGTCAGGCAATGGGCCTTAACGATCTTCCCGACTGGTTACGTTAATCTCGATCCCCGTCACACTTTATTTTCCCGGCCTTCGCGCCGGGGAAATCTCCTCGTTTGAAATAATCTAATTTCACGTCATTTTTCGCATTAGAAAATCTAATCTTACTATTTTTATGTTACGGAAATTCGGCCCGTTTTTCCGCACGAAATATCACCATCTGCTAAATCCTGTTAGCTCGATGTTAATTTTATGCGGGTTTAATCGCATTTTACCAGTGAATAACTCTGTAGGCTTTTCAGCGATTTTTGGTCATAAGCTAATGTGATGACCCGTTTTACCTTATGGTTAACCGCCGGTTTCGGTGGTAAGTTCAGGTAAAAGAGAACGTTTGCGTCGGCCCCCGATCGCGAGGTCGACACCGGGTTTCACGGTGAATTTTTCAACGAGGAAAAGATGGCTCAACAGACTCCTTTGTACGAACAGCACGTGTTATGCGGCGCCCGCATGGTGGACTTCCACGGCTGGATGATGCCGCTGCACTACGGCTCGCAGATTGATGAGCACCACGCGGTGCGCACCGATGCCGGTATGTTCGACGTGTCTCATATGACGATTGTCGACCTGCGCGGAAGCCGCACCCGGGAGTTTTTGCGTTATCTGCTGGCAAACGACGTCGCCAAACTAAAAACGCCGGGCAAAGCGCTCTATACCGGCATGCTCAATGCCTCTGGCGGCGTGATTGACGACCTCATCGTCTACTACTTCACCGAAGATTTCTTCCGCCTCGTTGTAAACTCCGCCACCCGCGAAAAAGACCTCTCCTGGATTTCCCAACACGCTGAACCTTACGCCATCGACATCACCGTTCGTGACGATCTGTCGCTGATTGCGGTGCAGGGGCCAAACGCCCAGGCGAAATCCGCGTCTCTGTTCAGCGACGAGCAGCGCAAAGCAACCGAAGGCATGAAGCCGTTCTTCGGCGTGCAGGCGGGGGATCTGTTTATCGCCACCACCGGCTACACCGGTGAAGCGGGCTACGAAATTGCAATGCCAAACGAAAAGGCCGCCGATTTCTGGCGTGCGCTGGTGGAGGCGGGTGTGAAGCCTGCGGGCCTGGGCGCGCGCGATACGCTGCGTCTGGAAGCGGGGATGAACCTCTACGGTCAGGAGATGGACGAAGGCGTCTCACCGCTGGCGGCCAACATGGGCTGGACCATCGCGTGGGAACCGGCTGACCGTGATTTTATTGGCCGTGAAGCGCTGGAGATGCAGCGCGAGAAGGGCACTGAACAGCTGGTTGGCCTGGTGATGAAAGAAAAAGGCGTTCTGCGCGGCGAGCTGCCGGTGCGCTTCACCGATGCCGATGGCAATCATCGCGAAGGCGTGATCACCAGCGGAACGTTCTCCCCGACGCTCGGCTACAGTATTGCACTGGCACGCGTGCCAGCGGGGATTGGCGAAACGGCGGTGGTGCAGATCCGCAACCGCGAAATGCCGGTCAACGTGACCAAACCGATTTTTGTTCGCGCCGGTAAGCCGGTCGCCTAACTATTTTTATCAGGAGAACTTCAATGAGCAATGTGCCAGCAGAACTGAAATACAGCAAAGAACACGAGTGGCTGCGCAAAGAGGCGGACGGCACTTACACCGTTGGGATCACCGAGCACGCGCAGGAACTGCTGGGCGACATGGTGTTTGTTGACCTGCCGGAAGTGGGCGCAACCGTGAGCGCAGGCGACGACTGTGCGGTGGCGGAATCCGTTAAAGCGGCCTCTGACATCTACGCTCCGGTGAGCGGTGAAATTGTTGCCGTGAACGACGCGCTGAGCGACTCCCCGGAGCTGGTGAACAGCGAGCCTTATGAAGGCGGCTGGATCTTTAAGATCAAAGCCAGCGACGAAGCGCAGGTTGCCGCGCTGCTGGATGCGACCGCGTACGAAGCACTACTGGAAGACGAATAACGTTGTGCCGGATGGCGCTGCGCTTATCCGGCCTACAGATCTACGTAGGCCCGGTAAGCGTTAGCGCCACCGGGCAACAGCGTTACAGATAATTACGATTCACTGCACGTTTCAGGAACCATCGCTCATGACACAGACTTTAAGCCAGCTTGAAAACCGTGGCGCCTTCATTGAACGTCACATTGGGCCGGATGCTCAGCAACAGCAGGAGATGCTGAAGACAGTTGGCGCGGATTCATTAAACGCACTGATCGGCCAGATCGTGCCAAAAGACATCCAGCTTGCCACACCGCCGCAGGTAGGCGAGTCCACGACGGAGTTCGCCGCGCTGGCGGAGCTGAAGGCCATCGCCGGCCTTAACAAGCGCTATAAGTCTTATATCGGCATGGGCTACACCAACGTGCAATTACCGCCGGTGATCCTGCGTAATATGCTGGAAAACCCGGGCTGGTACACCGCTTACACCCCGTATCAGCCAGAAGTCTCCCAGGGCCGTCTGGAAGCGCTGCTGAACTTCCAGCAGGTGACGCTGGATCTGACCGGTATGGATATCGCCTCTGCCTCGCTGCTGGATGAAGCCACTGCCGCCGCTGAAGCGATGGCGATGGCGAAGCGCGTGAGCAAGCTGAAAAACGCCAACCGCTTCTTCGTCGCGGCGGACGTGCATCCCCAGACGCTGGACGTGGTGCGCACCCGTGCGGAAACCTTCGGCTTTGAGGTGATTGTCGACGACGCTGACAAAGTGCTGGATCACCAGGACGTCTTCGGCGTGCTGTTACAGCAGGTGGGCACCACCGGGGAAGTGCATGATTACAGCGCGCTGATCGCCGAGCTCAAATCCCGTAAGGTTATTGTTAGCGTCGCCGCTGATTTTATGGCGCTGGTGCTGCTGACGGCGCCAGGTAAACAGGGCGCGGATATTGTCTTCGGCTCAGCGCAACGCTTCGGCGTGCCGATGGGCTACGGCGGCCCGCACGCGGCGTTCTTTGGCGCGAAAGATGAATTTAAACGTTCCATGCCAGGCCGTATTATCGGCGTATCGAAAGATGCCGCCGGTAACACCGCGCTGCGCATGGCGATGCAGACCCGCGAGCAGCATATCCGCCGCGAGAAAGCGAACTCCAACATCTGTACCTCGCAGGTGCTGCTGGCTAACATTGCCAGCTTATACGCGGTGTTCCACGGTCCGGCAGGTCTGAAACGCATTGCCAGCCGCATCCACCGTCTGGCCGATATCCTGGCCTGCGGTCTGCAACAGAAAGGTCTCAGACTGCGTCATGAGCACTACTTCGACACCCTGTGTGTCGATGTGGCAGACAAAGCGGCCGTGCTGGCGCGCGCCGAGGCAGCACAAATCAACCTGCGCAGCGATATTCACAATGCGGTTGGCATTACGCTGGACGAAAGCACCACCCGTGACGATATCGTGACCCTGTTCAACGTATTGCTGGGTGACGCACAGGGTCTGGACGTTGATACGCTCGACAAAGAGGTTGCGCTCGACAGCCGCTCCATTCAGGAAAGCATGCTGCGCGACGACGCGATCCTGACTCACCCGGTGTTCAACCGCTATCACAGCGAAACCGAGATGATGCGTTACATGCACTCTCTGGAACGTAAAGATCTGGCGCTGAACCAGGCGATGATCCCGCTGGGCTCCTGCACCATGAAGCTGAACGCCGCGGCTGAGATGATCCCAATCACCTGGCCTGAATTCTCCGAGCTGCACCCGTTCTGCCCGGCTGAGCAGGCGGAAGGTTATCACATGATGATCAACCAGCTCTCCGACTGGCTGGTGAAGCTGACCGGGTACGACGCGCTCTGCATGCAGCCGAACTCCGGTGCGCAGGGTGAATACGCCGGTCTGCTGGCGATCCGTCACTATCACGAAAGCCGCAACGAAGGCCACCGCGATATCTGTCTGATCCCAAGCTCTGCCCACGGCACCAACCCGGCCTCTGCCCAGATGGCAGGGATGGAAGTGGTGGTCGTGGCGTGCGACAAAAACGGCAACATCGATCTGGCCGACCTGCGCGCGAAAGCCGAGCAGGCAGGCGACAAACTCTCCTGCATCATGGTGACCTACCCGTCCACCCACGGCGTGTACGAAGAAACGATCCGTGAAGTGTGTGAAGTGGTGCATCAGTTCGGCGGCCAGGTTTACCTCGACGGCGCGAACATGAACGCCCAGGTGGGCATTACCTCTCCGGGCTTTATTGGCGCGGACGTGTCGCACCTCAACCTGCATAAAACGTTCTGTATTCCGCACGGCGGCGGCGGCCCGGGCATGGGCCCAATCGGCGTCAAAGCGCACCTGGCACCGTTTGTGCCAGGCCATAGCGTGGTGCAGATTGAAGGCATGCTGACCCGTCAGGGCGCGGTCTCCGCGGCACCGTTCGGCAGCGCCTCTATCCTGCCAATCAGCTGGATGTACATCCGCATGATGGGCGCGGAAGGGCTCAAGCAGGCCAGCCAGGTGGCGATCCTCAACGCCAACTACATCGCAACGCGTCTGAAAGACGCCTATCCGGTGCTCTACACCGGCCGCGATGGTCGCGTGGCGCACGAATGCATCCTCGATATTCGTCCTCTGAAAGAAGAGACGGGCATCAGCGAGCTGGATATTGCCAAGCGTCTGATCGACTACGGCTTCCACGCGCCAACCATGTCCTTCCCGGTTGCAGGAACGCTGATGGTTGAGCCGACCGAGTCTGAAAGCAAGGTGGAGCTGGATCGCTTTATCGACGCGATGCTGGCGATCCGCAGCGAAATCGACCGCGTGAAAGGCGGGGAATGGACGCTGGAAGATAACCCGCTGGTCAACGCGCCGCATACCCAGAACGAACTGGTGGCAGAGTGGAACCACGGTTATACCCGCGAGCTGGCTGTCTTCCCGGCAGGTGTAGCAAACAAATACTGGCCAACCGTGAAACGTCTTGATGATGTTTACGGCGACCGTAACCTGTTCTGCTCCTGCGTGCCGATGAGCGAATACCAGTAACGTTGTTCCTGTAGTAACGTAGGCCGGGTAAGGCGAAGCCGCCACCCGGCTTTTTTATTGGGAGAAAAGAATGGCAATTGCATTGGTCACCGGCGCCAGCCGGGGTATTGGTAAAGCCACCGCGCTACAGCTGGCAAGCGAAGGCTACACCGTTGCGGTGAATTTTCATCACAACATCAAAGCCGCGACAGAGGTTATTAATCAGATCGTGGACGCGGGCGGTAAGGCCTTTGCCGTGCGCGCGGATATCAGCGATGAATCGCAGGTGATGGCGATGTTCGACAGCATCGATCGCGAAGGTGAGCCGCTCGCCGCGCTGGTGAACAACGCCGGGATTTTGTTTGAACAATCCTCCATCGAAAACCTCTCCGCTGAACGTATTAACCGCGTGCTGTCCACCAACGTCACTGGCTATTTTCTCTGCTGCCGTGAGGCGGTGAAGCGCATGTCGCATAAACACGGCGGCAAGGGCGGCGCGATTGTGAATGTCTCCTCGGCGGCCTCACGACTGGGCGCACCGGGGGAGTATGTGGATTATGCTGCCTCCAAAGGGGCCGTGGATTCCCTGACAACCGGCCTCGCGCTGGAGGTGGCGGCGCAGGGCATTCGCGTTAACTGCGTGCGGCCAGGCCTGATTTATACCGATATTCACGCCTCCGGCGGCGAGCCGGGGCGTGTGGATCGGGTGAAGTCGATGTTACCGATGCAGCGTGGCGGTCAGCCGGAGGAGGTCGCCCAGGCCATTACCTGGCTGCTGAGCGACAAAGCCTCCTATGTCACCGGTAGCTTCCTGGAGCTGGCTGGCGGGAAGTAACGCTACGACGCCAGCCACAGCCGCAGGCGCATTCCCCAGCCGCTGGTCCAGCCGGTGGTGATCGACTTCACTTCACCGTGAGAGATCACCACAAGCGTTGGCGTCACCTGAACGTCCCACTGACGCGCCAGTTCTCCGCTGGCGTCGTTGACCGTGGGCATCATCGCCTTCTTCTTTCTCATCCATGTTTCGAGCGTCGCGTTATCGCCCGAGCGCAGCGCAACCGACATCACGTTACCCCCGTCCGCGGCAATCGCCGCCACCGACGGCGTGGTGTAGCGGCAGACGCCGCACCATGTCGCCCAGACGTAGACCAGCAGCGGTCGCTCCTTACTCATGGCGATAAGATCGACGGGCTGATCGTCGAGGGTGTGCAGTGCCGTCGCGGAGAAATTCTGCGGCAGCGCGGGCTGGCGGAAATAGTCCACCGCCAGGCTCACGGCTACGCCAATCAGCAGCCACACGGCCAGCTCGCGCAGCAGGCGAGGAAGCTTACTTGCCACGGGCGTTTGCCAGCTGTTCTTTGACCAGCCCCTCCAGATCGTCATACGGGATTGCGCCCGCCACCATCTGGTCACCGATGATGGTCGCCGGGGTGCCCTGAATATTCAGCACCTGCGCCAGGATCAGGTTCATCTTTACGCTGTCCATGGTTTTATCATCGGTTTTAATGCTGTCCGTCCCGGTCTTCACCTGCGCGGCGGCGATGCTGGCGTCATCGTGATAGCCCTTTTTCATCATCAGCCGCTGGTGTAGTGCCCAGAATTGATCCGGCGCCTGCTGCCACGTTGAGAGCGCCGCTTTCGCGGCATTTACCGAGCTTTGTCCCTTGAACGGCAGCAGTTTGATGATGAGCTGCACGTCGGGATTATCGTGCACGATTTTCTCCAGCATTGGGTCGAACTGCTTGCAATACGGGCAGTTGTAGTCTGTGAAGGAGACGATGGTGAGCTTCGGCGATGTCGCGCCGGTTCGCGGGCTGTTGGGGTCGTTAAACAGCAGTTTTGCCAGCTGGTCGTTGGAAGCGTCATCTGACGGTGCGGCGAAACCGAACGTTGATAACGACAGCAGAAGTAAGGCAACGAAGGTTCTCATGTTATTTTCCTTTTGCATCGGACAGGGTGCTCAGCACTGCTTCGCGGCTTAACAACGCAGGCAGCACGTGGCCCTGCGGTAATCCCGGTCCGTAGATCTGGTTAAACGGCACGGCGGCGCTGCCGCGCGTGGTTAAAAACTGGCTGATGGTATCTGAGGGGCGGCTCCAGTCGCCGCGCAGGGCGACAACGTCCGGGGCGGAGAGCGCATCCTGCACGTCGTCGCGCAGCAGAACGTTGTATTTATTGGCTTTACAGGTCACGCACCAGTCGGCGGTCACGTCGACGAACACCCGTTTGTTCTCCGCCAGCGCGCGGGCAATGGCCTGCTCGCTGAGCGGCTGCCAGTGAATACGATCGCGGCGGGAGCCCTCGCCGCCGGAGCCGGAAACAAACGCGACTACCCCGGCCACCAGTACAGCTAATACCCCGGCGCGCAGTGCCGTTTGCCAGCGGTAGCGCCAGGCGGTGATCAGCAGCAGCGCAAGGATCAGCAGCACGCTCAGCGTAATGACCGGCAGGCTGCCAATGTGCACCGTCAGCAGGCTCAGCAGCCACAGCGATGAGCCGAGCATCATCATCCCCAGCACTACGCGTACAACGTTCATCCAGCGCCCCGGACGCGGCAACCGCTGGGCCAGCCCCGGCCAGGCCGCCACCAGCAGCCACGGCAGGCTCATGCCGATACCCATCGCCAGGAAGATCCCCCACAGCAGGGGAAGCGGTGCCGCCAGCGCGACCGAGACCGCCGTCCCCAGGAACGGCGCGGTGCAGGGTGTCGCCAGCAGCGTGGCAAACGCGCCTTGCCAGAAATGACCCGCAAGCCCGTTGCCGCCGCGCGTGGCGAGGAAGGTGCTGGCGCCGGAAGGGAGACGGATTTCAAACAACCCCAGCAGGCTGGCGCTGAAGAGCACCATTACCAGCGCCATTGCGGCAATAAACCACGGGTTCTGGAACTGGATCCCCCAGCCGAGCGCCTGATTGCCTAAACGTAATACCGTCATCATCAGCGCCAGTGCGAGGAACGAGATCACGATCCCGGCTACCGATGCAAGAAACTGTCGGCGTACCTGACCGCGCGCCTGCCGTTCGGTTTGCATCAGCGTGCCCAGCTTCATGGCCAGCACGGGCAGTACGCAGGGCATGACGTTAAGGATCAGACCGCCAGCAAGCGCCATCAGCAGCACCCAGCCTAACGGGAGCGTCGGCGCGGCGTTCCCCGGCTGAATGCTCAGGCTGGACTCCTGCGCCTGCCCGCTATCGGCCAGAACCAGCGACAGGGTTTTGCCGCTGAGGTTGGGCGCGGCCTCGCCCCAGCTGTCCGTCACGGGCACGGTGGCGACCAGCGAATCACCGCGCACGGTGAGGGCCGGTTTGCCGAAATCAACATCATCCATACCGTCGATAAACAGCGACGGCGCCTGCCAGCCTGCGTCACGCTGCGCCGTTACGGTCAGCTTGCCGGGGGCATAGGTGGCGTTAAGCGTTGAGGTCAACCCGCCGCTGAGGGGAAGGGTGCCCATGACCCGACTGAAATCGTAATCAAAACTGGCGCCTGCGGATGCGGTCATGTTCAGTGAAAACGGGTAGTCGGTAAGAATACAGACGTTGCTACAGGTGGAGAGCGTCAGCACGCCGCTCAGGATCGTCGGGACGTCGCCCCGCAGAGTGAGGGGAAAGCTGACATCGCCGTGATAGCCCTGCGTGGTGATGCCCGCGACGTCGAAACGCTGCGGCACAGGCCAGCGCCAGATCGCCTCGACGGGCTGATGCCATTTAATCGCGGGTGCGACGCCGCCTTCGCCCGGCGAGCGCCAGTAGGTTTTCCAGCCTTTTTGCAGGGCGACGTCCAGCAGCAGGCGGGTTTCGCCAGTGCTTTCAGGTTGCGCACGCAGCCTGACGCTGGCGTGCTGATTATCGGCGGCGCGCAGCCAGCCGCTGTCGGCAGCCTGGCTGAGGGGCAGCCATAGCCAAAGCAGGCAGACCAGCAGTCGCCTGAATACAGTAAACATAAATTTTCTCCGTAAATGATGAATTAACCTGAAGTAACAGGCGAAGGCTCATTCACGGAAGACGCATAATCGCAGATGCACCCTTAACCGGGGCGGGGAGATAACGCGGGGAGGCCACTGCCGTTCGCGGCGCGGTGGACTGGCTGCCAGCAACGCAAGCAGCAGGGTGACGGCAATCAGGGCGCCTTCAAACAAAACAGGCGGGACCGACATCAGCGACTTGGCGCTTAGCTCACACGGGGTTACCGGTGCGTCGGCACTCTCCTGCCCCTGCTGGACAGACTGGCTCGTGGCGGTGACGTTCATGACAAGCGCGTGCATCCCGGCCATCCGCTGGGCGGTACATATCAGCACCACCAGACAGGCCAGGGCTACAAGCAGGATAGCGTTGCGTTGTCGCTTAATCATGTTCGCCTCAAATATTCAGGATGCCTATATTATCGGGCGAACATATTTTGGCAACGCAAAAGCTGTAAAGAAGTGTCTGGAAGATAAGCAGTTTGCCCTCTCCGCTTGCAGAGAGGGCAAGCCATTACAGCGTTTCGCCGTTGCTGGCAATGACGGTTTTATACCACTCAAAGCTCTTCTTACGGGAGCGGGACATGTCACCGGTGCCGTCGTCGTGCTTGTTGACGTAGATAAAGCCGTAGCGCTTGCTGTACTGGCCGGTGGTGAAGGAGACGCAGTCGATGCAGCCCCACGGGGTGTAGCCCATCAGATCCACACCGTCCCAGGTCACCGCCTTCATCATCTCTTCCACATGGGCGCGCAGGTAGTCGATGCGGTAGTCATCGTTGATGCTGCCGTCCTCTTCCACCTTGTCGTAGGCGCCGAAACCATTTTCCACGATAAACAGTGGCTTCTGGTAGCGCTCGTACAGTTCACACAGCGAATAACGCAGGCCCACAGGGTCAATCTGCCAGCCCCAGTCGGACGCCTTGACGTGTGGGTTCGGCACGCTGCCCTCGAAGCCGGAAATGGCGTCACCGGTGCCGCCTTCCGCTTTGACCGCGTTGGTCATGTAGTAGCTGAAACCTAAGTAATCGCAGGTGCCTTCACGCAGGATCTGCTCGTCGCCTGCTTCCATTTTGATGGAGAAGCCACGGCGTTCCCACTCGTTCAGCACGTAAGACGGGTAGTAGCCGCGCAGCTGTACGTCGGTAAAGACGTAGCGCTCGCGCATGGATTCCTGAGCAAACATGACATCTTCTGGCTTGCAGGAGTACGGATAGAGCGCCACCATCGCCAGCATGCAGCCGACTTTCATCTCCGGGTTAATGCGGCGGGCGGCTTTCACCGCCAACGCGCTGGCCACGAACTGGTGGTGCAGCACCTGGTACATGGTCTCTTCCGGGTTGTCGTGCTCGGTATAGACCACGCCAGAGCAGCAGTAGCCGAACAGCGGCGCACGCCAGTTGCGCTGGTTGTTGATTTCGTTGAAGGTCATCCAGTATTTGACCTTATTTTTGTAGCGCTCAAATACCACTTCCGAGAAGCGTACAAAGAAATCGACTACTTTACGGTTGGTCCATCCGCCGTATTCCTGAACGAGGTGCAGCGGCATTTCAAAGTGGGAGAGGGTGATCACCGGCTCGATGTTGTACTTCAGCAGTTCATCGAACATGTCGTCGTAAAACTTCAGCCCCTCTTCGTTTGGCTGAGTTTCGTCGCCTTTCGGGAAGATGCGCGTCCAGGCGATTGAGGTACGGAAACATTTGAAGCCCATCTCGGCAAACAGCTTGATGTCTTCTTTGTAATGGCCGTAAAAGTCGACGGCTTCGTGGTTCGGGTAATATTTGCCTTCACTCACTTCCTGCGTGATTTCACGCGGAACGCCGTGTGCGCCGCCGGTGAGCACGTCGCAAATGCTTGGACCTTTGCCGCCTTTGTTCCAGCCGCCTTCAACCTGGTGCGCCGCCACCGCGCCGCCCCATAAAAAATCTTTCGGTAAAGTGAGTTTTTTCATCTTTGCTATTCTCAATTCAGGACTTATTGATTTCGAGTCTAGCAAAGCGGAAATAAATGTCACGATATAACATTTTGCGGAAATTGTAATTTGTCACATCAAAAAAACAGGATGTTTTATTCTGTTAATTTCTTCGCCAGTTTCCGGCCTAATGATTCCAGAATATAGATAACGGGGATTTGCGTGGTGATATCGTAAACGCCGCCTATGCGCGTTTGGGGGACATGCCAGGAGAGATTAAAGTCCGCCAGTTTCGCGAGACGAGAATGTTCGTGGCTGGTGACAGAGAGCACCTTGCAGCGATGCAGGCTGAACTGGCTGGCGAAGCGCAGGATTTCCTCGGTTTCTCCGGAGACGGAAAGTACAATGGCCAGTGCATTTTTAGCCATATCGTTAGTGACCGGGAAATAAGGATCGTCGATATGGTTGCTGAATTTCCCGATATTTGAAAAGAAACGTGCGCCATATTTTGCCAGCGATCCGGACGTGCCTGCGCCAACAAAAATAATTCGTTCAGATGATAAAATAATATCGACGGCTTTATCTAATAACGCATCGAACTCTTCGTTATTTACGCTTTTAAAGAAGCTGATAATTTCACTGGCACCAAAATTCGCCTGCTGCGGCTCATTCTGCTCCAGATAGAGTTTAAAGCGCACCCGAAATTCCGAGTAGCCTTCGCAGTTGAGCTTTCGGCAGAAGCGCAGGATAGTAGTGGTAGAGACTCCCGCCGCATCCGCCAGCTCGCGGATGGTCATGTACATCACTTTGTCACGGTTCTTAATGACATAGTTGTAGACCATCATTTCCAGATTGTTGAGGCTGGCAATGGCGGAATGGCTGAACATACTCACAATGGCTAAACTCGCTGTCGGACACTATCCCTGAAGCATACCATGATGACGAAGGGTGAGAGACGGATTTATCTCCTTGATTACTCAGGTGTTAATGAAATCATTTACACCTGTGCGGTGGATTTATTTTGCATTATACTGATTTGTAAGGATAAATCTTGATTATGGATTTATTTTAGCTAACAGGTGTTCACTGGAATCATTCTCAGTTAGCATAGACTGGCGATGAATAATCATCTTTTGTTTTCCCGGAGTTAAGTATGGTGAGCAGACCATTAATCGCACAGGGATATTCGCTGGCTGAGGAAGTAGCCAACAGTATAAGCCATGGCATTGGCCTGGTGTTTGGGATTGTCGGCTTAGTATTGCTGTTGGTGCAGGCGGTAGACACCAACGCCAGCGCGATGGCCATTACCAGCTACAGCCTGTATGGCGGGAGTATGATCCTGCTTTTCCTTGCCTCAACGCTGTATCACGCTATTCCGCATCAACGGGCGAAGATATGGCTCAAGAAATTTGACCACTGCGCAATCTATCTTCTCATTGCAGGCACCTACACGCCATTTTTGCTGGTGGGGCTCAACTCACCGCTGTCGCGTGGCCTGATGATTGTAATCTGGAGCCTGGCGCTGCTGGGGATCCTGTTCAAGCTGACCATCGCGCACCGGTTCAAAGTGTTGTCGCTGGTCACCTATCTGACAATGGGCTGGCTGTCGCTGATTGTGGTGTATCAGTTAGCCATTAAGCTGGCGGTGGGGGGCGTGACGCTTCTGGCGGTGGGCGGAGTGATCTACTCGCTGGGCGTGATTTTCTACGTCTGCAAGCGTATCCCGTACAACCATGCCATCTGGCACGGCTTTGTGCTGGGCGGCAGCGTGTGCCACTTTCTGGCAATTTATCTGTATGTTGGTCAGGTGTAGTTTTTTTGTAAGGTGCGGTCTGATGCCCTCACCCCGACCCTCTCCCACAGGGCTGAGGGTTCCCCACAAATTAATGCGAGCACTGAGCAATCCCCTCGCCCCTCCGGGGAGAGGGTTAGGGTGAGGGGAACATACGGCGGTGGTGGTCATTCCGTTCACTTTATGTTCCTTGCTACTCTGTAACGACATGACCGGTGAACGTGCCAGGGTGGCTCAGTCGCCACCACCCTGGCGACCCGGGCTTCCGGCGGAAAATCGCCGCTTCGCGGTGCCTTCGGCTTATTCCTTCCGGCTTATCGGGGACGGGCGGAGGTAACATCCCTGTAAAGCCCGCCCTCTCGGCGCATCCCTGCGCCTCGCCCCGGCCTACAGGAAACGCCTCAGCGATTTACAGCCGGACCGAGGCATCGCTGAAAGCCCTCAGTTATTCTGAGGCAACGTTATCGCTTTTGCTTTCAAATTACTGGGGATCCCTCAGCCCACAGGGAGAGGGTGAATATCAACACCGGGCGATACAGCATCAATCTTCCAGTGAATACGGCAGCGGCTCAATGCTGAGCGTGTTTGCATCGTCCCGCACGCGGAACACGCTGTCGGGCTCCATATCATTATTCATGACAACCTGCACCAGCAGGCGGCCATCATCGAGCTGGACGGCGGCTAACACGGTGCCGGTACGGCGCCAGTTTTCGCCCATCTTCATCTCGAGATCTTCACCCGCTTCCGGCACACGGCTGGCGTGACCAGCCAGCGTCCACAGGGCACGTTTGTTCGCGCCGCGGAATTTCGCACGCGCCACCATTTCCTGTCCGGTGTAGCAGCCCTTCTTAAAGCTGATACCACCCAGCGCCTGGATGTTTGTCGCCTGCGGGATAAACTGCGCGCTGTTTGCCGCGTCAATAACCGGCAGGCCCGCTTCGATGTTCAGCGCCAGCCACTGCTGGCTGTTGTTGAGCTGTGCTTCACCGCGCAGGGCGTCAGTGACGCGTTCCGCCGTTGCTTCGTCGGTTACCAGCAGGAAGCGCTCCGCAGGGTGTTCGAACCACAGAATGGAGGTTTCTCCCTCGCTGATCAGCTGTTTTCCGGCATCCGGTAGCTCGGCAAACAGGTTTTTCAGCGCTGCACGCGCCTGGAAACCCGCTACCCCCAGCAGAACGTGTTCATCGTCCGGGGCGATGGTGACTTTAGAAAAGACCGCGTATTTTTTCAGCTCTTTAAGCTGGGCGTCACGCAGGCTGCGACGCTCAATGAAGGCGAATCCGTCCTGACGGCGGAACAGACGCAGGTTGCTCCACATTTTGCCTTTTGGATCGCAATGCGCGGCCAGCAGATGCTGGTGCTCAGTCAACTGCGCCACGTCCGCCGTGACCTGGCCTTGCAGGTATTTTTCGCTGTCTGCACCGGTCAGTGTCGCCAGTGCCCAGTCATCAAGAGTAATCAGCGTCAGCGGCAGACGCGCAGAGGCGGCGGGCTGGCGAGGAGAAAATGGTGTAAATGCCATAGTGATGTCCTGAATTGCTTAACGCTTTGATAATACCTAATGGTAAAAGAGACTGTATTCAATGCAAGCGCTTTCAGCAGGCCATTCGTGCCATTACGCGGTTATGCGTGGCGCTACGCAAAATAGTGTAATCCGCTGTCTTTATAAGGATTATTCAGGAAGCCTGCTCGAGGTTCGCAATATTCCAGTAAAGAAACGGTCAAAAACACGTTACACTAGCAGGTGTTCCCGAAGAGCAATAATGAATACCGAACGGGATACCGACTGTGCCAAACGTAATGCAGGAAACAGAACATGGATATTAACAACAAGGCCCGTATTCACTGGGCGTGCCGTCGCGGCATGCGTGAACTTGATATCTCCATCATGCCTTTCTTCGAGTATGAGTACGACAGCTTAAGCGATGACGATAAGCGCCTGTTTGTCCGTCTGCTTGAGTCCGACGATCCGGATTTATTCAACTGGCTGATGAATCACGGCAAGCCCGCCGACACCGAGTTGCAACGGATGGTGCAATTAATTCAAACACGGAATCAGGAACGTGGTCCTGTGGCAATCTGATCTTCGCGTCTCGTGGCGCTCACAGTGGATGTCCTTACTGCTCCACGGTCTGGTCGCGGCAATGGTGTTATTGGTGCCGTGGCCGCTAAGCTATACCCCTCTGTGGCTGCTTTTGCTGTCGTTTGTAGTGTTTGATAGCGTGCGCAGCCAGCGTCGAATCAACGCCCGTCAGGGTGAAATTAAGCTGCTGATGGATTCTCGCCTGCGCTGGCAGGGAAAAGAGTGGGAAATGATAGGGACGCCGTGGATGCTCAACACCGGGATGATGCTACGGCTGCGTCGGGTCGAGGACAATCGTCGCCAGCACCTGTGGCTGGCAGCAGACAGTATGGATCCTGCGGAGTGGCGAGATCTGCGCCGGTTGATCGTGCAACAGCCGACGCAGGAGTAAATCAGCTGAACTGCTCGGCCATCTCACCCAGAATCTGCTCGCACCAGCTCTGGAGGCGCTCGTCGCTAAGATCGTACTGGTTGGTTTCATCCAGCGCGAGCCCGACAAACAGCTGACCGTCGGCAATAATCGGTTTTTGACTGGTGAACTCATAGCCTTCCGTAGGCCAGTAGCCGATAAAGGTCGCGCCCTTTGGCGCCAGTTTGTCGTGCAGCATGCCGAGTGCGTCAAGGAACCACTCCCCGTAGCCCAACTGGTCGCCCATGCCGTACATCGCAATGATTTTGCCTTCAAAATTGACTGAATCGAGCTGATCCCAGATGGCTTCCCAGTCTTCCTGAATCTCACCAAAGTCCCAGGTAGGGATACCCAGAATCAGCACATCGTACTGCTCCATCAAGGCAACCGCGTCATCTTTCAGGTTATGCAACGTCACCAGTTCCGGGCCAATAATGTCGCGAATTTTCTCCGCCGCCATTTCGGTGTAGCAGGTGCTGGAACCATAGAACAGACCAATATTCATCGCGTAACTATCTCAATTCTTGCTATGACTTTGCGCGTAGTGTACCAGAAACCGATGGCAATCAGGCATAATGGCCAGATTGCAGAACCATAGGGGTTGATGTGGAAAAGGATCTCGCACTCATCGAACAGTTTCTCGACGCGCTGTGGCTGGAGAAAAACCTCGCTGAAAATACGCTCAGCGCCTATCGTCGGGATCTCACTCTGCTGGTCGAGTGGCTGGCGCACCGGGGGCTGACGCTTGAAAGCGCACAAAGCGATGACCTGCAAGGGTTACTGGCTGAGCGGATGGAAGGGGGGTACAAAGCCACCAGCTCCGCACGTCTGCTGAGCGCCATGCGCCGCCTGTTCCAGCACCTTTACCGCGAGAAGATCCGCGCGGATGATCCCAGCGCACTGCTGGCATCGCCTAAACTGCCTCAGCGGCTGCCAAAAGATCTCAGCGAAGCGCAAGTTGAGAGATTATTACAGTCGCCCGCAGTTGACCTTCCGCTGGAGTTACGCGATAAAGCCATGCTTGAACTATTGTATGCCACGGGCTTGCGCGTTTCCGAGCTGGTGGGCCTGACGATGAGCGATATCAGCCTGCGTCAGGGCGTGGTGCGCGTTATCGGTAAAGGGAACAAAGAACGGCTGGTGCCGCTGGGTGAAGAGGCGGTCTACTGGCTGGAGACGTATCTGGAACACGGGCGTCCGTGGCTGCTGAACGGCGTCTCCATAGATGTATTATTCCCGAGCCAGCGCGCGCAGCAGATGACGCGACAAACGTTCTGGCATCGCATTAAACATTACGCCACACTGGCGGGTATTGACAGTGAGAAGCTGTCGCCGCACGTTTTGCGTCACGCCTTCGCGACGCATCTGTTAAACCACGGCGCGGATTTACGCGTGGTGCAGATGTTGCTTGGACACAGCGATCTTTCAACGACGCAAATATACACCCATGTCGCGACGGAACGCCTGCGGCAGCTACACCAACAGCACCACCCTCGCGCGTGAGTGCCGACGAATTGTTACAGGATCATATATGAAAAAGTCTTTAGCGCTGTTCACCCTGCTGGCAGCTTCGGTTTCCGGTTTTGCCCATGCGGATGATGCCGCCATTAAACAGTCTCTGACGAAACTCGGCGTCGCCAGCAGCGAGATCCAACCAGCGCCGGTGGCTGGCATGAAAACGGTGCTGACCAACAGCGGCGTGCTGTACGTGACCGAAGACGGAAAGCACATCATTCAGGGGCCAATGTACGACGTGAGCGGTGCGCAGCCGGTGAACGTCACCAACCAGCTACTGATGAAAAACCTGAATGCGCTCGAAAAAGAGATGATTGTCTACAAAGCGGCGCAGGAAAAGCACGTCATTACCGTCTTCACCGACATCACCTGCGGCTACTGCCACAAGCTGCATGAAGAGATGAAAGACTACAACGCGCTGGGCATTACCGTGCGTTACCTGGCCTTCCCACGCGCTGGCGTGCAGAGTCAGCCTGAGCAGGATATGAAAGCGATCTGGTGTGCGAAAGACCGCAACAAGGCCTTTGATGACGCGATGAACGGCAAAGGCGTGAAGCCCGCCTCCTGCGATATCGACATCGCTAACCACTACGCGCTGGGCGTACAGTTTGGCGTGAGCGGTACGCCAGCCATTGTGCTGAGCAACGGCTATGTGGTGCCGGGCTACCAGGGGCCAAAAGAGATGAAAGCGTTCCTCGACGAACACCAGAAACAGACGGGTGGTAAATAATTCGCGTGAAAGCCCCGATAAAACTGCGCCGCCGCGATGCGGTTGAAACCGCGGATTTACCAGATACGCTTCCGCTGCTGTTAAAGCGGCTGTACGCCAGCCGTGGCGTGCGTACGGCAAGCGATCTTGAGCGCAGCGTCAAAGGCATGCTGCCCTGGCAAGCGCTGAGTGGCATCGAAAAAGCGACTGAAATGCTCTACGACGCGTTCCGTGACGGGACGCGGATTGTCGTGGTGGGCGATTTCGATGCCGACGGCGCAACCAGTACCGCGCTGAGCGTACTCAGCCTGCGTGCGCTGGGCTGCGATAACGTGGCTTACCTGGTGCCGAACCGGTTTGAAGACGGCTACGGCCTCAGCCCGGAAGTGGTCGATCAGGCCCATGCCCGTGGTGCACAGATGATCATGACCGTGGATAACGGGATCTCTTCTCATGCGGGGGTCGATCATGCCCATGCGCTGGGGATCCCGGTACTGGTCACCGATCACCACCTGCCAGGAGAAACCCTGCCAGACGCCGAAGCCATCATTAACCCGAACCTGCGCGACTGCGATTTCCCGTCGAAATCGCTGGCCGGAGTAGGGGTGGCGTTTTATCTGATGCTGGCGTTACGCACGTTGCTGCGTGATAAGGGCTGGTTCGAATCGCGCGGGATTGCCGTGCCGAACCTCGCGGAGTATCTCGATCTGGTGGCGCTGGGAACCGTGGCGGACGTGGTGCCGCTCGATACCAATAACCGTATTCTCACCTGGCAGGGCTTGAGCCGCATTCGGGCGGGCAAATGCCGTCCGGGGATCAAGGCGCTGCTGGAAATTGCCAACCGCGATCCGCTGAAGCTTGCGGCAAGCGATTTGGGTTTTGCCCTCGGCCCGCGCCTGAACGCGGCGGGGCGGCTGGACGATATGTCGGTTGGCGTTGCGCTGCTCCTGTGCGACAACATCGGCGAAGCGCGCGTGCTGGCCAGTGAGCTGGACGCACTCAACCAGACCCGTAAAGAGATTGAGCAGGGGATGCAGGCCGAAGCGCTGACCCTGTGCGAAAAGCTGGAGCGCAGCGGCGATAACCTGCCGGGTGGGCTGGCGATGTATCACCCCGAATGGCACCAGGGCGTGGTGGGCATTCTGGCGTCGCGCATTAAAGAGCGTTTCCACCGCCCGGTGATCGCGTTCGCCCCCGCCGGGGACGGCACGCTGAAAGGCTCCGGTCGTTCCATTCAGGGGCTGCATATGCGCGATGCGCTGGAGCGTCTGGATACGCTGCATCCGGGGTTGATGATTAAGTTCGGCGGTCACGCGATGGCGGCAGGCCTGTCGCTGGAAGAGGCGAAGTTCGAGGAGTTCCAGCGTCTGTTTGGCGAACTGGTCACCGAGTGGATCGATCCGTCTCTCTTGCAGGGTGAAGTGGTTTCTGACGGCGAGCTTTCTCCGGCTGAAATGACCATGGAGGTGGCGCAGATGCTGCGCGATGCCGGCCCGTGGGGGCAGATGTTCCCGGAGCCGCTTTTCGACGGACGTTTTCGTTTGCTGCAACAGCGCATCGTGGGCGAACGCCATCTCAAAGTGATGGTGGAACCGGTCGGCGGCGGGCCGCTGCTCGACGGCATCGCCTTTAACGTTGATACCTCCATCTGGCCGGACAACGGCGTGCGCGAGGTTGAGCTGGCCTATAAGCTGGATATTAACGAGTTCCGCGGTAACCGCACCCTTCAGATCATCATCGACAATATCTGGCCAATTTAGCGTCAGTAATCTCTATAAAAAAGGGCGTGGATTCGGTACAATCCCGCTCTTATCACCGCATTTTGACAAGCTCATAAAAGAAAACAGACCATGTTTGAAATTAATCCGGTAAAAAACCGCATTCAGGACCTCACGGAGCGCTCTGACGTTCTTAGGGGGTATCTTTGACTACGATGCCAAGAAAGAGCGTCTCGAAGAAGTAAACGCCGAGCTGGAACAGCCGGACGTCTGGAACGAACCTGAACGCGCGCAGGCGCTGGGTAAAGAACGTTCCTCCCTCGAAGCCATCGTAGATACGCTGGATCAAATGGCGCAGGGTCTGGAAGATGTTTCTGGGCTGCTGGAGCTGGCTGTCGAAGCCGACGACGAAGAAACCTTTAACGAAGCCGTGGCAGAGCTCAACGTGCTGGAAGAGAAGCTGGCGCAGCTGGAATTCCGTCGCATGTTCTCCGGCGAATACGACAGCGCTGACTGCTATCTCGATATTCAGGCAGGCTCTGGCGGTACCGAAGCGCAGGACTGGGCCAGCATGCTGATGCGTATGTATCTGCGCTGGGCAGAAGCGCGCGGTTTCAAAACCGAGATTATCGAAGAGTCCGAAGGTGAAGTGGCGGGTATCAAGTCCGTCACCATTAAGATTATTGGCGATTACGCCTACGGCTGGCTGCGTACTGAAACCGGCGTTCACCGCCTGGTGCGTAAGAGCCCGTTCGATTCCGGTGGCCGTCGCCACACCTCCTTCAGCTCCGCGTTTGTCTACCCGGAAGTGGATGAGGATATCGATATCGACATCAACCCGGCTGACCTGCGCATCGACGTGTACCGCGCATCCGGCGCGGGCGGTCAGCACGTTAACCGTACGGAATCTGCGGTGCGTATTACCCACATTCCAACCGGGCTGGTAACACAGTGCCAGAACGACCGTTCCCAGCATAAGAACAAAGACCAGGCCATGAAGCAGATGAAAGCGAAGCTTTATGAGCTGGAGATGCAGAAGAAAAATGCTGAGAAGCAGGCGATGGAAGACAACAAGTCCGATATCGGCTGGGGCAGCCAGATCCGTTCTTACGTCCTTGATGACTCCCGCATCAAAGACCTGCGTACCGGGGTTGAAACCCGTAACACGCAGGCGGTGCTGGACGGCAGCCTGGATCAATTTATCGAAGCAAGTTTGAAAGCAGGGTTATGAGGAACCAACATGTCTGAACAACAATCACAGGGCGCTGACGCGGTAGTCGATCTTAACAACGAACTGAAAACCCGCCGCGAGAAACTGGCAGCGCTGCGCGAGCAGGGCGTGCCGTTCCCGAACGATTTTCGTCGTGACCACACCTCAGACCAACTGCACGCAGACTTCGACGGTAAAGAGAACGAAGAGCTTGAAGCGCTGAACGTTGAAGTGTCCGTGGCGGGCCGCATGATGACCCGTCGTATCATGGGTAAAGCCTCCTTCGTGACCTTACAGGACGTTGGCGGCCGCATTCAGCTGTATGTCTCTCGTGACGACCTGCCGGAAGGCATCTATAACGAGCAGTTCAAGAAGTGGGACCTGGGCGACATCCTGGGCGCTAAAGGTAAACTGTTCAAAACCAAGACCGGTGAACTGTCTATCCACTGCACCGAGCTGCGTCTGCTGACCAAAGCCCTGCGCCCGCTGCCGGACAAGTTCCACGGTTTGCAGGATCAGGAAGCGCGCTATCGTCAGCGCTACCTGGATCTCATCTCTAATGATGAATCCCGTAAGACCTTCAAAATTCGCTCCCAGATCATGGCCGGTATTCGCCAGTTCATGGTTAACCGCGACTTTATGGAAGTAGAAACCCCGATGATGCAGGTGATCCCAGGCGGTGCCTCTGCCCGTCCGTTCATCACCCATCACAACGCCCTGGACCTGGACATGTACCTGCGTATCGCGCCGGAACTGTACCTGAAGCGTCTGGTGGTCGGTGGTTTCGACCGCGTGTTCGAGATCAACCGTAACTTCCGTAACGAAGGTATTTCCGTACGTCATAACCCAGAGTTCACCATGATGGAACTCTATATGGCGTATGCGGATTACAAAGATCTGATCGAGCTGACCGAATCCCTGTTCCGTACCCTGGCGCAGGATATTCTGGGCACCACGCAGGTCCCTTACGGTGAAGAAGTGTTCGACTTCGGCAAGCCGTTCGAAAAACTGACCATGCGCGAAGCGATCAAGAAATACCGTCCGGAAACCAATATGGCGGATCTGGATAACTTCGACTCTGCGAAAGCGATCGCTGAAAGCATCGGTATTAAGGTTGAGAAGAGCTGGGGTCTGGGCCGTATCGTGACCGAGATCTTCGAAGAAGTGGCCGAAGCGCACCTGATTCAGCCGACCTTCATCACCGAATACCCGGCGGAAGTGTCTCCGCTGGCGCGTCGTAATGACGAGAACCCGGAAATCACTGACCGCTTCGAATTCTTCATCGGTGGCCGCGAAATCGGTAACGGCTTTAGCGAGCTGAACGATGCAGAAGATCAGGCGCAGCGTTTCCAGGATCAGGTTAACGCGAAAGCGGCAGGCGACGACGAAGCGATGTTCTTCGACGAAGACTACGTAACCGCGCTGGAACACGGCCTGCCGCCGACGGCTGGCCTGGGTATTGGTATCGACCGTATGGTGATGCTGTTCACCAACAGCCACACCATCCGCGACGTGATCCTGTTCCCGGCGATGCGTCCGGTGAAATAAGCCGTTAAGACGTAAAAAAAGCCCCGTGCGTTTATCGCCGGGGCTTTTTTATTGCGCCGCAAAAGCGCTGAGTTTTTCGCGCGCAGTGTTCGCTTCCTGCACCATCCACGGACTAAATGCCCACGGTGTGGCGTCCAGCGCGCGGAAAAGCGCGTCCAGCTCCACCCACTGATACTCCATCACTTCGTCGCTATTGATTGCGAGGGTATTCGTTACGCGGGCGGCATAGACCGGGCAGATCTCGTTTTCAACGATCCCTGAAGGGTCGGCTTCACAGTAGCGGAACTCCGGGGCAACGGGGGTGATGTCGGTGATTTCGGCCCCGACTTCAAAGCGGCAGCGGCGGATAATCGCCTGCTCTGTCGCTTCGTCGGCCTGTGGATGTCCGCAAACGGAGTTGGTCCACACGCCGGGCCAGGCTTTTTTACTTAAGGCGCGCCGGGTAATCAGACATTCTCCGTTAGCGTTAAACAGCCATGAAGAGAAGGCCAGGTGAAGCGGGGTGTGTGACGTGTGCGCGGCGTACTTCTCCTGAGTGCCAATCACCTTTCCCTGGTCATTTACCAAAATAACGTGTTCTTGAATACTCATTGATGCTCCAGTGCCATAATGCTTAATGGTTCAGCACCATCAGCGGAATTATTATACTGCATTCTTATGCAAACGGTTTGGCCCACAGAGCGGAAAAGGGCATGACCCGCATCAGTTTGGGCTGCTATCATAGTGCGCCATTCACGCTGACCGAGGAGCTGTTTTGTTTGCAGGAAGCCTGACGAGAAACCCGATCATTGCCGTTTTCTGCCTGACGCTGACGCTACTTGTAGCAGGATGCTCGGGGAGTAAATCTTCGGATATGGGCAGTTATTCCGGTGCCGTCTATACCGTTAAGCGCGGGGACACGCTCTACCGCATCTCACGTGCCACGGGGACCAGCGTGAAGGAGCTGGCGCGCCTGAATAATATTTCTCCACCCTATACCATTGAGATAGGGCAAAAGCTCAAGGTTAACGGCGGTTCCTCCTCAGGGAATAAGTCCTCAACGCGTAAAACAGCCAAAGTGACGCCATCCTATCAGGTGCCTAAATCATCCTGGCCGCCGGTCGGTCAGCGCTGCTGGATCTGGCCTGCAAGCGGAAAAGTGGTTGCGCCGTACTCGCTCTCGGAAGGGGGCAATAAAGGTATTGATATCGCTGCCGCACGCGGCACGCCGGTTTACGCTTCAGGGGCCGGAAAGGTGGTCTATGTCGGTAACCAGCTTCGTGGATACGGTAACCTGATCATGATTAAGCATGGTGAGGACTACATTACGGCATATGCGCATAACGACACGATGTTAGTGAATAATGGCCAGAACGTGAAGGCGGGGCAGAAGATTGCGACCATGGGCAGTACCGGGACGGATACGGTGAAGCTGCATTTCCAGATCCGCTATAAGGCCACGGCCATCGATCCGCAGCGTTATCTTCCGGCGCAGGGCAGTAAACCGAAGTGCTAAGTGATTATTTAATCGCCACTTAGTGGGGTAAAGGCTTGTATGAAGAGGCGTAAGGTCTATAATGCCTTACGCACCTCAAAGCGGGCGTAGTTCAATGGTAGAACGAGAGCTTCCCAAGCTCTATACGAGGGTTCGATTCCCTTCGCCCGCTCCATGACACTTCTTAAAGTTCAATAAGTTACTGAATCCTAAGGGACATGGCTTAAAGCCTTCCGATAGTTTTACTCACTGTAACCAACACTGTGACTAACTTTGTTGAAGTAGTGAGCAGACCTAAGGTCTCAGTACATGCTCAACTCAATAACCTACCTTTATCAGCGTAACGGTGTCTTTTACATCCGTCTTAGGATGAAGACCACTGGTCGCCTGACCGCTTCGCTTCCTTCTCACAACCGTTATAAACTAGCGTCAGTATCACTACGGACTAAGGACAGACGCACCGCTATGGCTCACTCTCGTCACATCAAGTCAGCACTTAAAGCAATCCATGCAGATAACCCTAGCGCGTCCTATGAGGAGCTACGGGAGCACCTGAAGACCATTGTCGAGTGGGAACTTAGTGTCAGCCGTGATGAATCGCCACGGATAATAGCGACTCTCTTCACAAGATTTTTGATGACAAGCCCGTGTATGTTCAAAAGGGCGGGTGTCTTCCTGTGTTCGGATTTAAGTTTACACCTGGAGAGCGGTATAACTTCGCCTATGACGTCCAATCTGATAAATCAGGGTCACATTTAGTCACTGCTGTATTTTCTTATCCCAAAGAATAAGGGGCTGAACGCCCCATATTCTTAACGGCGTGTAAACGCCAATCTGAGCCCTAATCCAATGAATGTTACACCAACAATTCTATCCAGTATTTTCTGCAACCTTCTGTTTTGCGAAACGGTTCCGGCTGCACTACCTGCAAGTACGGCGAACGTTAAATCAGTCATAAAAGCGATCAATGCGTAGGTCATTCCCAGGAGTAGAAAAGAAGCTGTCTGGTGCTCGCTTCCAGGCGCAACGAATTGAGGGAAAAAGGAGATGAAGAATAACAGTACCTTCGGGTTGGTTAAGGTAGTTATGAAACCTTTAGTAAGTAGACTCGTCAAAGTCGCTTTTGCCTTAACGCGTTCAGCTTCGTTGTGATTCGTGGTTTGCTTTGTCAGCGTTCCCCAAATCATCTTACTACCGAGATACACCAGATAAGCCGCACCGAGAGACTTAATGATGGTGAACATCATCGGAGATGCTGTTATCAACGCGGTTAATCCCACAGCGCTTGCAATTGCATGTGTGCAACTACCTAATGCTACACCAGCGGCAGAGATAATTCCCGCTCGTCTTCCATTAACCACGCTTTGACCTACCACGTAGGCTATATCAGGCCCAGGTGTAACGGAAAGGAGAAATACAGATAGGACGAAAAGCCCAAAATGAGTTATGTCCAGCATAGCCATCTCCAGAAAAAATTATGTACCTCCATGCTAACACTGAATTTTTATGCGTAAAAGGTGATTTTATATGCTTTTAGTCTGCTTTTGCTAAACAACGAATCACTCATGGCATAACACGCTAAGTTGCACATTTCCTGTACCCTGGATACCCTGAGATTAATCCTAATAACTCAAGGGTGAGTATGGCTAGCGGGAAGAGAAAGAATCAAAAGGAATCGCCTGAAGAAGAGTTAGATCGCCTGCTGGATGAGCTTGAACTCACACCGGAGCAACGGGAGTTTATCGAATCCATGCGAGAGGATAAGAGCGATCCCAGTAGTGAGTAACGCTTGTCTTAAGCCGAACGAGTACAAACGGCATTGTAAGAAATTCTTCTCCTGGTGCATGCAGAATCACGGTGCCTTTGTTCCGGCTGTCGCTGGAGTGTCATAAATATAATTACGCGCGCGCATAATTTAAAATTAAACCCTCTTTCTTTTTACGTAATCAATTGCCCCTGTTATATCTGTCGGCAAATTTTTTATTTCCCGGATCGCAGATGAAAACACGACTCCTCCTGTGCGCTGGCTTATTAGCTGCCTCCAGTGCCCATGCCAGCGCCCTCTATTTTTATGAAGCTGGCACCGAAGATACCGCGCTTGCCGGAGCAGGGCAGGCGGCTCGTGCGCAGGATGCCTCTACAATTATGACCAACCCGGCTGGCATGACGCGCTTACCGGATCATATGGTCACCGGTGGGTTACAGGTTATGGATGGCTCCATCGACCACCAGCTGGATAACGATGCCCATCAAAGCCCCGGCGATGTGATGAAAACCATCCCGAATGCCAGCGCCTTTTATAGTCAGAAGATAAACGATGATCTTTATGCCGGGGTCGGGCTTTACGGTAATTACGGCCTGGGGATCGATTACGGCAGCTGGATGGGCGACAGGCTGATTAAGAAGAGTACCATGGTAGCCATGACGCTCAGCCCCTCGCTGGCCTATAAGCTTAACGACCGTCTTTCGATTGGCGCGTCCGCCAACGTTAACTACGGTTACTTCTCGCTGACTCGCAGCGTTAACGATGATGACTACCGGCGACGCGATGAAGACCTGGCCATGAGCTATCGGCTTGGGCTGCTGATGCAGCTAACTGACCAGACCCGAGCTGGTATTACCTGGAACAGCGAAACGGACTACAGCTTCAATATTGACGGCAACGCGCGTGTTCAGAACGGCACCTACGACCTGCCGGTGTCAGCACAAATCAGCGCGCCGCAGCAAATTATGCTCAGCCTTGTGCATGACATTAACCCGCAGTGGTCGGTTATGGGCGATCTCGGCTGGCAGGACTGGAGCCAGTTCGGCGCGCCGCAAATCGTCGTCGGGGACCAGCAGCTGAACAACGTCAGCCGCCTGAAGGACACGTGGCACGGTGCGGTGGGCGTGCAGTATCGTCCAACGCCTCAGTGGCGACTGAATGCCGGTGTGGCGTTCGACAGCTCGCCGTATGAAAGCCAGAGCGATGTGGCCTTAACCTTACCTACCGGCGATGAGTGGCGATTTGGTACGGGAGCCCAGTATCAGATCACCCCGGCCAGCAATATTGGTATTGCCGTGTCGTATCTTCATATGCAGTCGTCGCATGTGAAATCGCCGGTGGCGTTTGCCGGAAGTTACGACCATCCTTATCTTTGGTTTGCCAGCGTCAACTACAGCTATCAGTTTTGATCGGCTAACCGCTTAAAATATATGGTCTATAATGGCAGATACTGAATGTCAGAAGGTTGTACCATGCATATTTTACCGCCTGTTCGACCCGAAAAATCCATCGAACGACTGACCGCTATCCTTGAGCCGATAGCGGAGAAAGTGCACGTAGTTCCACGTAAGCGACTCACCTGGTTACGGAAGGGGAAACAGCAGATGTACCTCTTTCTGGAAGGGGAGCTGTCCCTGCTGCGGACATCGGATGGACTGGTGGTCGTGACCGTTTACGAGCCGCATTTGTTTGGTATTGCTGAGATGATCCAGCCTACGCAAGGCCATTTTCTCCGTGCGGAAAGGGAGTCGACCATTTTACGTCTCGATGCGGACAAGGCGGCCGAGTTATTCCGTGCCGAGGGCGTCTGGGAGGATGTCGCAGCGCTGCTCTCATACCATACGGCCTATTTGATATTCCGTGATGCGCAGGTACTCCAGCAGCGTACCTATTCCGTTATTCGTAACCACCTTCAGGAAATGATTTTGCTCCCGGAGGAGACGCGTTTGCGTACCACGATACTGGAATATATTCAGGATCGTACGCTGCTTTCTCGCAGTAGTATACTCAATGTATTATCCGCCCTTAAACAGGGAGAATATATCTCCTTTAAGCGCGGTGGGTATTTGCTTGAAGTCAGACACTTACCTGAATCATTCTAGGGGAAGTTTAAAATTAAACAGAAATGGAATTAACGAGGCTGTTAATTTTCTATATCGTTTGCTTTCTAAGTTTTATCTTTATTAAGTAAACGGTATATTTATGAAAAAGACAGTTCTCGCTTTGATTATGGTTAATGCGTTTACCGCCACTTCCGCGTTCGCCGCCGCTGATGCGGGCACCTGGTATGGCGGAGCGAAATTCGGCTGGTCACACTATTTTGATACCAATATGGGTTCAAAAGCGTTTGATAACAATAATTCCGACCACTTCGATTTTGACCATGATAATGTCGGTGGGGGTGTTTATACGGGTTACCAGATTACCCCATGGCTTGCGGTAGAAGGCGGTTATGATTATTTAGGCAACATGCAGATCAAGGGTCAGCATGGCGCAGGGGCGCAAATGAAGACGCAGGGTCTGCAAATGTCCCTGAAGGCCAGCTATGCCTTGACCAATGACTGGGATATCTACGGCCGTGCCGGGGCGATGGGCTATCGCGCTGAATCCGATGTAAGTGGTCACAATCGTTTTGAAACCGGTGTGCGCCCGCTTGCAGCTGTGGGTACTGAATACGCCTTCAATAAAAACTGGGCTGGCCGCCTGGAATATCAGTGGGTAAGCAATGTGGGTAATGCAAACCAGATCGGTGTGAGCAGCGACCTGAGTTCCGTCACCGCAGGGCTTAGCTATCGCTTTGGTCAGTACGACTGATGCATGTGATATGGCGATTAAGAAAAACCCGGCTGCTATGTTGCCGGGTTTTTTGTTGTCAGCTGGCGAATAACGGTTCAAGCATAATATGAATATTTTGCAGGCCCGTGACGTTATTGTCTTTCAGGTATTGCTGATTAACCATATCTAACTGTTCCAGTTTGGTCAGCGAGGCGTAAACGCGTTGAACAGCGCTGTCCGCAACAAAAATTTCTTTTGCGGTAGTGTCCTGAAGATACTGTGATTTTACGCTGCGCGTTAAGTTATCGATCTGCTGTTTATTTTCCTGATAAAGAGACGCGATATGAGATATCTGTGCCTGCGGCGGTTTTTCCCCCGGTAATACCAGCGGAATTTGCAGATGATTAATCTTTTCAACGTTGTCTGGTGGTGGAGAGCTACATGCTGTTAATGTGCTCAGACTTAATATAGCGAAAAAGAACGGCAGGCTCTTCATCGAATCACTCCGGGGAAATAATTGGACTCAGCATTATCCCTGAAGGCCGCAGCGACGAAAGAATAAACTTATTTATTTATAAACGTTATTTCCATAGGTAAAAGAAAATCCCGGTGATAGCCTCCTTTCCCCCCATGTACCGCCAGCGTGAATATGACGCCTCGAGGATGTATGAAATTTAAAACTCTCGTTAGTGCGATGGCCGTTGCTGGTCTGCTATTGGCCTCGTTGATCTCATTGCCTGTCCTGGCACAAAAGGAGGTGAAGGAAGCTACTGCCCATACGAAACAAATGAATGATGCACTTTATGGTCAACTGCCCTTCTTTGATAAAACCGATTTCCGAAATGCGCATAAAGGCTTTATTGCCCCGCTGCCACCTGCGGTGATTGAAGGTGAAAAAGGCGCCGTTATCTGGAATCCCCAGAAATACGCTTTTATCAAAGAAGGGCAAAAAGCGCCGGATACCGTCAACCCGAGCCTGTGGCGTCAGGCGCAGCTGAATAATATCGGCGGTCTGTTTGAAGTCACGGAAGGCGTCTACCAGATCCGCAACCTCGATCTGTCGAATATGACAATCATAGAGGGCAAAGAGGGGATCACGGTTATCGATCCGCTGGTGTCCGCGGAAACGGCTAAAGCGGGCATGGATCTTTACGTTAAGCATCGCGGCAAACGTCCGGTTGTTGCCGTTATTTATACCCATAGCCACGTCGATCATTATGGCGGCGTGCGTGGCGTAATTGATGAAGCCGGGGTAATGTCCGGCAAAGTGAAAGTCTATGCGCCAGCCGGTTTTATGGAAGAGGCGGTATCGGAAAATATCATGGCCGGAAACGCCATGAGCCGCCGTGCCAGCTATATCCACGGAAACCTGCTGAAACCCGGTGTGAAGGGGCAGGTGGGGGCAGGTCTGGGGACTACCACCTCAGCCGGAACGGTCACGCTCATCGCGCCCACTCACTCTATTACCGAAGAGGAGCAGAAAGAGGTCATTGACGGTCTCACCTATGACTTTATGCTGACGCCGGAATCGGAAGCACCGTCTGAAATGCTCTGGTATGTGGAAGAGAAAAAGCTGATCGAAGCAGCAGAGAACGTCACTCACACCCTGCACAATACCTACTCGCTGCGCGGGGCGAAAATACACGATCCGCTGGCATGGTCAAAGTACATCAATAACGCCATCGATCGTTGGGGTGATAAAGCGGAAATCATTATCGCGCAGCACCACTGGCCCACGTGGGGTAACAAAAAAGTGGTGAAGCTGATGAAAAGCCAGCGTGATATCTACCGCTATATCAACGACCAGACGCTCAGACTGGCGAATAAGGGGCTGACGAGGGATGAAATAGCCGCTAATTTCGCCCTGCCTTACGGGCTGGCTAAATCCTGGGCAGGCCGTGGCTATTACGGCTCGGTAAGCAACAACGTCAAAGCCACCTATGTCTACTATCTTGGCTGGTTCGACGGCAATCCGGCGACGCTCGATGAACTGCCTCCGGTCGAGGCGGCGAAAAAGTATGTCGATTACATGGGCGGAGCCCGCGCGATCCTTGAAAAAGCCCGTGTCGATTATGCCCGGGGGAATTATCGCTGGGTGGCTCAGGTGGTCAGTAAAGTCGTTTTTGCCGATCCGAATAATAAAGCGGCGCGCGAACTGGAAGCCGATGCGTTTGAACAGCTGGGATACCATGCGGAGTCAGGGCCGTGGCGTAACGCCTACCTCACCGGTGCGCAAGAGTTGCGTAACGGCGTGAAGATAAAGCCGACGCCCAAAACCGCCAGCCCGGATGCGGTCCGTGCCATGTCGACTGAGATGATTTTTGACTACTTCGGCGTTCATCTTAACGGCGTCAGAGCAGCGAATGCCAGAGGCGTTTTTAACGTTGATTTAGGCCGCGAGGGCGGCAGGTATAAGCTGGAGCTGGAGAATGGCGTGCTAAACCACAGTGCCAATATCCAGGCAGAAGATCCGGATGCAACCATTACGCTCAGCCGCGAAACGCTGAACAAAATCATCCTTAAGGAGACCACGCTGAAAAAGGCGCAACAGGCAGGAGAGGTGACGATCGTCGGCAACGCCGCGAAGGTAGACGAAATGCTGCGCTGCATAGAGAGCTTCAGTTTCTGGTTTCCTGTCGTCACCCCTTAAAAGTAAAAAAGGCTGCTTTCGCAGCCTTTTAGCATTCGCCAGCAACAATTTGCCGGGTGGCGGCTTCGCCTTACCCGGCCTACACTCTGCGCTGCTTAAGCGCTAGATGACGCCATCCCCGCCGTCTGAACACCAGACCTGCCCGGAGGCGTATGAACACTCATCCGAGGCCAGAGTGACATACAGCGGTGCGATCTCCACAGGCTGTCCCGGGCGTCCCAGAGGGGTACTCTCGCCAAAATGTTTCACTTTTTCCTGTGGCTGCCCACCGCTGGGCTGGAGCACGGTCCAGTAAGGTCCGGGCGCTACCGCGTTCACGCGGATCCCTTTCGGACCCAGCTGTTTCGCCAGCGCTTTGGTAAACACCGCGAGACAGGCTTTGGTCTGCGCATAGTCAAGCATTACGGCGCTCGGTTTTACCGCCTGTACAGATGAGGTGTTAATGATGGAAGCGGGAGCTTTCATGTGGCGCAACGCCGCCTTTGTGATCCAGAAAGGCGCATAGACGTTGGTTTTAAAGGTCGCGTCAAAATCTTCCGTGGTCAGTTCTTCCAGCGTCTCACGGTACTGCTGGCGGCCTGCGTTATTCACCAGGATGTCCAGCCCGCCCAGTTTTCCGACGGCCTGTTCCACCAGGTTCTGACAAAAAGTTTCGTCCCGCACATCGCCCGGTAGCGCGACGGCATTCCGTCCTTCCGCTTTAATCAGGGCGATCACTTCCGCAGCGTCTTCTTCCTCTTCCGGCAAATAGTTAATGGCGACATCTGCCCCTTCGCGGGCATAGGCAATGGCTACTGCGCGTCCGATGCCGGAATCGCCCCCGGTAATTAGCGCCTTCTTACCAGTAAGCCGGCCATGCCCTTTGTAGCTTGTCTCGCCGTGATCGGGAACAGGGTCCATTTCAGAGGCCAGGCCCGGTGGCGTCTGGGGCTGCTCCGGGAAAGGTGGCGTTGGGTAAGCGTTCGTACGTTGTTCATTATCACTCATAGCTAACTCCTTGTTAGGGGTGAGATTTGATGGATAGTTACAGCGTTAACGCTTCGCTGAATTATTTTTGCAAGTGGCTGACCCGCACTACGGGTGGGGATGATATTTTATCGAGCGAGCCGCTAATACTGATCATGTTGTCAGGTTCCACGGTTCTGTCGTCAAATACGGCTTTCGGGATAATAACGTCGATTTTCCCGGTTTTATCCTGGAATACGTATTTATCGCCATTGCCATCAATAAGATTGCCGCGCAATGAAATAGAGGCGCCATCATGCATCTCTTTTGCCTGAGTAATGGTCATAATGCGCGCATCATCGGTACCACGATAACCACTGTCCAGGGCATGCGGCGGTGGCGGCGCTTCACCCTTTTGTAACCCGCCGTTATTATCTGCCCATGCGGAAGGGATAATTAATATTAACAAGGCTGAAATCACTGATAATTTCATCTGATATCCTTCATTTTGGATGTCTTGACTTATTAAGTATTGTTGCTATTCCTTTATGTGGCAAATGTGATAAGTCTTAAAAGCATTTGCGTAGAAAAATCAAAAATTTCGGCAATTAAGCGAAACGGTGACAAAAGCCATGGAACCAAAAAATGAAAAAGTGCCTGGGATAAAAGAGAGTTATCGTTTACTGACGTTTGAGTATGCATTTCGTCAGGTGGGTTTTATTGTTCTGTTAGGTATTATCGTGGCCGCGTTAGCCGGCCTGTTTTCCAGCGGTGCGGTTAGCGACGTGGAGAAAACAAACGAAGCAAAATCCCTGAAGCTGAGCTATGAGCGCTTCGGCCGCCGCCAGACCGAATCGCGGATGACGCTGACGTTTCCGGTGACGTCTGAGGGTAAATATATTCTCAGCCTGACCAGCGAAAGCAGCGACGTATATGAGCCGGGCAGCGTCTGGCCGCAGCCGGACAGCATGTATAGCCGGGGGAACACCCTGTTTCTCGTTTACGACAATCTGAAACAGAGCGATAAGTTCACCGTCCTGCTGTTCATCACGCCGACAAAAGCAGGGAAATGGACCAACAGCATCCGCGTAAACAACGGGCCAGATATCCGCTTCTGGCAGTTTATTTACCCCTAGGAGTCGAATATGGACATGGTTTTTCGTGCCCTGGCAATATACCTGTTTCTGGTGATCGTGTTTAAAGTCGCCGGACGGCGCGCCCTGCTGCAAATGACCAGCTTTGACCTTATTTTGCTCTTAATTATCAGTGAGGCGACACAGCAGGCGCTACTGGGTGAAGATTTTTCCGTCACCGGTGCGATGATTACAATAACAACGCTGGTGGTGGTGGATATTATTTTTGGCCTGATTAAAAAATATTCTTCTTCTGTTGAGAATGTTCTTGATGGCACTCCGGTGATATTGGTAGAGAATGGTATTCCCATTGCGGATAAACTGAAAAAAGTCGATGTATCCTGCGATGATATATTGGTTTCAGCACGCCAGAACCACGGCATAACGGAATTAAAGGATATTAAGTACGCGATCCTTGAGCGTAACGGCCATATTTCAATTATTCCTGAAGAAAATTAACTAAGGGGCACATCCATGAGCAACCTTATTCACGATAATAATACGACCATCAGCGAGCTGACGAAAAAGCTTGCCACGACGCTCACAGAAAGAGGACTGCGTCTAACCACGGCGGAGTCCTGCACCGGGGGTAATCTCGCGGTTGCGCTTTGTGCCGAAGAGAACACGGCGGAATTTTATGACGTTGGCATGGTGGTGTTCAGCGATGCGGCGAAGGAGAGGATCCTCGGCGTGCGGCACGAAACGATTGAGCGCTTCACCGCCGTCAGTGAACAAACGGTTACTGAGATGGCCGCTAAAATTCGCGATATTGCCGAGGCGGATATTGGTGTTGCCATCAGCGGCTATGCGGGACCGGAAGGCGGAGACGATGGCACGGCAGCCGGTACGGTCTGCTTCGGCTGGGATATTCGCGGACAGACGGAAACCCGCACCGTGCTGTTTTCCGGTGAATGTCAGGATGTGGTGGAAAAAGCGGTGCGTTATTCGCTGTCTGAACTGATCGAAATACTCTCCGGGTGGGATAACGTCTGAGACAAGGGGAAAGGCTATGGCTGTTATCGTTATTACCGGCGGTACGGCGGGCGTGGGGAAAGCCACGGCGCTGCACTTTGCTAAAGCGGGCTACGATGTAGGCATTATTGCCCGCGATGAGCAGAGCCTGCGCTCCACAGAAGAGGAGTTGCGCCGTTTCGGGATCAACGCGTGTGCCGTTCAGGCCGACGTGGCGGACAGCAAGGCGGTGACCGATGCTGCTAACGAAATTGAATACCGGCTTGGAGCCATCGATGTGTGGGTGAATAACGCCATGGGCGGGATGCTGGCGCCGTTTCGCACCATGTCCCCGGAGGAGTTTCGCCGCGTCACCGAGGTGACCTATCTGGGCTATGTTAACGGCACCCGCGCCGCGCTGGAGTTAATGACCCCTCGCGATCGCGGAACGATTATTCAGGTTGGCTCCGCGCTGGCCTACCGTTCCATTCCCTTGCAGTCAGCCTACTGTGGGGCGAAAGCCGCGATCCGCGGATTTACCGATGCCGTACGCACCGAGCTGATGCATGAAAACAGCCGGGTGCAGATCGCAATGGTACAGATGCCAGGCCTCAACACGCCGCAGTTCGAGTGGGCGAGGAATAAATTTGCCTGGGCGATGCGCCCGGTTCCTCCCGTGTTTCAGCCGGAAGTGGCTGCCAGCGCTATTTTTAAGGTGGCGCAGAAACCGGTGCGGGAGCTGTGGGTGGGCAGCAGCACCATCCAGTCGATTGTCGGGCAGTTTCTTTTCCCCGGCTTTCTGGACCGGCTGATGGTTAAAAAGGCCTGGGAAGGGCAGATGACCGATACGCTAAATGCGGATGACCGTCAGGACTATCTGGATCAGCCGGTTAACGACCTGCATAAAATCCACGGGCACTTCACCGACGAAGCAAAAGAGCGCGCCACCAGCGTTACCTCCGGCATGCCGGGGAAAGTGCTGCTCGGCTCCCTCGCCGTTACGGGCGCGATCGTGGCGCGTCTGCTGCTCTCGCGGAGACGATAATCAGCGCAGTGCGGTACGATCGGTCCAGAACCAGCGGTAGCCATAGCCGCTGAGGTTAAGCGCGACGGTTTTGCCGCATACCAGCGCGTCGTCGTAGCGTTTGTCCGCCAGGCATGCGGTCCAGGTCGCATGCCGGATCCCTCTGGCGGTAAAATTAACGGGCTTATCGCTGAAGTTAACGAAGGTCAGAATGCTGCGCGTGTCGGTTTCGTAATAGATCCCCAGTACCGCATCGTTGTCGATAGTAATAAGACGAAACGGCGCGACGCCGATCTCAGGAAACTCCGAGCGCGTATTGGCGATATCGATAATGCAGTGCAGGAGGGAGTTGCGGTGCAACAGCGAATCCGCCACGTTGATTTTTTGATAGCGGTACGGACCATGGTCAATCATTGGGGCGATAAAGGTTTCCGGGTCGGCATCTGAGAAACCGCCGCCCTGCGATCCGGCCCACTGCATCGGGGTGCGTACGGCGTAACGCTCCTCCAGATCTAAATCATCGCCCATTCCAATTTCATCCCCGTAGCGCATGACCGGTACGCCCGGCAGCGAAAACAAGACCGCATGGCAAAAGGCCAGCCGCTTTCGATCGCCCTTAAGCATCGGCGCCAGACGGCGGCGGATCCCTCGCTGATACACGCTCATCTCTTCATCAGGGGCGAAGGCATCAATGACGGTCTGCTTCGCTTTTTTGCCTATCCCTTCCAGATCCAGCTCATCATGATTGCGCAGCCAGTTGGCGAAGCAGCAGGAGTCCGGCGGCACAATCATCTTTTTCACCGCGTTGCGCAGCGGTCGTGCGCTCTTCTCTGCAAGGCTGACGTAAAAGTACTTATTGAGCCAGAAATTCAGCACCAGGTTGAGCCGGTCATTCTGACCAAAATAATCTTTGTAGGCGTCGACCTCCACGTCGACTTCGCCGAGCAGGATCGCGTCCGGATTGCGCTGTTCGATAAGACGGCGCAGATGCTCCAGGATCCACAGGCCGCGTTTTTCATCTCCACGCCCGGCCTGTTTTGTCAGGTGCGACGCTGCATCCAGGCGAAAGCCCGACACCCCGAGCTTTAGCCAGAATATGATGATGTTCTCAACCTCCTTCAGCACCGCCGGGGAGGCCAGATTGAGATCCGGCTCGTGGTGATAAAACATATGCCGGTAGTATTGCCCCGCTTCGTCGTCCCATGTCCAGACGCTCTTTTCCACGCCGGGGAACATCGGTGGCGTATCGTCCTCGTCCGTGTCAGACCAGAGATAATAGTCACGGTAGGGTGACTGCGGGTTGCGGCGGGCTTGCTGAAACCAGGGATGCGCATCCGAGGTGTGCTGGATCAGCAGCTCAATAATGACCTTCATCCCCAGCTCCCGCGCCTGTTCAATAAAGGCGATGATATCGTTGAGCTTGCCGAAGCGGGGATCGACCTGCAAATGGTCGCTTACGTCATAGCCTTCATCGAGAAAAGGGGTGAGGTAAAACGGGGTGATCCAGATAACCGTCGCGCCCATCCGGCGGATGTAGCGCAGCTTCGCGGCGATCCCGGCGATGTCGCCACAGCCATCGCCGTTAAGATCGTAAAACAGGGCGGTATCAATCTGGTAAATAATGGCGCGTGTATGCCAGCCTGCCATAGCAATCCTTAGTGATAACCTTCGGTATCAGACACTTTGCCCCGGAAGACGTAGTAGCTCCAGGCGGTGTAAACCAGGATCACCGGGATGATTAACAGCGTGCCGATCAGCATAAACAGCTGGCTGGCAGGCGGCGCGGCGGCTTCCCACAGGGTGATGTGCGGCGGGATAATGTGTGGCCACAGGCTGATGCCCAGTCCGCTAAAGCCGAGGAAAATCAGGCCCAGCGTTAACAGGAACGGACGGGCATGGCTGTCGGGATTGCGCGTCAGCCGCCAGATCCACAGGCTGAATACCGCCACCAGAACCGGAACCGGCAGGAACCAGAAGAAGTTAGGCAGTGTAAACCAGCGCTCGGCGACAAACTGCCAGCCGAGCGGGGTCCAGATACTCACCACCGCAATGACGGCGATCAGTGCCAGCAGCACGTGCCGGGTCAGCTCACGCATCCGGTTTTGCAGCGCGCCTTCGCTTTTCATGATCAGCCATGTGGTAGCCAGCAGGGTATAGGCGACAATCAAACCCAGCCCGCAGAACAGGTTAAACGGGGTTAACCAGTCCAGCGAGGAGCCCACAAAGCGTCGCCCTTCCACGTCAAAGCCGTTGATCATCGCGCCGACCACGATCCCCTGGCTGAAGGTTGCCAGCAGGGAACCGCCAGCAAAAGAATAGTCCCAGAATTTGCGGTGGGAAGGGGTCGCCTTAAAGCGAAACTCAAACGCCACGCCGCGGAAAATAAGCCCGATCAGCATGGCCGTGAGCGGGATGGTCAGGGCATCGATAATCACCGCGTAGGCCAGCGGAAACGCGCCGAACAACCCTGCGCCGCCGAGAACCAGCCAGGTTTCATTTCCGTCCCAGACCGGTGCGACGCTGTTCACCATCACGTCGCGTTCTTTGGCATCGCCCACAAAGCTGAACAGCATGCCGATACCGAGATCGAAACCGTCCATGATGATGTACATCAGCGTGGCGAAGACAATAATGGCAAACCAGATGACCGGGATATCGACGCCCATCAGATCTTCTCCTCTTCCGGAACAGACTCGGCGGCGGACAGCGGACGGGCAGGGGTGCCCGACGTATTAGACGTTAGCGTGCCGACAGGCTGCGGCCCTTTCTTTATCAACCGGGCGAGATACACATAACCCACGCCAAATACCGAACAGTAGACCACGATAAAGGCCAGCAGGCTGATGCTCATCTGCAACGTGCTGTGCAGAGACACCGCATCTATCGTGCGCAGATAGCCGTAGACGACCCACGGCTGGCGGCCCACTTCGGTGGTGACCCACCCGGCGAGCAGCGCAAGCAGTCCGGCTGGCCCCATGCACAGGGCAAACCAGTGGAATGGTCGCGAGTGATAGAGTCGGCGGCGATAGCGCAGCCAGACGCTCAGCACACCAAGCGTAATCATCAGCAGCCCCATGCCGACCATAATGCGGAAGGACCAGAAGACGATGAGCGAGTTCGGGCGGTCCTCTTTCGGGAAATCTTTCAGCGCCGGGACCTGTTTATCCAGGCTGTGCGTCAGGATCAGGCTGCCGAGCGCCGGAATTTCAAGCCCGTACTTGGTGCGCTCCTCCTCCATATCCGGTACGCCGAACAGCAGCAGCGGGGTAGCCTCGCCGGGCGGATTTTCCCAGTGGCCTTCAATCGCGGCGATTTTGGCAGGCTGATGCTCAAGCGTATTCAGGCCGTGCATATCCCCAACGACTGCCTGGATGGGCGCGACCAGCAGCGCCATCCACATGGCCATGGAGAACATTTTGCGAATAGCGGGCGTGTCGTTGCCGCGCAGCAGATGCCATGCCCCGGACGCGCCCACAAACAAGGCGCTGCACAGGAAGGCGGCGATGGACATATGGATCAGACGGTAAGGGAATGAGGGGTTAAAAATAATGGCCAGCCAGTCTTCGGGAATGACCTGACCGTTCTGAATACTGAAGCCCTGCGGGGTGTGCATCCAGCTGTTGGAGGCGAGGATCCAGAAGGTGGACATCAGCGTGCCCAGCGCTACCATGCAGGTGGCAAAGAAGTGCAGGCCGGGGCCGACCTTGTTCCAGCCGAACAACATCACGCCCAGGAATCCGGCTTCGAGGAAGAAGGCGGTTAAGACTTCATAAGTGAGCAGAGGGCCGGTTATGCTGCCTGCGAACTGGGAAAATCCGCTCCAGTTAGTCCCAAACTGGTAAGCCATTACCAGCCCGGAAACCACGCCCATACCAAAGTTAACGGCGAAAATTTTCAGCCAGAAATGGTAAAGCGAGCGCCAGACATCATTTTTTGTGCGAAGCCACATGCCCTCGAGAACCACCAGATAGCTCGCAAGCCCGATGGTGATTGCCGGAAAGAGAATATGGAAAGAGACGGTAAAGGCGAACTGTATCCTGGCCAGATGAAACGCATCAAGCTCGAACATGCTCCGTACCTCTGGAACTGATAGCCCACAAGGCATTGCCAGACAGCCTCAGGCTGCCTGGCAAAACCGGTTACGGTTTTTTCTTACCCGCGCCAAGCTCGGCACCGGTAAGCGGATCGGCTTTAGGATCGGATTTCGTACGTGCGCACATTGCTTTGACCAGCGTAGCCTGCTCTGTTGTGAGCGTTACGCTTGCGCCGCCGTCACCGCCATCTACCGCTGGCTGAGGAGATTCCACGTAGTCGAAGTGCTTGTCGCTGTTCCAGCTTCCGCGAACTTCTCCCCCCTCAGACATATTGTAGTACTTGTTGGTGTACTCTTCGATTGGCGGCAATTTACCCGGTGGGAAGTTGTTACGGATCGACTGGAGCGCCTTCTCAAACGAAAGCTGGTGTGCTGCCTCACGCGTCATTAAAAACGCCAGCGCATCTTTAACACCTGGATCGTCCGTTACGTTAATAAGCCGTTCGTAGATAATTTTGGCGCGCGCCTCGGCCGCAATGTTAGAGCGCAGATCCGCGGTGGGTTCGCCAATGGTATCCACGTACGCCGCCGTCCACGGTACGCCTGCGGAGTTAGTGAGCGGAGTACCGCCCCCGTAGAGCAGGGAAGTGATATGACTGTCGTTGCCGTTTTCGGTCATGGACCGGTACAGCTCCGCTTCATTTTCAACGCCTTCCGCCAGTTCACCTTTCGCACCCTTATTAAGCATACCCACCAGGGTGCCGATAATTTCCAGGTGACTTAACTCCTCGGTCGCGATATCCATCAGCATATCTTTACGACCGGGATCGTCGTCGCTCAATCCTTGCGTAAAGTAACGACATGCCGCGGCAAGTTCGCCCTGTGGCCCGCCAAACTGCTCAAGCAGAAGATTAGCCAGACCCGGATTCGGTTCGGCTACGCGTACCGTGTATTGCAGCTGTTTTACGTGTCGAAACATAGTTTCTCCCTCTTCCGTTATTTTTTCGCTTCAACGCCGTCCGCGTCGGAGCGCAGCAGGAACTGTTCCGTCGTCTGTGGAATATGTTGAATCAGCCAGTCCGCCATCTGGCGCTCTTCTTCCAGAATGGATTCAATGGCTGGAATGGAGGCGGTATCGCCCGCTTGTTTGGCCGCGGCCAGCAGAGAGGTGTAGCAGGCAATTTCAAACTGCTCAAAAACGTAGCCGCTGATGGAGCCTTTAACAATTTCGTCGGAAGGGAACATGCCGCCAATGGACTGGCCGAGCGCCGCCATTTTGCTCATGGAATCTTTTATGACCGAACGGGAAATATTATTGCGGTCGAGAATTTCTTCCAGCACGGTAATTTGATGTTTAGTTTCATTAACGTGTTGTTCAATTCGTGCACGTAAGTCGGGATAATTATCAATACGGCTGGCCATTGATTCCAGCATGGATTCGGCTTGCTTTTCCATCGCATGGGCATCGCGTAGCCAATCATGGTAGTGTTCTACATGATTCATAATTAACTCCTGTGATTTATTTTCTGGTTAATTGTTGGTGCTGATGCTCATTAAATTATTATTTATCCTTTCTGGGCTTTTTGATTAATATTGCCGACAGCCAGATCGGTTAATTTGAGATCGGTTTCTTTTTCTTCTTCCAGTGTTTCTGCAAGAAGTTTAACGGCTTTTTTATAGCCTAATTGTTCAGCCAGGGTGGCCAGGGTGCCGTAGCTGGCAATTTCGTAGTGCTCGACTTTCTGTGCGGCGGCAATTAATGCAGCGTCACGCACTTCGTTTTTCTCAGTGCTCTCAATAACTTCGTTGGCTTCTTCAATTAAGCCTTCCATTGCAACGCATTTCATGCGCTTCAGCTTGAGGCCGGATTCCTGCTCAATAATTTGATCGATACGTTCGATCTGTCCCTGCGTCTCCTCAAGGTGAGCCGTGAAGGCAGCGCTCAGCTTCTCGCTTGATGCGGCGCGGGCTAACTTGCTCAGCGCGCGGGTCAGCTGCTTCTCAGCGCTATAGGTATCGGATAACAGGTGAATAAATACATCTTCAACAGTTTTCATATTCATATATTCGCTCCAGTGAAATAAAGGGAAGGTACTGCGAGCCGACAGGCCCGCAGCATGCTCTCGGTATATTTATAAGAGCTTTAAATAAGATCAGGAGTTATCAGATTTACGGCCCCCGCCGTGACTGTTCTGTCCCCCTTTCTTACCCGCTTCAGATGCGCGTTGCGGATCGTTTTTGAAATTACCGCCGCTGTGCTGGCCGCCTTTACGTCCAGCTTCTGATGCTTTTTCACGGTCTTGCGCGAAATTACCGGAACCACCACGATGTTGCTCTGCCATATATCAACCCTCATGTTGCGTTTATGTCAGGTGATACGATAAGTAATTCGTATCAGTTGTCGTTCAGAAATTAACATTAGTCGTTATGTGAGAAGAGTCAAATTTCCTGTCTGGGTTGTTTTGCGCCATTTCAAGAGATGCGGGGAAAATACCGCTTCGTTACGATTTTTGAAAATCGGAAGTAAATCCATTGCTTAGGGGGAAATAACTTGTGTCGTTAGGATTCCGCTTAGCTAATAATCTTAATATGAACGCGGCGGAAATGATTACAAGAATTGACGTAGCGCAAAAATATATCTTGCCGACCTGAGTCTTTATAATCGGAATAGTCTTAAGCGAGAAGTAAAATAACGAGCCGAAAACAGTGTATCCGATCGTCGTTTTGACGTGGTCAGGCGGATCGGGCGAGGGTATGCTGCATTTGTCACCACAATAATTACAGAGGCAATGTCATGGATCAGGAGCTACTGGATGCAGGGTACCGGGCCTATACCGGTGAGAAAATCGATGTCTACTTCAACACAGGGATCTGCAAACACTCGGGCAACTGCGTACGCGGCAGCGCGGCGCTGTTCGACCTGAAGCGTAAACCCTGGATCGCACCGGATGAAGTGGATGCAGAAACTGTTGCGCGCGTAATTGATACCTGCCCGAGCGGTGCGCTGAAGTACCGCCTAAAATAAGTGAGGAACCATGGATATTCTTGAAGGCCATAACAAGTTTTATGTCAACGACGCCGAAGGCAATCAGGTTGCGGAGATCGTCTTTGTCCCGACCGGCGAGCATCTGAGCATCATCGAGCACACCGATGTGGATCCGAGCCTGAAAGGGCAGGGTGTGGGTAAGCAGTTGGTGGCGAAGGTGGTAGAGAAGATGCGCGGGGAGAACCGTAAAATTATCCCGCTGTGTCCGTTTGCGAAGCATGAGTTTGATAATACGCGGGAGTATGACGATATTCGGGCGTAAAACAGATGCCCGGCATTGCGCCGGGCAGCACACTCAACCGACAAACATCACCGACACACACAGCACACCCACAATCAGCGTCAGCAGGTTACCGATGGAGCGGTAGGGTTTTAACGACGGGATCAGGTACGTCGACAGCGTCGGCATGATGAACAGGATCATGGCGATAAGCGGACCGCTGATGGCGTAAATCATCGAGATCGCATTCGGGTTGATGCAGCAGACCGCAAAGGTAATCAGCGACACGCCGAGAATCGAAACCGCGCGGTTAAAGGCGCGACTTTTCTTCACCCCCACCTGATTCAGCGACGATTTCACAATTTCCGTTGCCCCTTCAATCACGCCAAAATAGGTGCCGAGGAACGATTTCGACATCGCTATAATTGCCACGATAATACCGGAAATGCCCAGCCATGCCGGGGACGAAGGCATCATCGACAGCGCGGACAGGATCGTCACCCCTTCCTCTTTTGCCGCCACGATATAGGACGGTGGAATCGAAAGCAGGCAGCTGAACACAAAGAACAGCACGCTGAGGCAGATGATCAGGTACGCCACTTTCATGATTTTTTTGCATTTACCCATAGCCTCTTCACCGTATTTCTCGCGACGATCTACGGCGAAGGTCGAGATGATCGGGGTATGGCTAAAAGCGAAAACCATCACCGGGATCGATATCCACACCTGGTGCAGCGTATGCTGGTCGAAGGCCATCTGGCTGGTCAGCAGCGACGGCTGCCAGCTGCCCGTCAGATACAGCGAGACAAACAGGAAATAGGCGATCAGCGGAAAGACAAGGAAACCCATCACCTTAATGGTGATGTGCCGCCCCATCAGGAAGATCAGATTCAAAATCAGCACCACGCCAAAACTCACCAGCATCCGCACGCTGGTATCCACCGTCATCCGTTTCGCCAGCTGTTCAGTAAGTGAGTTGGTTATCGCCACCGCGTAAATCAGAACCACCACAAAGAAGGCCACGAAATAGAGCGTGGTGATGAGGTTGCCGATCTTTTTGCCGTAGTAATGGGAAACGGCACCGGTGATCCCTTCGTTGCCTTTCGTCTTCGACGACAGAATAAATTGCGCCAGCGCTTTATGCGGCCAGTAGGTTAAGGGATACGCCACAAGGGCGGTGATCAGCAGGACAATTGCGCCAGCAGAGCCGAGCTGAATGGGCAAGAACAGGGTTCCTGCGCCCACGGCAGTGCCGTAGAGGGCGAAACTCCAGAGAGTCTCTTCTTTTGACCAAATTTTCGACATTAGAGCAACGTATCAACTATAAAACGAACAAAAAGGAGTGCAATTTACCATAATTATGCGTTGAGGTCGCCGTTGCTTCGCTGGGGTTGGGCCGGAGAAGGTCTCCGGCCGGAAGGTCATTCGCTTGCCAGGGCGCGACGTTGCTGGCGGCGCTTGATAATTTTCTCCCGCAGGGTGTCATACACCCAGTTGTAGAGCATGGTGTACGGCAGGAAGAACAGGAAGAAACCAATCTCCAGCGTGAAGGCCTGGAACAGCGTCACGCCCAGCACGGCGGCAACGATGGTTACGCCAATCACAATAAAGCCGCATTCAAAACCCAGCGCATGCAGGGCGCGCACTTTTGCCGTGCGCTTCACCCGCTGGACAGGCCAGAAACGGTCGAAGCCAAAGTTATAGGTAATGTTCCAGAGCATTGCCGTGGTCGCCAGAATAATAGTGAGACCCCCCATTTCAACCACCGAGCGCTGCATTAGCCACGCGGCCATAGGGGCGAGGATCGCCGTAGCAATACCTTCAAAACAGACGGCATGGAAGATCCGCTCCGGCAATTTACGTTGGAGTGCATCCTGATGTTGCATATTTACCTCATATAGACGCCAGAATGGGCGTTAATGCGGCCTATTCTTATCGCATAAGGTGATATATAAAAGATGGTATCCATCGATAAAGTAGATACATCATGCGTTATTCTCCCGAAGCACTGACCGCGTTTGTTGAAACTGTCGCCGCAGGTTCGTTTTCAGCTGCGGCACGACGGCTGCGTAAAAGCCAGTCCACCATCAGCACCTCCATCGCCAACCTTGAAGCTGACCTTGGCTTTGAGCTGTTTGATCGCTCGGGCCGTCACCCGGTGTTAACCGCCCAGGGTGAACAGGTGCTGGGCTATGTCCAGTCAATCCTCGCCGCCAGCGCGCGCCTTGATGAGCTGGCCGTATCCTTAACGGCGCAAACGGAGGCGCGTTTTACCTTTGTTCTCTCCGATACGCTTAACCCGGCCGTGCTGGAAGAGATGATGAGCCAGTTCGACCAGCGTTTTCCGCACACCGAATTTGAGTGCCTGATTGGGGAAGAGGAGGACGTGATCGATCTGCTGCAAAAGGAGCGGGCGCAAATTGGCCTGACGGAAGCACGCGACAGCTACCCGACCGATATTGGCGCGACCCGCCTGCCTATGCAGACGCGGATGGCTATTTACGTTTCTGCCGGACATCCTCTGGCAGGGCAACATGAGACGCAGGCGGACGAGCTGCATGGCTGGCGCGAGCTGCGGCTGAGTACCTATCTTGAACGGGAAGCGCCCCTTGCGCGCGGGCCGGTCTGGTCTGCGCCGAACTACCTGCTGCTGCTAAGCATGGCTGTACAGGGCTTTGGCTGGTGCGCGTTACCCTGCGCGCTGGTCGACGAATTTGCCGCATCGAAATCGCTGGTGCAGCTGAACGTGCCGGGTTGGCCGAGGTCGATTGCCATCGATCTGGTATGGAACAAAAGAACCCCGCCCGGCGTCGCCGGAAGCTGGCTGCGCCAGTACTTGCAGGACGCACGATAATCCTGTGACTAAACTCACTAATTTTAAACATTTGCGTCAATTGTTGATAACAATCCTCTACTATCGTCATGTCATTTTGCACAGAGGTCGTGATGAAAGATGTCGTTATAGTGGGTGCGTTACGTACGGCTATCGGCTGTTTTCAGGGAGCGCTTGCGCGTCACTCTGCGGTTGATCTCGGCAGCGTGGTGGTAAGAGCGCTGGTGGAACGCAGCGGGGTTGCCGCACATGAAATTGATGAGGTGATCCTCGGCCAGGTGCTGACCGCTGGCGCGGGACAAAACCCTGCGCGCCAGGCGGCGCTGAAGGGCGGCCTGCCTAATACCGTTTCGGCGATTACCATCAACGACGTCTGTGGTTCAGGTTTGAAAGCGCTCCATCTTGCGACGCAGGCCATCCAGTGCGGTGAAGCGGACGTGGTCATTGCCGGAGGGCAGGAAAACATGAGCCGCGCCCCGCATGTCCTGACCGACAGCCGGACCGGCGCGCAGCTCGGGAACAGTCAGCTGCTTGACAGCCTGGTTCATGACGGGCTGTGGGACGCCTTCAACGACTACCATATGGGCGTAACGGCGGAAAACCTGGCGCGGGAATACGGCATCAGCCGCGAGCTTCAGGATGCGTATGCGCTTAGCTCGCAGCAAAAAGCGCGTGCAGCGATCGACTCCGGCCGTTTTCGCGATGAAATTGTCCCGGTCAGTACCCAACGCCAGAACGGCGAAGCGCTCATCGTTGATACCGACGAGCAGCCTCGCACCGATGCCAGCGCAGAAGGGCTGGCAAAACTCGATCCGGCCTTCGAAACGCTCGGTTCTGTAACGGCAGGTAACGCATCATCCATTAACGACGGTGCGGCGGCGGTGATGATGATGAGTGAAAGCAAAGCCCAGGAGCTGGCGCTGCCGGTGCTGGCGCGCATCAAAGCGTTTGCCAGCGTGGGTGTTGATCCTGCGTTAATGGGGATCGCCCCGGTCTATGCCACGCGCCGCTGTCTTGAGCGGGCGGGCTGGCAGCTGAACGATGTAGATCTGATTGAAGTCAATGAAGCCTTTGCTGCACAGGCGATCTCGGTCGGGAAAATGCTGGAATGGGATCCGCTGCGGGTCAACGTCAACGGCGGTGCGATCGCGCTCGGTCATCCTATTGGCGCTTCCGGCTGCCGCATTCTGGTGTCGCTAGTCCACGAAATGAAAAAGCGTAACGCCCGAAAAGGGATCGCAACGCTCTGCATTGGCGGAGGGCAGGGGGTAGCCCTGGCTATCGAACGGTAATTTCCCCCTCTGCGCATAGAAAGCCTCCCTCGGGAGGTTTTTTTATGTCCGCAGAATCCTTTTTTAACACTTCTGCGTTCTTTCTTAAGCCCACAATAATTATTGCGCGGTGAATTATTCGCTTTGTGAAGTTCTTAGTGTGATCTCACGCCTGGAATTTATGCGTTATACGCCTTTTTTGTTGATGAGGTTCACGTCGATCTTTGCCAAAAAAAATGAAACAAATAATTTCGATCCTTGTCACTAAAATAACGGTACATAAAAAATAAACTCAAGTTTCATAAAAACGAAACGTTATTTTAATTGAGGGTTTTTTCATGTTTAAGAAATCTCTGCTCCTTGCTTCCCTTATTAGTGCCTCTTTTGCGGTTAGCGCCGTTACCGTCGATCTGCGTCACGAATATATTGACAGCGGCTCGAATGCCGACCGTGTTGCCGTCTCGCACCGCTTTGATAATGGCTTCGGTTTTTCAGTCGAGGCGAAGTGGAAATCAGGCGGGGACAAGGCAGATCAGCCATTCGCGGATGTGGTGGGGAACGGTCACGAAGATCAGATTAGCTGGCGCTGGAAAGCGACAGACAATATCGCCCTGACGCCTGCGTTTACGATTGAAAGCACAGACAGTCGTACCATTTATAAACCGAATCTGCATGTGCAATATAGTTTCGATAATGGCTTCTACGTGGCCGCGCGTTACCGTTATGAATATACCCGCTACCCGTCAAGCTCAAATAAGGACGATGATAAAGTTAACCGTGGTGATGCGTGGGTCGGTTGGGTATTAGGTGACTGGCGTACCGAGCTGAACTATGTTTACGCGAAAAGCTCTGAAGGCGTGGCCCGAAATAACAATAAAGATTATTCCAATGAATATAACGCCAAGCTGGCCTACAAATGGGATAAAAACTGGGCACCGTATGTTGAGGTGGGCAACGTGGGGGTTAAAGACACTGACGAACGCCAGACCCGTTTCCGTTTAGGCGTGGCGTACTCCTTCTGATAATCCAGCTTCTTCGCTAAAAACCGCCGGGTGGCGCTTCGCTTACCCGGCCTACACTTTCCTTCCACTCCGTCGTTTCGTATGCCGGGTGGCCCTGCGCTTACCCGGCCTACACTTTCCTTCCACTCCGTCGTTTCGTATGCCGGGTGGCCCTGCGCTTACCCGGCCTACACTTTCCTTTTACTCCGTCGTTTCGTATGCCGGATGGCGATGCGCTTACCCGGCCTACACTTTCCTTCCACTCCGTCGTTTCGTATGCCGGATGGCGATGCGCTTACCCGGCATACACTTTCTCTCCAATCAGTCGTTTCGTAGGCCGGGTAAGCGTTAGCGCCACCCGGCAAAAAGCGCCGCAATCACCCAAAAAAAAGCCCTCCGAATCGGAGGGCAAGGCCAGTTACAGAAACACTAACTCATTCAGGCATGCAACATTTCAGGTTGCTCGGGGAGTTTCGCGATATAGAGGGCTGGTTTGCCGTCTTTATCGGAACTGTACAGCACCGCTTTTTCGTCCGGCGTGAAGGACGGATGCGGGTGGGTTACCTGGCGGCTGTTCGCCACCGTAGCCCAGGAAGTGTCATGACGGGCAATGCGGTAATAGGCTTTCTTCGCCACGTCAAAGGCATACAGATAAGGATCGTTATCAATGGTGTAGCCGCCGGTGTCTTTCACATCGACAGGCGTGCCGGAACCGTCGCCAACCAGCATGGTGCCGTCGACGTTGCTCATCAGGTGCGAACAGGCGGGCATGTTCATTACCGCTTCATTCACGCCGGTGTCCGGATTGAAGCGGGAGATGGTGCGCCCTTGCTGACCTTTCAGGTAAGAGACGTAGATCAGCGCGGACCCGTCCGGCACCCAAAATTCATGCGTGCAGCTTTCCCCTTCCGCGTGCGTTTTCACTTTCCGCACGTTGCTGCCATCTTCGTTGACCAGCCACATGCGGGCGTCAACCAGGTCGTGTGGCCCTTCATGACAGAAGGCCACGGTATTGTCATCGAACGGGCGATAAATCGGATGTCCCAGCCAGATCTTCTCGTCATGGATGGTGGTGCTTTCACCCGTTTTTAGATCAACGCGCAGCAGGCGGCAGTGCGGCCCTTTGTGGAAGAAGTCGTGGAAAATTTTCCAGTCGTTGAGTGGCGTCCAGTCACGTCTGGCAATCTCAATACCCACCAGTTTGGTGCAGTCGCTGTTCGCGACCCAGGTGCCGTAGCCAACCCACTCTTCCGGGACACGGTACACTTCGCGCTCTGCCAGCGTCTTTAAATCCACCTCAAGCAGGGTGCGATCGTTCTTCACATAGTAGAGGGATTGATCGTCCGGAGAGAGGAACCCGCCAAAGGTGTTATCGCCCGCGCCTTCGGTCAGCTGCACCGCTTCGGCGTTTTTCAGATCCAGCAGGTAATAGTTCCAGTGACCGTCGAACTCCCCGGCGAACAGCAGGTGGCTGCCATCGTTAAAGAAGCACTTCTGGTAAAAGTAGTTGCGATGACAGGTTACTTCCGGTGGGGTCAGGCGGGTAACTTCCACGCCTGTATCCGGATCGCGGCTTACCTCGTAGTTCAGCTTGACCCGCATACCTTTAGCCATAATGCACTCCTTTGAACGCGTAATATAGGTTGAAAACTAGGTGTTAAATTATCAAAACATCGTTTCATTGTGTGTGACTGACAGCGCAAATTCTCAGTTTCTTTAGCCAGATTGAGGGGCTTAAAGATTTATCGTGATCGAAACACCATTTCTGGCATAAACATACAGAAAAAATGAAACGTTGTTTTAAATGTAATTGAAAACCCCATGTACAGGGGATAATATGTGTTCATCACGAAAACGGAACATTGTTTCGTTATTCATCTTTGCCTTCGGGCACGATCAATTCTGGAGGTTTACGTGGACGTCAGACAAAGCATCCACAGTGCGCACGCAAAAACGCTGGATACTCAGGGGCTGCGCAGTGAGTTTTTAGTTGAGCAAGTGTTCGAAGCCGACAAGTACACCATGGTCTACAGCCATATTGACCGCATTATTGTGGGCGGGATTATGCCGGTGGCGAAAACCGTGTCCGTGGGCGGTGAAGTGGGCAAACAGCTGGGCGTGAGCTACTTCCTCGAACGCCGTGAACTGGGCGTGATTAACATTGGCGGGCCGGGCACCATAACCGTCGATGGCCAGTGCTACGAAATTGGTCACCGTGACGCGCTGTACGTCGGAAAAGGCGCGAAAGAAGTGGTGTTCGCCAGCATCGATGGCAGCAAACCGGCGAAGTTCTACTACAACTGCGCCCCGGCTCATACGACTTACCCAACCAAAAAAGTCACGCCAGCGGACGTTGCCCCGGTGACCCTTGGTGACAACCTCACCAGCAACCGCCGCACCATCAATAAATACTTCGTACCGGATGTGCTGGAAACTTGCCAGCTCAGCATGGGGCTGACCGAGCTTGCGCCGGGCAACCTGTGGAACACCATGCCGTGCCATACCCACGAGCGCCGCATGGAAGTCTATTTCTACTTCAACATGGATGAAGATGCCTGCGTGTTCCACATGATGGGACAGCCGCAGGAAACTCGCCATATCGTGATGCACAACGAGCAGGCGGTCATTTCGCCAAGCTGGTCCATCCACTCTGGCGTGGGAACGAAAGCTTATACCTTTATCTGGGGTATGGTCGGTGAAAACCAGGTCTTCGATGACATGGACCACGTCGCTGTTAAGGATCTGCGCTAGTCGCAGGCAGTTAAGCACACATCTGCCTGTTGGTGACAGGCGCTGAACGATTAAGGAACAAACATGATTCTGGATGCATTTTCTCTGCAGGGTAAAGTGGCTGTGGTTTCCGGGTGTGACACCGGGCTGGGGCAGGGTATGGCGTTAGGTCTGGCGGAAGCGGGCTGTGATATCGTCGGGATTAACATCGTAGAGCCAACGGAAACCATCGAGCGCGTCACCGCGCTGGGCCGTCGTTTCCTGAGCCTGACCGCGGACCTGCGCAAAATCGATGCGATCCCTGAACTGCTGGATCGCGCGGTGGCGGAGTTCGGGCATATCGATATTCTGGTCAACAATGCGGGCCTGATTCGCCGTGAAGATGCGATTAACTTCAGCGAAACGGACTGGGACGACGTGATGAACCTGAACATCAAGAGCGTGTTCTTTATGTCCCAGGCGGCTGCGAAGCACTTCATCGCGCAGGGGAAAGGCGGCAAGATCATCAATATTGCCTCCATGCTCTCTTTCCAGGGCGGCATCCGCGTACCGTCTTACACCGCATCGAAGAGCGCCGTGATGGGCGTGACCCGTCTGCTGGCGAACGAGTGGGCGCAGCACAATATCAACGTCAACGCGATTGCGCCGGGCTACATGGCCACCAACAATACCCAGCAGCTGCGTGCTGATGAAGAGCGCAGCGCGGCAATTCTGGAACGTATTCCAGCGGGTCGCTGGGGTCTGCCGAGCGATCTGATGGGCCCGGTTGTGTTCCTGGCTTCTCCGGCTTCGGATTACATTAACGGCTATACCGTCGCCGTTGACGGCGGCTGGCTGGCACGTTAATTCAGCCTTAATAAAGAACCTCTGCCCTCGGGTAGAGGTTTTTTTTGCGCCAAAATTGGCTTTATCCATATCCTTAAAGATGAAAAATCCATACTAAAAAGGAATAAATGACGGGTATCACACATTTATTGCTTAAATATTAACTAATTAATAAAAAATAAGGTTAAACCACCCTGATTTGAAATTGTAATGTCCATCACAGAACGGTATGTCGTAGCGAAATAATCCATATCTTCACCAGTTCCGACCTGACACTTTCTTCCGGTATCTCGTAATTTCACTTAACGAATTTCGCTGTTGAGGCAGGAAACTATGACATCTATAAATGACTCTACCCTTATGCCCGCTGCGCTGCGCGATACCCGACGCATGAACCAGTTTGTTTCTGTTGCGGCCGCCGTAGCCGGTCTACTGTTTGGTCTGGATATCGGCGTTATCGCTGGCGCACTGCCCTTTATTACCGACCACTTTACGTTAAGCAACCGCCTGCAAGAGTGGGTGGTGAGCAGCATGATGCTGGGCGCGGCCATCGGCGCGTTGTTTAACGGCTGGCTGTCGTTCCGTCTCGGGCGCAAATACAGCCTGATGGTTGGGGCGATCCTGTTCGTCGCAGGCTCCATTGGCTCCGCGTTTGCGACAAACATAGAAGTGCTGCTGCTTTCACGCGTGTTGCTTGGCGTAGCGGTGGGTATCGCGTCCTACACCGCGCCGCTTTATCTCTCTGAAATGGCAAGCGAGAACGTGCGCGGGAAGATGATCAGTATGTATCAGCTGATGGTGACGCTCGGTATCGTGCTGGCGTTTCTGTCGGATACGTACTTTAGCTACAGCGGCAACTGGCGGGCAATGCTTGGCGTGCTGGCGCTGCCTGCGCTGCTGCTGATTGTGTTAGTCATTTTCCTGCCGAACAGCCCGCGCTGGCTGGCGCAAAAAGGGCGTCACGTGGAGGCGGAAGAGGTGCTGCGCATGTTGCGCGACACGTCTGAAAAAGCGCGTGAAGAGCTGAACGAAATCCGCGAAAGCCTGAAGCTGAAGCAGGGCGGCTGGTCCCTGTTTAAGGCGAACCGCAACGTGCGCCGCGCGGTGTTCCTCGGCATGCTGTTACAGGCGATGCAGCAGTTTACGGGGATGAACATCATTATGTATTACGCCCCGCGCATTTTTAAAATGGCCGGTTTTACCACCACCGAACAGCAGATGATCGCCACGCTGGTGGTGGGGCTGACCTTTATGTTCGCCACCTTTATCGCGGTGTTCACCGTTGATAAGGCCGGACGTAAACCCGCCCTGAAAATTGGCTTTAGCGTGATGGCGCTCGGCACCTTAATCCTTGGCTACTGCCTGATGCAGTTCGATAATGGCACGGCGTCAAGCGGCCTCTCCTGGCTCTCCGTGGGCATGACCATGATGTGTATCGCCGGTTACGCGATGAGCGCCGCGCCGGTGGTGTGGATCCTGTGCTCTGAAATACAGCCGCTGAAATGCCGTGACTTTGGTATCACCTGTTCCACCACCACCAACTGGGTGTCGAACATGATCATTGGCGCGACCTTCCTGACGCTGCTGGATGCGATTGGCGCGGCAGGCACCTTCTGGCTCTATACGGTGCTGAACGTGGCGTTTATCGGTGTGACCTTCTGGCTGATCCCCGAAACCAAGGGCGTGACCCTGGAGCATATTGAACGCAAGCTGATGAGAGGGGAGAAACTACGTAATATCGGCGTGTAATGTAATTGCCCGGTGGCGCTTCGCTTACCGGGCCTACGATACCGTGTAGGCCGGGTAAGCGGCTTAGTGTTTACCGCATCGCACGTCTCAAAATACGCTCCGCCTGACGCTGGAAGTCAGCGGCCGTCTCTTCCACGGTTTTCTGCCCGTAGTCGATATACTGCAAAGAAGTACCGAACTGCGCCACAATCTGTGGGTCGTCAAAGTATGGCGAGACGGTGAGTTTCGCCGGCAACGACTGCGCCAGACGCAGGCCTGCCACGGAAGGATCGTCCTCTTTAATGGTGCCGTCTTCGGTCAGATACTGCACCGCCACTTTGCTCAGCGGTACGCCACGCTCAAGGCCCAACGTATCGACCCCTTCTTTGCTGTTGAGCAGGAAATTAATCAGCTTCGCCGCCGCTTCCGGGTTTTTGGTCGACTTACCAATCGACAGCATTTGCGCCGGTTTGAAGAACAGGCCCGCGTCGGTGGCACCCGGCAGCATTGGGTAGCTGCCCAGCTCCAGTTTCGCCGGTGGCTTCAGGTTGTCGGAATATTTGTTGATGGTGGAGTTCCACATATAGGTGCCGCCCCATTCTCCCTGGATCCACGGCTTCATCTCATACATGTTGCTCTTACCAAACGAGGCATAGTATTTGGTGTCCGGCATGACGTGGCTGTCGATCAGCTTTTTGTAGGTCTGGAAGAACTCCACCCACTGTTCCTTTGTGTAGCTGAACTTTTTGGTTTTCTCATCCACCGCAGGAATGTTGTACTTCTGGATCATGTACGAATTCAGCAGCGCCAGCGTATCCTGGTGCTCCAGGATCACCGGATAGTATTGCTTACCGAGCTTGCTCTCGAAGGTTTTACCGGCCGCCATCAGCTCGTCCCAGGTTTTCGGGTACGCAATACCCGCTTTTTTCCAGGTTTCGTCATTGAAGTAGAACACCCGCGCCGTCACCGAGATCGGAATGCCGTTCAGCTTGCCATCCACGGTGGTGGTTTGCAGCTCTTTGGGATCGAACTGCGACAGGTCGATCACCTCCTTCAACTTGTTCAGATCGTAGAAGCCGTCACCGGTTTTGGAGAAGATCGGCAGCCAGTTCCAGTTCGTCTGCATTACGTCTGGCTCGGTTCCACCCGCAATCTGGGTGGTCAGACGGGAGAGGTGACCGTCCCAGCCGGTGTATTCCGCTTTCACGTTGATGTCCGGGTTCTGCTTATGGAACTCCTCCAGCGCTTTCAGGGTGACCTGGTGACGGCCGTTGCCGCCCCACCAGGACATCCGTAAATCCACATTCTGCGCCATCGATGGCAAAGCGGTAAGGCCCAGGGTCGCGGAGATAGCTGCGCTTAAAAGCACTTTTTTCATTTTTATCACTCCATCAGAGAGAGAGGTTCTGTTCAGTTTTTGCGTCAAAAATATGACACTTATTCATATCAAACGTGAAATACACCTTACGATGAAGTCCCTTATCAATCATTGGTTTAGCTTCATCGGACGGGATTCTGGCGGTCAGTTCGTAGTCCGCGACCTTCAGGTACACAAAGAATTCGTGGCCCATGTTCTCAACGCGCACCATCTCCCCACTACAGCCGCCGTTCGGGAAGGGCTCATCAGAGAGCGACACAAATTCCGGACGCACGCCGAAGAAGATCTCCTGACCCGCGTAAGCGGCGACTTTCTCCTGCTTCTCCGCGTTCAGCGGCATGCTTTCATCACCAATGGCGATGTGCAGCTGTCCCGCTTTTTCGACCAGCACGCTTTTGCGTATATTCATCTCCGGCGCGCCGATAAAGCCCGCTACGAACATGTTCTTCGGCTTGTGGTAGAGATTGTCCGGCGTATCCACCTGCATGATATGGCCGAGCTTCATCACGCAGATGCGGTCGCCCATGGTCATCGCTTCGGTCTGGTCGTGGGTCACGTAAACGGTGGTGGCCGGTTTTCCGGATTTCTTCAGCTGCTTGTGCAGGTCGGAAATACGGATACGCATTGAGGCGCGCAGTTTGGCGTCGAGGTTTGAAAGCGGCTCATCGAACAGGAACACATCCGGCTTTTTCACAATCGCACGGCCTACCGCCACGCGCTGCGCCTGGCCGCCGGAAAGCTGGCGCGGCAGGCGGTCAAGCAGCTCTTCAAGCTCAAGAATTTTAGCGGCTTCATTCACCTGGGACTCAATCTGATCTTTCGGCAGCTTGCTCAACTTGAGGCCAAAGGCCAGATTCTCGCGCACCGTCATGTGTGGATAGAGGGCGTAGTTCTGGAACACCATCGCAATCCCGCGCTCTTTCGGCGCGAGGTTGTTCACGATCTTGTCGCCGATACGCACCTCGCCGCCGCTGATGGTTTCCAGTCCCGCCAGCATGCGCAGAGTAGTGGATTTGGCGCAGCCGGATGGGCCGACGATCACCATGAATTCCCCTTCGGCGATTTTAAGATCGATAGCGTGTACCGCTTTAAAACCGTTGGAGTAGACCTTTTCCAGCTTGTTGAAAATAACTTCAGCCATGGTATTTCCCTCTTAACCTTTAATTCCGCTGCTGGTGACGCCCTGTACGAAGTAGCGCTGTGCCAGGAAGAAGACAATGATGGATGGCAGAATGGAGATGCTCGCCATTGCCAGAATTTCGTTCCACGGCGCCCCTTCGGTGACGTCGATGGACATTTTCAGCGCCAGTGCAATCGGGTATTTATCCACGCTGTAGACATAAATCAGCGGCCCGATAAAGTCGTTCATGGACCACATGAACTGGAACAGGGCGACGGAGATAATGGCCGGTTTAAGGATCGGCACAACCACGTACCACAGCACCTGAAGGGAGTTACAGCCGTCAATCTGCGCCGCCTCTTCCATGTCACGCGGGACGCCGCGCAGGAACTGGATCAGCATGAAGACGAAGAACCCCTGGGTGGCGAAGGCCAGCGGCAGGTACAGCGGCATATAGCTGTTCAGCATGCCCATCTCACGGAACATCAGGTACTGCGGGATCAGCAGCACGGTGCTTGGCAGCAGCATGGTGGTAATGAGCGTGGCGAACCAGAACTTCTTCCACGGGATCTCGAAGCGGGCAAAGCCATACGCCACGATGGTGGAGGAGATAATGGTCAGGATCACTTTCGGGATCACATACTTAAAGGTGTTCAGCATGTAGTGGCCGAAGTTGTACTCGGTGCCGGTTTTCCAGCCGTTGATGAAGCCGTCCCAGGTGGCATGGGCAGGCCACAGGCTCAGGGTGGTGAAGATCTCGTGGTTCGGTTTGAACGACGCGGAGAACATCCACACCAGCGGGTAAAGCATCAGCAGGCCGACAAACAGCAGGATCGCATAGCGAACGGTGGCGTTGATTTTCTCTCTGCGCAGCGTGCGGGCTACTTCGCGTTCGGCGATGCTTCTTGCCGTGGAGAGTTGTTGAATATCAGCCATTTTTGCCTCCTTTATCGGCGGAGTAGAACACCCAGTATTTCGACGACTTAAAGGCGATACCGGCGAAGACGGCCACCACAAGGAACAGGATCCACGCCAGCGCCGCGCCATAACCCATATCGAAATACTTAAACGCGGTGTCGTAGATGTAGAGCGAGAACAGGTAGGTCGAATAGGTCGGCCCGCCGCCGGTGATCACGTACGGCCCGGTAAATTCCTGGAACGCCTGCGTGGTCTGCATGATGAAGTTGAAGAAGATCACCGGCGTAATCAGCGGCACGGTCACCTTCATGAACATCTGCCATTTCGATGCGCCATCGATCATCGCCGCTTCATACTGGGACTGCGGTACGTTTTGCAGCGCGGCCAGGAAGATGACCATCGCGGAACCGAACTGCCAGACGCGCAGCAGGGTAACGGACATTAGCGCCAGTGACGGTTCACCCAGCCAGTTCACCGGGTCAAAACCAAATACGCCGATAAAGCTGTTCAGCAGGCCATCGATGGCAAATAAGGCGCGCCACAATACGGCAATGGCGACGGAACTGCCGAGGATCGACGGAATATAGTAGGCAGTACGGAAAAATCCGATGCCGCGTAATTTAAAGTTCAGGACAAAGGCAATCCCTAATGCGAAGGCGAGCTTTAACGGAATGGTTAAAAATACGTATGCAAAGGTCACGCCCATGGATTTCCAGAAGAGCGTGTCTTCGGTAAACATGTAGCGATAGTTTTCGATGCCGTTAAACACCGGCGGACTCATCAAATCGTAATCCGTAAAGCTGAGGAAAAATGATGAGACGAAGGGGAATGCCGTAAAGAGTATCAACCCGATGATGTAGGGTGATATCCATGCGAGCCCCAGCAGCTTGTTTTCATTCATACATACCTACCTGGCGATCAATGGTTTAAAACGGAATCTGCTTTGTTACATCTTCCCAGGCCAGCATCGCGCGGCATGAGAGCTGAATTTTAGGGTGCAATATCTGGCGTCGGCTAAATATAAAATTGTTTTTTAACGCTTTTTTGCCTTCCTCTTTGCGCTAAATGCGTTGGGTTTCAAAAGAGCTGAACCGCCGTTCTTGGATACTAAAACATCGTTTTATTTTATATTATTGCGATTTATTTCTGCGTCATTCGCTTAATGATGGAAATGTGATCAGCGTCGAAACGCTGTTTCAATATAGTGAGGGAGGTGGCATTTTTGCCTTTTCACGGACGTTCGTCGGGGCTGCGAGGAGGCGATACGAAGCACAAGTGGAAACGGGAAAAACATTAGTCACGCAGCGTGGCTAACTACCAGATCTGATAGCAGGTCTACAGATGTACCAATTCGGCATTCAGATAATTCTTACATTCTTGTATGATTTCTCAAACCGGAACCAGTCAGGCAGAATTTCACTGCATCCTTAAAAGAAGAACAGTTATGTCAGCAATGGATTTCAAACAACATACGGATCTCAACTTTCCTCACTATGCTCCCCCGGCGGTGAGCGCTAAAGAAATAGATCTCCTGGGTCTGCTGGACGTCCTGCTGGCAGCAAAAAAACGCATCATTACCATTGTGTTTGCATTTGCACTGGTCGGCCTGGCAATCGCCTTCCTGATACCGCAAAAATGGACCAGTAAAGCGGTCATTACGCCAGCGGAACAGACGCAGTGGAGTTCGCTGCGCCAGATGATGGTGACGCTGCAGGTGCTTGATGTGGACGTTAAAGTTACCCGTGCGGATGTATTTAATCTGTTTATCAAAAAGTTTCAGTCTCAGTCCCTGCTTGAAGAGTACATGAAGAGCTCTCCTTACGTGATGGCTCAGCTCGATGGCACCGAGGTTGACCCGCTGGAGCTGCACCGCGCGGTGGTCAATATCGCCGAAAAGATGAAGGCTATTGATAACACCCAGGAAAAAAATGCTGATAAAGCACCGTATCTATCCTGGACGTTAAGCTTCACTGCCCCAACGGCAGAGGACGCGCAGAAAGTGTTAAATGGTTACATTCAGTACATTTCCCGCATCGTCGAGCAGGAGACCATGCAAAACATCCGCGATCAGCTGATCCTGAGAACCAAAACGGTTCAGCAGCAGCTGGAGCTGGATCGGGTTCGACTGACCAATATCCACAATACCAACCTGCAACGCCTTAACTACTCGCTGGAAGTGGCGAACGCGGCAGGGATCAAAAAGCCGGTTTACAGTAACGGACAGGCGGTGAAAGACGATCCGGATTACTCCGTCGCGCTCGGCGCGGACGGGATTGCGCAGAAATTGCAGATTGAAAAAAATCTGAAGGATGTTTCTGAGCTGAACGCCGATTTCCAGAACCGCGAATACTATCTGGCGCAGCTGCAAAAACTCTCCTTCGAAGACGTGAGCCTGGAGCCGTTCAAATACCAGCTCTCTCCTTCTATGCCGGTGAAAAAAGATGGCCCGGGCAAAGCACTGATCGTGCTGCTGGCGGGTATTCTGGGTGGGCTGTTCGCCTGTGGCAGCGTGCTGCTGCGCGAAGCAATGCGCTCCCGCAGCCCGCTGCCGGAACAACTTCCTGAGCCGGTTACGGAATAACATGAAAAAAGGCGCTCTGATGAGCGCCTTTTTTTATTTCAGGAAATCCTCGCGTACCGGCGTAAAGGTATCCAGCAAGGTGCCGGGTTTGAGGCAAACGCAGCCGTGCATCACGTGCGGCTTTTTATAGAGAGTGTCGCCCGCCGTCACCACATGCTTTTCCTCGCCAATGGTGAACTCAAATTCCCCCGAGAGAACGTAGGTGAGCTGCTCATGCGGGTGGTTATGCAGCGGGCCAATCGCACCTTGCTCGAAATTCACTTCCACCGCCATCATCCTGCCATCGTGCGCCAGAATACGACGCGTCACGCCGTTGCCCAAATCCTCAAGCGTGGTCTCTTTATGGAAAATAAACATATTTTCGCCCTGTTATGTAATGAAACATTGTTTCATTTAACTTATCTCAGCCGCAGCGAAAAGAAAACGTTTAGCCAAATAACTGGAAAGGCGATCACAAGTTTGCTTCACTGGGTGAAACGTACAGGAGGAAAGATGAAAACGATCGGTCTGTTAGGGGGCATGAGCTGGGAATCAACGATCCCGTACTACCGCCTGATTAATGAAGGCGTCAAACAGCGTCTGGGCGGTCTGCATTCGGCCAGCCTGCTGCTGCACAGTGTGGATTTCCATGAAATAGAAGCCTGCCAGTCGAGCGGGGAGTGGGACAAAGCCGGGCAAATGCTGGCAGACGCCGCACTTGGCCTGGAGCGTGCGGGCGCGCAGGGTATTCTGCTGTGTACCAACACCATGCATAAGGTGGCGTCGCATATTGAAGACCGCTGTTCGCTGCCGTTCATACATATCGCGGATGCCACCGGGCGTGCCATACGTGCCGCCGGCATGACGCGCGTGGCGCTGCTGGGGACGCGCTACACCATGGAGCAGGATTTTTACCGCGGGCGGCTGAGTAGCCAGTTCGGGATTGAAAGCCTGATCCCGGAGGAGGCAGACCGGGCGCGCATTAACCAGATTATTTTTGATGAACTGTGCCTCGGCACCTTCAGCGAAGCTTCGCGCGCCTGGTACGTCAGCGTGATTGAGAAACTGGCGCAGCAGGGGGCGGAAGGAGTCATCTTCGGCTGTACCGAAATTGGCCTGCTGGTGCCGGCAGACCAAAGCCCGATACCGGTCTTTGATACCGCCGCCATCCATGCCGCGGATGCGGTGGAGTTTATGCTGTCATAAAGGTTTTTGCAGGTCAGGTAAGCGAAGCGCCACCTGACGCGCGTGCGCAATCAGGTGTTCACTAAAGGCATCAACCAGCGCTGAGGCGGGCCGGTGCAGCGGGCGGATCAGGCTTACGGTAAAGGGAACGGAAACGCTAAAACGGCGCAGAACCACGCCGCTGCTGGCGTAGTCCATAGCCGTGAGCGGGTTCACCACCGAAATACCCACGCCCGCGCGCACCATCGCGCAAATTGATGCCGCACTGTGCGTTTCCATCACCATCCGCCGCTTCACCTGATGTTCGGCAAACAGGCCATCCAGAAGCTGCCGGTAGCTGTCGGTCTGCGACAGGCTGATATAGTTCTCACCGTGAAAATCTGCCGGGGTCAGAACTGCTTTGAAAGCAAGCGGGTGGCTGGCAGGCAGCACGCAGACCTCATCCAGCGAGAGCAGCTCCGTGCGTTCCGTTCCCGCTGGCGTGACGAGGGTTTCGGTCAGACCCAGATCGTGGCGCTGGGCCGAAAGCCACTCCTCCAGCAGCGGCGACTCCTGCGGCACGATGGTCAGGCTGACCTCCGGATAGCGGGCCAGAAACGGCTGTAGCAGTACCGGCAGGAATGACTGAGAAAAGACCGGCAGGCAGACGATGGACAGCTCGCCCTGGCGAAACTCCCTCAGGCTCTCCGCCGCGCTCACGATCCTGTCCAGCCCGTACCAGGAGCGCTGAACCTCCTCAAAAAGACGTAAACCCTGCACCGTTGGATGCAGCCTGCCGCGGGTGCGTTCAAACAGCTTCAGCCCCAGCACTTTTTCAAAACGCGCCAGCTCGCGGCTGACCGTCGGCTGCGAGGTGTGCAGCATCTGCGCGGCTTCAGTGAGATTGCCGGTGGTCATCACCGCATGAAAAATCTCGATATGGCGTAGGTTAACGGCGGGCATAGGGCACCTGATGGCTGAGCGTGGTCCATATCATTTTTGCATAGACTCACGATAAAACGATATTTTTTATTCTCTTCAGGCTGTGGCGTAATGATAAAAAACAGAATACCGGAGACGACCATGCCACGCCCGCTCAACCAGACCGAAACCGATTTAAACGCCGATAACCTGCTGCGCCTGCCTGCCGAATTCGGCTGTCCGGTGTGGGTCTACGATGCGCAGATTGTTCGCGAGAAAATCGCCGCGCTGCATCAGTTTGACGTGGTGCGTTTTGCGCAGAAGGCCTGCTCCAATATTCATATTCTGCGCCTGATGCGCGAGCAGGGCGTGAAGGTTGACTCCGTATCGCTGGGTGAAATCGAACGTGCGCTGGCGGCCGGGTTTGATCCAAAGGCCGATAGCGACGCGATCGTCTTCACCGCTGACCTGATAGACGACGCCACGCTGGCGCGCGTGCACGAGCTGCAAATCCCGGTGAATGCCGGTTCGGTGGATATGCTGGAACAGCTTGGGCAGGTTTCCCCGGGCCATCGCGTCTGGCTGCGCATCAACCCGGGCTTTGGTCACGGTCACAGTCAGAAAACCAACACCGGGGGCGAAAACAGCAAGCACGGGATTTGGTATGCCGATATGCCTGCGGCGCTGGAGGTTTTACAACGTTACAACCTTAAGCTGGTGGGTATTCACATGCATATCGGATCCGGCGTGGATTATGGCCATCTTGAGCAGGTCTGTGGCGCGATGGTGCGTCAGGTTATCGATTTTGGCCAAGATCTGGAGGCGATCTCCGCCGGGGGAGGGCTTTCGATCCCTTACCGCGAAGGGGAGGAGGCGATCGACACGGATCACTATTACGGCCTGTGGAGCGCCGCGCGTGACAGCATTGCCGCTCATCTGGGCCATGCGGTGAAGCTGGAGATTGAGCCGGGTCGTTTCCTGGTCGCCGAAGCTGGCGTGCTGGTGGCGCAGGTGCGGAGCGTGAAGGAGATGGGAAGCCGTCACTTTGTGCTGATTGATGCTGGCTTCAACGACCTGATGCGCCCGTCCATGTACGGCAGCTATCATCACATCACCGCGCTTGCCGCCGATGGCCGCGATCTGGTCAACGCCCCGCGCATCGAGACCGTTGTTGCCGGCCCGCTGTGTGAATCCGGTGACGTCTTTACTCAGCAGGAAGGCGGGAAAGTCGAAACCCGTTCGCTGCCAGAGGTAAAACCGGGAGATTATCTGGTGCTGCATGATACCGGTGCATACGGGGCGTCTATGTCTTCGAACTACAATAGCCGTCCGCTGCTGCCGGAAGTGCTGTTTGATAATGGCGTGGCGCGGCTGATTCGCCGTCGCCAGACCATTCAGGAATTGCTGGCGTTAGAGCTGGTCTGATTAAACCAGGGCCCTGTTGTCACCGAATCGCGTAACACCAGCGTGCCGGTGAACGGTGGGATCGCTTCAACCGGCTGGTTTTTTGCCAGCCGGATCGCCTGGTCGATCGCCGTCACGATCATGTTGTCGATCGGCAAATACACCGACGACAGGGCAGGCTCCAGCCACTTTGCGCTGGGGGCATCGTCAAAACCAAACAGCGAAATATCCTGCGGGATCTTCAGCCCGGCCTGGTGTAATGCTTTGGAGGCGCCCAGGGCCATATCATCATTACAGGCAAACAGGGCGCTGAACGATGTCTTTTCCGCAATCAGCTCCTTGCACAGCTCGTAACCCCGCGTCATGCCTGCATCGCCGTATTTAATCCGCCGCTCATCGAGACGAATACCGTGCTTCTCCAGCGCCTTGCGGTAGCCCATCAGCCGCGCTTTACCCGTTGGGGTGTGGATCGGGACGGTGATACAGGCGATCTCCCGATGGCCCTGGCTTATCAGGTAATCCACCGCTTTGAAGGCTGCGTCCTGCTGTTCAAAGAAGACGCAGCGATCCGCCGCCTGGCTCACTTCGCGGTTAATGATCACCAGCGGCGTCTGCACGCTGTTGATCAGCTTCAGGATCGTCTTTTCGCTCATGTAACGCGTGTACAGCACGATGGCGTCGCACTTGCGGTCGGCGAGCATCTGCACCGCCAGTTCTTCCTGTTCAGGGGCATCGTGACCGTCGGTAACAATCAGCTGTTTACCGTGCGTTTCGGTCTGCCGTGACGCCTGCTGTAGCAAACGACCAAAGTAAAAACCGTCGAACGTCGAGACGACCAGACCGATGCTGTTGCTGGTCTGGTTAGCCAGCGAGCGCGCGAGAAAGTTCGGACGATAGCCCAGCTCCTCCATCGCGCGAAATACCTGCTGGCGCGTGCTCTCTTTAACCTGACCTGTGCCGTTCAGCACGCGCGAAACGGTGGCCTTCGACACGCCCGCACGCAGTGAGACATCCAGCATTGTTGCCATTCGAAATTCCTGTTTCCACGTAATGGTTTGCAGTTTAACACAGACCATCCGGCGCATAAGCGACGTGGGAAGGACAAAACCCCATAACGATCACGCTTTTCAGTAACGATCCTCGCCCGCGGAATAAATGCCTGTCATTGGTATACCAAAATGGTGATAAATCATAATCTGGAATACCTCTAACGGCGTTGGGAGCTTAATCACAGAACAAATCGCCTGTGGACGCTATTTTTGGCATACCAATAGTATCCGGCTGTACACCTTATTCAATAAAAGCCCTTTTACTGAGGTATTACCCTATGGCATTTCAGGAAAAACTGATCGACGCTCTGGGCAGTTTTGCCACTACCTTCAACAGCTATCGCTATATCCAGGCGATCAAGTCTGCGTTTATTACCTTAATGCCAGTCATCATAGTGGGGGCGTTCTCGGTATTGATCTCCAATATGGTGCTGGATCCGAAAAACGGTCTGGCGAGCTTTCAGTCGCTGTCGTTTCTCGCGGCCTTAAAGCCGATCACCAGCGCGCTCAACTATGCCACGCTGAATTTTCTCAACATCGGCGCGGTGTTTTTAATCGGCATTGAGCTGGGGCGTATTAACGGCATTAAGTCCCTGTTCCCCGGCCTGCTGGCGGTGATCTGCTTTATCTGCGTGACGCCGACCACGGTGGAAATGCTGGTGGACGGTGAGATGCACGTGGTGAAAGATGTGCTGCTGCGCCAGTTCTCAGATACCCGCAGCCTGTTCCTCGGTATGTTTATCGCCATCCTGTCGGTGGAGATCTACTGCTGGCTGGAAAACCGCAAGGGGCTGAAAATCAGGATGCCGGACACGGTGCCGCCGAACGTTGCCGCGTCGTTCTCTGCGCTGATCCCGGCCATTATCACCACCACCGCCATCGCCACCTTTGGCTTCGTGTTTCATCAGGTTACCGGCATGTATCTCTACGACGCGGTTTATCAGGTGGTACAACAGCCGCTGGAGCGCGTGGTGCAAAGCCTGCCGGGGATCCTGCTGCTGATGTTTGTCGCCCAGCTGTTCTGGGTGATTGGTATTCACGGCAACCAGATGATCAAGCCGATCCGCGAGCCGCTGCTGCTGGGGGCAATCACCGTTAACATGAGCGCGTTCGAGCAGGGCAAAGAGGTGCCAAACATCATCACCATGCCGTTCTGGGACGTCTATATGAGCATCGGCGGCTCCGGCCTGACCATCGGCCTGCTGATAGCCGTCATGATTGCCACCAAACGTAAAGAGATGAAGGAGATAGCCAAGCTCTCCATCGGGCCGGGTATTTTTAATATCAATGAGCCGGTGATCTTCGGTATGCCAATCATGCTCAACCCGATCCTGGCTATCCCCTTCATCATCACGCCGCTGGTGACGGGCTCGATTGGTTACTTTGCCACCGTGACCGGATTTGCCGGGAAAGCTGTGGTAATGGTGCCCTGGACCACGCCGCCGCTGATCAACGCCTGGCTGTCAACGGCGGGCTCCATGGGGGCGGTCATCACCCAGTTTATCTGCATCGTGACCGCGGTGATTATCTATCTGCCGTTTGTGAAAATTGCTTCACGCCGCGCAGAGCAGGCCGCACTGCAACAAGCCACCGATAACGCATGAGGATACGATGAGCACAAAACAGATAGCCATACCGCAAGATTTTATTCTGGGCGCGGCGGCATCGGCCTGGCAGACCGAGGGCTGGAGCGGCAAAAAGCCGGGGCAGGATTCGTGGATCGATCTCTGGTACATGAACGATCGTCACGTCTGGCATAACGGCTATGGTCCGGCGGTGGCAACCGACTTTATCAATCGCTTCCGCGAAGATGTAGCGCTGATGAAGCAGGCGGGACTGACGCACTATCGCACTTCGATCAACTGGTCGCGCTTTTTAACCGACTATGAAAATGCGACGGTAGATGAAGAGTACGCCGCGTATTACGACGCGCTGTTCGATGAAATGCACCGTCAGGGCATTGAGCCGATGATCTGCCTGGAACACTACGAATTGCCGGGCGTACTGCTGGAGACCTACGGCGGCTGGGCGTCAAAGCACGTCGTCGAGCTGTTCGTTCGCTATGCGGAAAAGGTATTTGAGCGCTTTCACGGCAAAGTCACCCGCTGGTTTACCTTCAACGAACCGATTGTGGTCCAGACGCGCGTCTACCTTGACGCGCTGCGCTGGCCCTATGAGCAGAGCACCAGCACCTGGATGCAGTGGAACCACCATAAGGTGCTGGCGACGGCGAAAGTGGTGAAGCTGTTTCGCGAGAAAGGGTATGACGGCACGGTGGGCTGTATTCTTAACCCGGAAGTGACCTATCCGCGATCCCGCGCGCCGCATGACGTGCGAGCGGCAGAGATGTACGATCTGTTCTACAACCGCGTCTTTCTCGACCCGCTGGTGCACGGGCGCTATCCGCAGGCGCTCTTTACCCTGCTGGCGCAGCATCAGGTGCAGTGGGACTACACGGCTGACGAGCTGGCGCTGATTGCCGACAACACCGTCGATGAGCTGGGCATTAACCTCTATTACCCGCATCGCGTCAAAGCCCCGTCCCGCGCCTGGCACCCGGAGACGCCGTTCCATCCGGCGTACTACTACGAGCCGTTTGAGCTGCCCGGACGGCGTATGAACACCTCCCGCGGCTGGGAGATCTTTCCGCGCATTATTTACGACATGGCGATGCGGATTAAAAACGACTATCGCAACATTGACTGGTTTGTGGCGGAAAGCGGGATGGGCGTGGAGAACGAAGCGCAGTATCGCAATCGTGACGGCGTCATTGACGACACGTACCGCATCGCGTTTATCAGCGAACATCTCTACTACACGCTGCTGGCGCGGGAGGCGGGGGCGAACTGTCACGGTTATATGCTGTGGGCCTTCACCGACAATGTCTCCCCGATGAACGCGTTTAAAAACCGCTACGGGCTGATTGAGATCGACCTTGAAAATCAACGCGCACGGCGGGCAAAGAAATCAGCGTCCTGGTTCCGCCAGCTGCGCGATGAGCGTGTGCTGACGCTCAGGGTAGACGATGAATGGAAGTAAGCCTTCTGGTAAAATAGCGCACAAACTGGCCGGGGGGACGTCCGGCCCGCGCATTAACTGAAAAACACAGGTGAAAACGTGGATAAGGCTGTCATCCTGCCGGAAAAAAAACAGTACCAGGAAATTGGCGAGGATTTACGGGCGCAGATTATCCAGGGGCATTATCCCGTGGGATCGCGTCTGCCGCCGGAGCGCAACATCGCCGAGACGTATGGCGTCAGCCGCACTATCGTGCGCGAGGCGCTGCTGATGCTTGAGCTTCAGGGAACGGTGGATATTCGCCAGGGGTCAGGCGTGTACGTGATGCGCATTCCGGAAGAGCATGAAAACGAGGAAGAGCGTTTTCTGAACAGTGACGTTGGGCCGTTTGAAATTCTCCAGGCGCGTCAACTGCTTGAAAGCAATATCGCTGCCTTTGCCGCAAAAATGGCGACACGGGCGGACATCGACAACCTGCGCCGCATTATCGAGCAAGAGCAACGGGCGATTGCCGTCGACGATCGCAGCCAGGACAACAACAAAATGTTCCACCTGGTGCTGGCTGGGGCCACACAAAACCAGATGCTGCTGGCGACGGTTGAGAGCGTCTGGCATCACATGGACAGCAGTCCGCTGTGGCAGCAGTTCAATGGCCATATCGCCAGCCGCGCCTGGCGCCTGAAGTGGCTCGGAGACAGGCAAACCATTCTCGCTGCGCTCCGCCGCCGCGACGTGATGGGGGCGTGGCAGGCGATGTTCCAGCATCTTGAAAACGTCAAAAAGAGCCTGCTCGAGCTGTCAGACGAAGACGCGCCCGATTTTGACGGCTATCTCTTCGAATCGGTCCCTCTTTTCCAGGGGAAGCTGGTGTGAATATACTGCCGCTTCACGCTGCGCCGCAGTTTACACAGCAGGTGATCGACTGGATCTGGAACGCGTTTGGTGAAGGTATTCCGCGTGCCTTTTTTCCAGAGCATTGTCGAGCACAGCCTGACGCCAGGCGAGTTACCGCTCACCTTTATTGCCGTTGAGGATGACCAGCTGCTGGGCACCATTGGGTTGTGGCGTTGCGATTTAATTTCCCGGCAGGATCTTCATCCCTGGCTGGCTGCGCTGTATGTCGATGAAGCCGCGCGGGGAAACGGGCTGGCGGGAAAACTTCAGCAGCATGTTATCGGCTACGCGCGACGCGCCGGGTATCACGAGCTCCATCTCTGGTCTGCCTGCCGCGACTTCTACGAACGTTACGGCTGGCACTACATCGGTGATGCGCTGGAATACCCGGATAAAACCGTCCATCTCTATCGCTGTTCGCTCACGGCTTCCGCGGGCGATACCACCGAGTGACGGCGCACTAAGGTTGGGCTGAACAGGTGGGTAATTTCCGGTGGCGGGCGATGCTCGGCCAGCGCTAACGCCAGTTCTGCCGCCTGCGTTGCCATGGTCACAATCGGGTAGCGCACGGTGGTCAGGCGAGGGCGCACGTAGCGCGACACCAGCACATCATCAAAGCCAATCAGCGAAATTTCTGCCGGGACGTCGATTCCGTTATCATTCAGCACGCCCATTGCGCCGGCGGCCATGGAGTCGTTATAGCTGGCCACGGCGGTGAAATTCCGCCCGCGGCCCAACAGCTCGGTCATCGCCTGCTCGCCGCCACTCTCATCCGGTTCTCCGTACGCCACAAGACGATCGTTGCACGGCAGACCGGCTTCGCGCAGCGCGTCGTAATAGCCCTGAAGGCGATCTTCCGCATCGGAAATTGGGTGGTTGGAGCACAGATAACCAATTCGGGTATGGCCCTGCTGGATCAGGTGACGGGTTGCGAGCCATGCGCCGTAACGGTCGTCGAGCGCCACGCAGCGGGTTTCAAATCCGGGAATAATACGGTTGATAATCACCATCCCCGGCATCTGTTTCATCAGATGGATCAGCTCGGCGTCGGGGATCATTTTGGCATGGACCACCAGCGCCGCACAGCGATGACGGATCAACTGCTCAATGGCCTGGCGTTCTTTCTGTTCATTGTGGTAGCCATTACCAATCAGCAGGAAATTACCGGTGTGATAAGAAACTTGTTCTACGGCTTTGACCATCGCACCGAAAAACGGATCGGATACATCCCCGACCACAAGCCCGATGGTTTCTGTCGACTGTTGGGCAAGGGCGCGTGCGTTGGCGTTAGGGTGATAATTCAGGTTTTCCATGGCGTCCTGCACGGCCTGGCGCGATGCATCACTCGCTTTAGGGGAGTTGTTGATCACGCGGGAGACGGTCGCGACGGAAACACCGGCCAGACGAGCCACATCCTTAATTGTCGCCATTCAATACCTTCTTATAGGGGTAAGCGTTTACACACTAACTAGTGTTGCGGAAAAGCGGCGCGCATTCAAGGGGAGCGGGTGAGCGTCCTCTGCAAACGTGAAGCAGAACATCCCTCGCGGTGTAATCGTTACACGGCCAGTCATGTCTGAATAATGTCAATCTGAACCTTTAGTTACACTTTGCCTCAGGCTGTTGCGATTGTCCGTTGGCAACGATGCGTTGTGAATTGCTAGAGTCGAGATCCCAGAGGTATTGATAGGTGGAATCAACTTCGGTTGATTAACACGATTTACACCAACCTGCGTTTTACGCAGGTTTTTTTTTGCCTGTAAGTTCAACCTGTAACAGCAAAAGAGATTATTCACACCTGGTTGCACTTCGGCTCATTCCCTTGCGTTTTCCTGCTGGCGAAGCCTGTCGCCGGAGGCCACAATCAAGATCCCAGAGGTATTGATTGGTGAGAATTCCTGGTACGTTTTCGTACTCTTCACTTGCACCAACCTGCGCGGATGCGCAGGTTTTTTTTCGCCTCTGTTTTTGCTATCGCTCCCTCACTACTTCTCGTGTAATCTGCCACCATTTATACCTTTCACACTGGCTGGCAAAGGGAGTTGAAATGCTTTTTGGGTTCTTCCGCACACTGTTTCGTGTCCTGTTTCGCATTCGCGTGACTGGCGATACGCAGGCACTCTATGGCGAGCGTGTTCTTATCACACCGAATCACGTCTCTTTTCTTGATGGCGTATTGCTGGCGCTTTTTTTGCCCGTGCGGCCCGTCTTTGCGGTGTACAGCTCCATCAGTGAAAAATGGTACATGCGCTGGCTCAGGCCGCTGATTGATTTTGTCCCGCTCGACCCTACCAAACCGATGATGATTAAACATCTGGTGCGTCTGATTGGGCAGGGGCGTCCGGTGGTTATCTTCCCGGAAGGGCGGATTTCAGTGACGGGCTCCCTGATGAAAATTTACGACGGCGCCGGTTTTGTCGCGGCGAAGTCTCAGGCCACCGTCGTGCCGCTACGCATCGACGGGGCTGAGCTGACCTTTTTCAGCCGTCTGAAAGGGCTGGTGAAGCAGCGTCTGTTCCCGAAAATTACGCTGCATATATTACCGCCGACGTTACTGCCGATGCCCGAGGCGCCGCGCGCGCGTGATCGCCGTAAAATCGCCGGGGAAATGCTGCACCAGATTATGATGGAAGCGCGCATGGCCGTACGCCCGCGCGAAACGCTGTATGAATCGTTGCTGTCGGCGCAGTATCGCTACGGTGCGAAGAAAAACTGCATCGAAGACATCAACTTTACGCCGGATACCTACCGTAAGCTGTTGACCAAAACGCTGTTTGTCGGGCGTATCCTGGAAAAGTACAGCAAACAGGGCGAAAAGATCGGACTGATGCTGCCAAACGCGGGTATCAGCGCGGCGGTGATCTTTGGTGCTGTCTCCCGGGGCCGCATTCCGGCGATGATGAACTACACGGCGGGCGTGAAAGGGCTCTCCAGCGCGATTACCGCAGCACAAATCAACACCATCTTTACCTCCCGCCAGTTCCTGGACAAAGGCAAGCTGTGGCACCTGCCGGAACAGCTGACGCAGGTGCGCTGGGTGTTCCTGGAAGATCTGAAAGCAGACGTCACGACCGCCGACAAGCTGTGGATTTTCGCGCACCTGCTGATGCCGCGTCTGGCGCAGGTTAAGCAGCAGCCGGAGGATGATGCCATTATCCTCTTTACCTCCGGCTCTGAAGGCAACCCGAAAGGTGTGGTTCATAGCCACAAAAGCATTCTGGCAAACGTCGAACAGATTAAAACCATCGCTGACTTTACCGCCAACGATCGCTTTATGTCGGCGCTGCCGCTGTTCCACTCATTTGGTTTGACCGTGGGTCTCTTTACGCCGCTGCTGACCGGTGCCGAGGTGTTCCTCTACCCAAGCCCGCTGCACTACCGCATTGTGCCGGAGCTGGTTTATGACCGTAACTGCACGGTGCTGTTCGGGACGTCCACCTTCCTCGGAAACTACGCGCGCTTCGCCAACCCGTATGATTTCTTCCGCGTGCGCTACGTGGTGGCGGGGGCGGAAAAACTCCAGGACAGTACGCGCCAGATCTGGCAGGACAAGTTTGGCCTGCGGATTCTGGAAGGCTATGGCGTGACGGAGTGCGCGCCGGTGGTCTCCATCAACGTTCCGATGGCGTCAAAACCGGGAACGGTTGGCCGCATTCTGCCGGGGCTGGACGCGCGTCTGCTGGCGGTACCGGGTATTGAAGACGGCGGACGTCTTCAGCTGAAAGGGCCGAACGTCATGAACGGCTATCTGCGTGTGGAAAACCCGGGCGTGCTTGAGGCACCGACGGCCGAGAACGTCAATGGCGAGGTTGAAACGGGCTGGTACGACACGGGCGATATCGTGCGCTTCGACGATCAGGGCTTCGTGCAGATCCAGGGACGTGCAAAACGCTTCGCCAAGATCGCCGGGGAAATGGTCTCTCTTGAAATGGTCGAGACGCTGGCGACCGCAGTCTCGGCAGAGAAAATGCATGCGACCGTGGTGAAAAGTGATGCCAGTAAAGGCGAGGCGCTGGTGCTCTTTACTACTGACGGTGAACTGAAGCGTGATGCGCTTCTCAGGTATGCGCGCGAACATGGTATCCCCGAGCTGGCGGTCCCCCGCGATATTCGTTACCTCAAACAGTTACCGGTGCTGGGCAGCGGTAAACCCGATTTTGTGACCCTGAAGGGCATGGTTGAAGAGGCGGAACAGCATAATGCGTGAGTCAGTACACACTAACACTTCAATCTGGTCGAAAGGCATGATGGCGGTTATCGCCGCCCAGTTTCTTTCCGCGTTCGGCGATAACGCGTTGCTGTTTGCTACGCTGGCGTTGCTGAAAGCTGAGTTTTATCCCGACTGGAGCCAGCCGATCCTACAGATGGTGTTTGTGGGTGCTTACATTGTATTTGCGCCGTTTGTCGGCCAGGTGGCAGACAGCTTCCCGAAAGGTCGGGTCATGATGTTTGCAAACAGTCTTAAGCTTCTGGGCGCGGCAAGCATCTGCTTTGGTATCAACCCGTTTGTTGGCTACACGCTGGTAGGCATTGGCGCGGCAGCTTACTCCCCGGCGAAGTACGGCATTCTGGGTGAGCTCACCACCGGCGATAAGCTGGTGAAGGCCAACGGCCTGATGGAGTCCTCCACCATTGCGGCTATTCTCCTGGGTTCGGTGGCGGGCGGCGTGCTGGCAGACTGGCATGTACTCGCCGCGCTTGGCATCTGCGCCCTGATGTACGGCGGCGCGGTGATCGCCAACCTGTTTATCCCCAAACTGGCCGTGGCGCGTCCGGGACAATCCTGGCGCTTCGGGCCAATGACCGGCAGCTTCTTCAACGCCTGCCGCGTACTGTGGCGTAACGGTGAAACACGCTTCTCGCTGATGGGCACCAGCATGTTCTGGGGGGCCGGCGTTACGCTGCGTTTCCTGCTGGTGCTGTGGGTGCCGGTGGCGCTGGGTATAACAGACAACGCCACGCCGACCTACCTGAATGCCATGGTCGCCGTCGGGATTGTGGTCGGGGCCGGGGCTGCGGCCAAACTGGTAACGCTTGAAACCGTTGCGCGCTGCATGCCTGCAGGGATCCTGATCGGCGTCGGCGTTCTGTTCTTCTCCCTGCAACATGCCATATTGCCAGCCTATGCCCTGTTGTTACTGATCGGCGTATTAGGCGGTTTCTTTGTGGTGCCGCTCAACGCGCTTTTGCAGGAGCGCGGCAAGCAGACCGTCGGGGCTGGCAACGCCATTGCGGTGCAAAACCTTGGCGAAAACATGGCGATGCTGCTGATGCTGGGGATTTACTCGCTGGCGGTAAAAGCAGGTGCGCCGGTTGTGGCAATCGGGGTGGGGTTTGGCGCACTGTTTGCGCTGGCGATTACCGGGCTGTGGGTCTGGCAGCGTCGGCGGTGATATCTTTGCCGGGTGGCGGCTCCGCCTGACCCGGCCTACGTTTCGTGATGTTGGCGGATTTTGTAGGCCCGGTAAGGCAACGCCGCCACCGGGCAAATCGTCAACTTAAGGTGCCGGGTAAGTATAAACCTGATGCACCGCTTCAATCTCCGCTAAGACCTCTTCACTCAGGTTCAGGTGGAAACTCTCAATATTGGTTTTTAACTGATCCATTGTCGTTGCGCCGAGCAGGGTACTTGCCACAAACGGCTGACGACGCACGAAGGCCAGCGCCATCTGCGCCGGATCGAGTCCGTGACGCTTCGCGATATCCACATAGGCCGCCACGGCTTTTTGCGTCTGCTCGCCGCTATAGCGGGTGAAGCGGCTGAAAAGCGTGTTACGCGCGCCAGCCGGTTTCGCGCCGTTCAGGTATTTGCCCGTCAGGGTTCCGAAGCCCAGGCAAGAGTAGGCGAGCAGCTCCACCTCTTCGTACTGCGTCACTTCCGCGAGACCCACTTCATAACTGCGGTTCAGCAGGCTGTACGGGTTCTGGATGGTCACGATCCGCGGCAGGTCGTGTTTATCGGCCAGATGCAGATAGCGCATTACGCCAAACGCCGTCTCGTTGGAAACGCCGATGTAGCGGATCTTACCCGCGCGCTGGCATTCCGTAAGCGCCTCCAGTGTTTCCAGCAGGGTGACGGCCGGAGCACTCTCGTTCCAGGTGTAGCCAAGCTTACCGAAGCAGTTCGTCGGACGCTGCGGCCAGTGCACCTGATAAAGATCGAGATAATCGGTTTGCAGGCGCTTGAGGCTGGCATCCAGCGCAGCACGGATATTCTTGCGATCGAGGATCTGGTTAGGGCGGATCCCGGCATCGTTATTACGGGAAGGGCCGCTAACCTTAGAAGCGATGACCAGCTTTTCGCGATTGCCGCGTTTCGCCAGCCAGTTGCCGACATACGTTTCGGTAAGACCTTGAGTTTCCGGGCGGGGAGGAACTGGGTACATCTCCGCCACGTCAATCAGGTTAATGCCCTGGCTGACGGCGTAATCGAGTTGTGCATGGGCATCGGCTTCGCTGTTTTGTTCACCAAATGTCATGGTGCCTAACCCCAGCTGGCTGATCTCCAGAGCGCTATGGGGGATACGGTGATAATGCATAGCCGGTTTCCTTTTTTAGACATACAGACCGCGTCAGGAACCTCCCGACAAAGGAATATAAACATGGCAGAGGGAAGGCAAAAGGGGAAGGAAAAAATCAAAAAGGCCAGCAAGCTACTGACCTTTATCTGTTTAACGCTCGATGATCTGGGAGACTTCGTCGCGATTAATTTGCATTTGATTGCCTTCGCGATCGCGGTAACTCACCAGACCGGTATCGTCGTCGACTTCGGGTTTGCCATCGGTCAGGATCATACGACCATCTTTCGTTGACATGACATAGTCGCTGCTACAACCCGATACCGCAAACGCTAAACCGACTGCTGAGATAATTACTGCCCATTTTTTCATCGTTCTCATCCTCACCTGGCTCGTATCAAATCATAGTGTAGTAATAACCTGATATTACGACAGGTGAAAGGGGGGAAATCTTAAAAAGGAGGAGATTATGTTAGCCGGAGCGCAAAATTGGTAAAAAACTATGTTTTCAACAGGAAGTGTCGTGCCAGCAGTGCACCGGTGAAATTCTTTTTAAGATAGAAGCCGCGCGGCAGCGTCAGGATCGGTTCGCCCTGTGCACCTACCGCTTCAGTGAGCGCTTTGCTGTTGGCGGCTTTGGGACGGAGTTGCAGCACTTCGCCATGCCGGGCGGTGATCTGCTCAACCTGTCCCAGCACAATCATGTCCATCAGCTCTTCCCAGTCCTGGGAAAGCTGTCTCTCTTCTTCTTCATCCGGGCTCCAGAGCAGCGGGGCGCCAACGCGACGCTCTGCCAGCGGGATCTGCCTGTCACCCTCAACGGGTACCCACAACACCCGCTTCAGCTTATGCCTGACGTGGCTGGTTTCCCATGTCACTCCGCTATTACCCGTTAGCGGCGCAACGCAGACAAAGGTAGTTTCCAGTGGCCGCCCCAGGCTATCAATGGGGATCGTCTTCAGTTCCACCCCCAGCGCCGCAAAATCTTGCTCAGGTTTACTGCCCGCGCTTGCGCCCAGCCAACGTTCAAGCAACACGCCGATCCAGCCTTTATCGCGCTTCAGATCGTTGGGTATCGTCAACCCCGCCATCACGGCCAGCTCGCCCAGTGCATAGCCTGCCAGACGTTGTGCCTGCTGGAGCAACTGGGCTTCACTGACGGGAGGAGAGAGCAGTGGGGCGAGAGAATGCATGCTGACAACCTTTTGGTTAAAAAATGAACTGATATTTTATCCCTTGTGGATAGAGTTTACTTTTTTCTGAGTACATATTCCATGTGGATGATTTATATTATGTTTTTTAGGAATGTATCCCGTCGCGCCATGGCTAAAAAACAGGTTGTGCAATTCTGGTCACTGACAATAAACAGGATCTTACACCATGTTATCCACAGAAAAATGGGATAACTGGGAATAACCGCCACTACTGTTTCAATTTACAGCCTTGACGTGCGATGAAAATCGAATTTTCACACAAATTGTGCCTAACTTATTGGCACAATCTGTGGATAAAACCGACGCTGTTCGATCTTTCATCACCAGGAAGATCTTTGATGTGACGATCGTCACGTTAATCGCCTTTGATACCCTAAATTTACGTTTAACTAGATGAATTGAAATAATTTATTTTAAGTGATGAAAGTTGCCGATTCGCCGGGCCACAAGGTTGTTCATCGGTAATTCCATACTTCTTCACAACTATATCCACAGAAAAGGTGAATAAAAATGGTCTCAGTCGCCCTCATCTGTTTATAACTCCTCACAAAATTGTGAGTTATTCAAATGTTATTAGGTTGCAGGCCTGTAAGAGAGTGGTTTACCGCCTCCCTGTAGTGTGAAACAATCATTCATATATCAGATTTAGTTTGGGGTAGTCCGGTGATTGATGACGATGGCTACCGCCCAAACGTAGGAATAGTAATTTGTAATCGTCAGGGCCAGGTGATGTGGGCCCGGCGATATGGTCAGCACTCCTGGCAGTTCCCGCAAGGCGGGATCAATCCTGGAGAGTCCCCAGAACAAGCGATGTACCGGGAGCTGTTTGAAGAGGTTGGTTTAAGCCGAAAAGATGTTCGCATCCTGGCTTCGACCCGCAACTGGTTGCGTTACAAGTTACCGAAACGTTTGGTGCGTTGGGACACAAAGCCGGTTTGTATCGGCCAGAAACAGAAGTGGTTTCTTTTGCAGTTGGTGGGCAACGATTCAGATATCAATATGCAAACCAGCAGCACGCCAGAGTTTGATGGCTGGCGCTGGGTAAGCTACTGGTATCCGGTTCGTCAGGTCGTGTCATTCAAGCGCGATGTATACCGTAGGGTGATGAAAGAGTTCGCAAGTGTCGTGATGCAGCTTCAGGAGACGACTCCGAAGCCACAGAGCGCACCTACCTGGCGACGTAAAAGAGGTTAAGCTACGCAAATCATGCTCACCCGCTTGCGAGAAATAGTTGAAAAGGTCGCCAGTGCGCCTCGCCTCAACGAGGCGCTGAATATTCTGGTGACGGACATCTGTCTTGCGATGGAAACCGAGGTCTGTTCGGTCTACCTGGCCGACCATGACCGACGTTGCTACTACCTTATGGCAACCCGCGGATTAAAAAAACCACGGGGACGTACCGTCACGCTCGCGTTTGATGAAGGTATTGTTGGCCTGGTCGGGCGACTGGCGGAGCCAATCAACCTTGCCGATGCGCAAAAACACCCCAGCTTCAAATATATCCCTTCCGTCAAAGAAGAGCGTTTCCGCGCGTTTCTTGGCGTACCGATTATTCAGCGCCGCCAGCTGCTTGGCGTGCTTGTTGTTCAGCAGCGCGAGCTGCGCCAGTACGATGAAAGCGAGGAGTCCTTCCTCGTCACGCTGGCAACGCAGATGGCGGCGATCCTCTCTCAGTCCCAACTGACAGCCCTTTTTGGTCAGTATCGTCATACGCGTATTCGCGCGCTTCCGGCCTCGCCGGGGGTCGCTATTGCCGAAGGCTGGATGGATGCCACGCTCCCGCTGATGGAGCAGGTCTACGAAGCCTCTACGCTGGATGAGGCGCTTGAGCGCGAACGGCTCACCGCTGCGCTGGAAGAGGCGGCGAATGAGTTTCGTCGCTACAGCAAACGCTTTGCCGCTGGCGCGCAAAAAGAGACGGCGGCCATTTTCGATCTCTACTCACACCTGCTTTCCGATGCGCGTTTGCGTCGTGAGTTATTTGCCGAGGTCGATAAGGGGTCGGTGGCAGAGTGGGCGGTTAAAAAGGTCATTGAAAAATTTGCCGAGCAGTTTGCGGTACTGACTGACGGCTATCTGAAAGAGCGCGCCGGCGATTTACGCGCGCTTGGGCAACGTCTGCTGTTCCACCTCGATGATACTATTCAGGGGGCGAATGCCTGGCCGAACCGGTTTGTGCTGGTGGCCGATGAACTCTCGGCGACGACGCTGGCGGAATTACCGCAGGACAGGCTGGCGGGCGTGGTGGTGCGCGATGGCGCAGCTAACTCTCATGCCGCCATTATGGTGCGTGCGCTCGGTATTCCGACCGTGATGGGGGCGGATATTCAGCCCTCCGTACTGCATCGCCGTACGCTGGTGGTGGACGGATATCGCGGTGAGTTGCTGGTGGATCCTGAGCCGGTTCTCCTTCAGGAGTACCAGCGTCTTATCAGCGAAGAGAATGAATTAAGCAAGCTGGCGGAAGATGACGTCAACCTGCCCGCGCAGCTTAAGAGCGGTGAGCGGGTGAAGGTGATGCTCAACGCGGGATTAAGCCCCGAGCATGAAGAGAAGCTCGGCAGCCGCATCGATGGCATTGGTCTCTACCGCACCGAAATACCGTTCATGCTGCAAAGCGGCTTCCCGTCAGAAGAGGAGCAGGTTGCGCAGTATCAGGGCATGTTGCAGATGTTTAACGACAAACCCGTCACGTTGCGCACCCTCGACGTCGGCGCGGATAAGCAACTGCCCTATATGCCCATCAGTGAAGAGAATCCCTGCCTCGGCTGGCGTGGGATCCGCATTACCCTCGATCAGCCGGAAATTTTCCTTATCCAGGTTCGTGCGATGCTGCGTGCCAACGCGGCCACGGGGAATCTCAGCATTTTGCTGCCGATGGTCACCAGTATTGACGAGATCGACGAAGCGCGGCGGTTGATTGAACGTGCAGGGCGCGAAGTGGAAGAGATGATCGGCTACGCGATCCCTAAACCCCGTATTGGCGTGATGCTGGAAGTGCCTTCGATGGTCTTTATGTTACCGCAGCTGGCGACCCGCGTTGATTTTATCTCCGTTGGCACCAACGACTTAACGCAATACATTCTGGCGGTCGATCGCAACAATACGCGCGTGGCCAGTATCTACGACAGCCTGCATCCGGCGATGCTTCGTGCCCTGGCGATGATCGCCCGCGAAGCCGAGCAGCATAATATCGACCTGCGCCTGTGCGGTGAAATGGCCGGCGATCCGATGTGCGTGGCGATCCTGATTGGCCTCGGTTTCCGTCACCTGTCAATGAACGGACGTTCCGTTGCGCGTGTGAAATACCTGTTACGTCACATCGAACAAGATGAGGCGCATGAGCTGGCCGCGCGAAGCCTGGAGGCACAGCTGGCAGCCGAAGTGCGCCATCAGGTGGCGGCGTTTATGGAGCGACGCGGCATGGGCGGTTTGATCCGCGGCGGCCGCTGATCCCCACAAAAAAATGACTGCTCGGACGACCCCCTCTCCCTTGAGGAAGAGGAATGGGGTGAGGGGGAACAGCGCGCATAAAACCCTATACACATCTTTTACATCTCAGGCGCATCCTCCGCGCCTGCCTTATGCTATGATTCGCAACTTTGGAGCACCTGCCAACGGCGGGAATGCAATTCAGCCGCTGTCCACTTTCAGCGGAATAACAACATCTTGTGGTGACAGATGAACAGTGGTTATCTGCATTTTCCGGAATTCGATCCGGTTATTTTCTCAATAGGACCTGTAGCGCTTCACTGGTACGGACTGATGTACCTGGTGGGCTTCGTCTTTGCCATGTGGCTTGCTGGTCGTCGCGCCAGTCGTCCGGGCAGCGGCTGGACGAAGAACGAAGTGGAAAACCTGCTTTATGCTGGCTTTCTTGGCGTATTCCTGGGCGGGCGCATCGGCTATGTTCTGTTCTACAACTTCCCGGTATTCCTGAACGACCCGCTCTATCTGTTCCGCGTCTGGGACGGCGGCATGTCCTTCCACGGCGGACTGATTGGTGTGATCCTCGTGATGGTGATCTTCGCCAAACGCACCAAACGTAACTTCTTCCAGGTGGCTGATTTTATTGCGCCATTAATCCCGTTTGGGCTGGGTGCAGGGCGTCTGGGCAACTTCATCAACGGTGAACTCTGGGGGCGTGTCGATCCGAGCGTGCCGTTTACCATGCTGTTCCCGGGCTCCCGCGCAGAGGATATCGCGCTGCTGCCTTCGCATCCTGAGTGGCAGTCCATTTTCGATACCTACGGCGTTCTGCCGCGTCATATGTCTCAGCTTTATGAGCTGGCGCTGGAAGGTGTGGTGCTGTTTATCATCCTGAATCTGTATATCCGCAAACCGCGCCCAATGGGGGCAGTATCTGGTCTGTTCCTGATTGGCTACGGCGCGTTTCGTATCATCGTCGAGTTCTTCCGCCAGCCGGATGCACAGTTTACCGGCGAGTGGGTACAGTACATCAGCATGGGGCAGATCCTCTCCATTCCGATGATTGTCGCGGGTGCCATTATGATGATTTGGGCGTATCGTCGTCGTCCACAGCAACAACTTTCCTGAGGAATCATGAAACAGTATCTTGAATTGATGAAAAAAGTGCTCGACGAGGGCACGCCGAAAAACGACCGCACCGGCACCGGTACGCTCTCCATTTTTGGCCACCAGATGCGCTTCAATCTGCAAGAAGGCTTCCCTCTGGTGACGACGAAGCGCTGTCATCTGCGCTCGATCATTCATGAACTGCTCTGGTTCCTGCAAGGCGATACCAACGTTGCTTATCTGCATGAAAACAATGTCTCCATCTGGGACGAGTGGGCAGATGAGAACGGCGACCTGGGGCCGGTTTACGGCAAGCAATGGCGCGCGTGGCCTACCCCGGACGGCCGCCATATCGACCAGATCACGACCGTCATGAACCAGCTGAAAAATGACCCGGACTCGCGCCGTATCATTGTTTCTGCCTGGAACGTGGGTGAACTGGATAAAATGGCGCTGGCGCCTTGCCACGCGTTTTTCCAGTTCTACGTGGCGGACGGCAAACTCTCCTGCCAGCTGTATCAACGCTCCTGCGACGTGTTCCTCGGCCTGCCGTTTAACATCGCCAGCTACGCGCTGTTAGTGCACATGATGGCGCAGCAGTGCGATCTTGAAGTGGGCGATTTTGTCTGGACGGGTGGTGATACCCACCTCTACAGCAATCATATGGAACAGACGCATCTCCAGCTGACGCGCGAACCGCGTGCATTGCCGAAGCTTGTGATCAAACGCAAACCGGACTCGATCTTCGATTACCGTTTTGATGACTTCGAGATTGAAGGCTACGACCCGCATCCTGGCATCAAAGCCCCTGTCGCCATCTGATACGGCGAATCCTGACACAACCGGTGCTCTTTAGCGCCGGTTTTTTTTCGCGCTCGTTTTGTTCTTCGAGCCTGTTTCCAGAGACGATGTAACGCGTTGCAACGGGTGAAAATCTCCGGAAAGCGGCTCGTAATGTTCTGGTTTAACGCTCGCGCCTTTTCTGCCATTCCGCCACACTTCCGCCATGAAAAACGAACATGGCTTTACGCTTATCGAAACCCTTTTCGCCATCTCGCTGGTTGTGATCCTCAGCGCGACGGGACTTTATGGCTGGGACAGCTGGCAACAGCGGCAGCGGCTCTGGCAGACAGCCTGTCAGGTGCGGGATTACCTGGCGTTCTTACGAAACGACGCAAATCGTCACAACAGCGAGCACAGGATCGCACTTCACGCTGACGGGAATCAGGCCTGCCTTGTCAGCGCTGTGGTCCCGGGCTGCGACAGCGGCGACCCGTTCGTGATGAAACCGTTATGGCCGGAGGTCACGCTGAGCGACGTAACGCCTGCGCTGGGATTTTACGGCTTAAGGGATACCGCATGGGCCGGACATATTCGCGTGCAGAGCCGCGCCGGTGCGTGGTGGGTTATTGTCTCAAATGGCGGACGTATCAGGCTGTGTAATGCCGCAGGAGAAAGTCTATGCCAGTAAAACAAAAAGGGTTTTCCCTGCTGGAGGTCCTGATTGCGATGACGATAAGCAGCATTCTGTTACTCAGCACGTCACGTTTTTTACCGGGGCTACAGCGGGGTGTTTTACTGCAATCCGGGCAACGGGAGCTGGAAGATGAGGTGTGGCAACGCCTGCTTGCGATGGGTAAACAGCTCCAGCGAGCAGGATACTGTGCAGGGCATTGTCAGGGGCAAGGGTTAATTATCGGCAGGCAAGGGCGATGTGCAATTGTGCAATGGGATGCAAACAGCAACGGCCAGTGGGATAGCACCGCGTCAGAAAATGACAGCACGGGATTTCGGCTTGAGTCCGGAACGCTCGAAACGCTGCGGGGCGCGACATCCTGTGAAGGTAAGGGATGGGATAAGCTCACTGACCCGGATCGGGTCCTGATAGAGCAGTTTATGGTCACTAAAACCGATCGTGCTGGCTTTGCGCCGGTCATCAGTATCGAGCTGCGTGCCCGCCGCAAAGGTGAACTGACTGCACCCTTTTCGGCTCGCCACACCGTAACGGGGTTTAATCTGTGAATCGTCAGCGGGGCATGTCATCGCTGGCGCTGGTCCTGCTATTGCTGGTGCTCGGCACGCTGATCCTCACCGGATTAAACCAGCAGTTGCAAACCTTTAGTACGTTGGTGAATGGTGAGAGTTTGTCTGTTCGCCAGCAGGCTGCCTTGCAATCTGCACTGGAGTGGGGACGCGTTCAGGACTGGGCTTTACAGCCAGAGGTTCAGTGCAAGCAGACACAAGGTCTGCGGGTCTGTGTAAGGCTGTTTGAGGAGCGTGTTTTGCTTATTGCCGGAAATGACGATCTGTTGCTATGGCAAGGCGGGGATATCGCGGAAGGACAAATACGCTTTTCTGCCCACGGCTGGAGCGACTTCTGCCCCCTTAAGGAAAGTGCGCTATGTCAGTTACCCTGAGCAGACAAAAAGGATTTAGCATGGTTGAGGTTTTGCTGGCAATGATGTTGCTGGTTGTAGTTGTGACGGCGTTATCCGGATATCATCGCGCGCTGGCAGCCCGGTATGCGGCGCTTAGCCAGTATCGTCAGCTATGGCATCATGCGTGGAATCAGTCGCAGATCTCAACATTAACGCTCCCGCCGGGCTGGCAGGTCAGTCGGGGGCAGACAACACAGTCCGGATGTGTCAGCATCACGGTCACACTTATTTCTCCTCTGGGGCGGCAGGGCGCGTTGACGCGTCTGCATTGCCCGGTTAGCCGCTAGTCGGGAGCGTTTATGCTAAGGGTTTACCACTCAAATCGTCTGGATGTGCTGGAAGCACTGATGGAGTATATCGTTGAGCAAGAGCGTCTTGACGATCCGTTTGAGCCAGAAATGGTGCTGGTGCAGAGCACCGGTATGGCGCAGTGGCTACAAATGTCCCTTTCGCAGAAGTTTGGCATTGCGGCGAATATCGATTTTCCGCTGCCCGCGAGCTTTATCTGGGAGATGTTTGTTCGCGTCCTGCCGGATATTCCTGAGCAGAGTGCCTTCAACAAACAAAGCATGGCCTGGAAACTGATGACGCTGCTGCCGGACATGCTGGCGCATGATGAGTTCGCCATGCTGCGCCACTATCTGAATGACGACACCGACAAGCGCAAACTTTTTCAGCTGGCCTCACGCACTGCTGACCTCTATGACCAGTATCTGGTTTACCGCGCAGAATGGCTGATTCGCTGGGAAGCGGGAGAATTAGTCGATGGGTTACCGGAAGCGCAAATCTGGCAGGCGCCGCTCTGGAAAGCGCTGGTCGAGCATACCGGGCAGCTCGGTCAGCCTAAATGGCACCGTGCTAACTTGTACGATCGCTTTATCTCAACACTTGAGAACACCGCAGAACGGCCAGCCCGTTTGCCGTCACGCGTGTTCATTTGCGGTATCTCCGCGCTGCCGCCTGTCTACCTGAACGCGCTAAAAGCGCTCGGTAAGCACATTGATATCCATATCCTCTTTACCAACCCATGTCGGCACTATTGGGGAGATATTCAGGATCCGCGCTGGCTTTCACGGCTGGTCACCCGCCAGCGTAAACGCCTCTTTGAGGAACGCGCCGTGCCGCTGTTTAAAGACAGTGAAAACGCGGCGCAGCTTTTCGATGAAGAGGGGATTCAGAACCTGCCGAACCCGCTACTTGCCTCGTGGGGCAAGCTGGGGCGCGACTATATTTATCTGCTTTCAGATATCACCTCCTCGGGAGAGGGGGACGTGGACGCGTTTGCGGATATTACGCCGGACAGCCTGCTGCACAATATTCAGCTTGATATTCTGGATTTAGAAAACCGTGCCGTGGCCGGGATCACTGCCGAGGAGTTTGCGCGAAGCGATAAGAAGCGAAAACTGGATCCTGACGATCGCAGTATCGCGATCCACGTTTGCCACAGCCCACAGCGTGAAGTTGAAATTCTTCATGACCGCCTGTTGGCCATGTTGCAGGACGACCCAACCCTGACACCCCGCGATATCGTGGTGATGGTGGCGGATATCGACAGCTACAGCCCGTTTATTCAGGCTGTATTTGGCAGCGCAACGGGCGACCGCTATCTTCCCTACGCGATCTCTGACCGCCGTGCTCGTCAGTCACACCCGGCGCTACAGGCCTTTATCAGCCTGCTTTCGCTGCCTGATAGCCGGTTTATCTCTGAGGATGTGCTGGCATTACTGGATGTGCCTGTTCTGGCCGCACGCTTCAGCATTAACGAAGAGGGCTTGCGCTACCTGCGCCAGTGGGTCAACGAATCCGGCGTCCGCTGGGGAATCGACGATGATAACGTCCAGGAGTTTGAGCTGCCCGCGACTGGCCAGCATACCTGGCAGTTTGGCCTGACGCGTATGCTGCTGGGGTATGCGATGGAGAGCATCCACGGCGAATGGAATGACGTGCTGCCGTACGATGAGTCCAGTGGGTTAATTGCGGAACTGGTTGGTCACTTAGCCTCGCTGCTGATGCAGCTCAACCGCTGGCGCCGTGCATTGATGCAGCCCCGTCCACTCGAAGAGTGGCTGCCGATTTGCCGCGAAATGCTAAATGACTTCTTCCTGCCGGACAGCGAAACGGAAGCCGCCATGGCGCTTATCGAGAAGCAGTGGCAGGCCATCGTTGATGAGGGGGTTAATTCGCACTATCACGAGGCGGTTCCCCTTTCGCTTCTGCGTGATGAGCTGACGCAACGTCTCGATCAGGAGCGCATCAGCCAGCGCTTCCTTGCTGGGCCGGTGAATATCTGCACCCTGATGCCGATGCGTTCAATCCCGTTCAAAGTAGTCTGTCTGCTTGGCATGAACGACGGTATTTATCCACGTGCGCTGCCACCCCTTGGCTTTGATCTCATGAGCGCACAGCCGAAGCGGGGCGACCGCAGCCGCCGCGATGATGACCGTTATCTCTTCCTTGAGGCGCTGATGTCTGCGCAAAGCAGGCTTTATATCAGCTATATCGGCCGTTCAATTCAGGACAACAGCGAGCGTTTCCCGTCCGTGCTGGTGCAGGAGCTGGTGGACTACATCGGGCAGAGTCACTATCTGCCGGGCGATGAGGCCTGTAACTGCGACGAAAGCGAACGTCGGGTGAAAGCGCATATTACCTGTCACCATAGCCGTATGCCGTTTGATCCTGTCAATTACGTTCCTGATGAACTGCAAAGCTACGCCCGCGAGTGGCTTCCCGCTGCGAAGAACGCGGGCACACCGCAAACCGATTTCATTCAGGCGCTCGAACCGCGCGCCATAGACACCCTTACGTTTGAGCAGCTGCAGCGCTTTTGGGCCCATCCGGTTCGGGCTTTTTTCCAGCAACGCTTGCAGGTGAACTTCCGCTCGGAAGAGAGCGAAATCCCTGATGCGGAACCGTTTATTCTTGATGGACTGGAGCGTTTTAAGCTTAATTCCCAGCTTTTGAATGCGCTGGTTGACGAAGAAGACGCCAGTAAACTGTTCCGACGTTACAGGGCGTCGGGATTACTGCCGTATGGTGCGTTCGGCGAAATCGTCTGGGATGCCCAGTGTGAGGAGATGCAAGCGCTTGCTGACCGGGTTATCGCGTGTCGGCAACCGGCGAGCAGCATTGAAATTGATCTCGATTGTAACGGTATGCACCTCAGCGGCTGGCTCACGCACGTGCAGTCTGACGGGCTGCTACGCTGGCGCCCATCTATGCTCAGCGTTTCACATGGCCTGCAACTCTGGCTCGAACATCTTGTCTACAGTGCGAGTGGTCACGAAGGCGAAAGCCGGTTGTTTGTACGTAAGGACGGCGAGTGGCGCTTCCCGCCGATGGAGCCTGAGCAGGCGTTGACGTATCTGTCGCTTTATATTGAAGGTTATCGTCAGGGCATGAACAAGCCTCTGCTTTTGCTGCCTGAAAGTGGGGGGGCATGGATAAAAGCCTGTTACGACGCGCAGAATGATGCCATGTTAACGGATGAGGCTTCGCTCCAGAAAGCGCGCAGCAAGTTTTTGCAGGCCTACGAAGGGAACATGATGGTACGTGGCGAGGGCGACGATGTCTGGTATCAACGTTTATGGCGAACGCTGGAGCCAGAATATTTCGACATTATCACGGAAGAGGCGCAACGCTACCTGTTACCGTTGTTCAAATTTAAGCAGTCCTGAGTGCTGTATAAAAATTGCACAGCACGGGGTGTTCATTTATGATGCACCTCTTATCACGGACTGATGTACCCAAAGAAAGAGATGCTGGCGTGTCCAGCACGCACGTTGTTAATGATGTAGCCGTGATAAAGAGGTCGTAATGCCAGGCAGCACCTTGTTCAAAGCGTTTGTTTTGTTTATCGCCCTTTGGGCTCCCGTCACTCAGGCCGATTCCGGTTGGCAACCTGTCCAGGAAACAATCCGTAAGAGCGATAAGGACACCCGTCAGTATCAGGCGATTCGTCTTGATAACGGGATGACCGTGCTACTGGTTTCCGATCCTCAGGCGGTTAAATCGCTCTCCGCACTGGTTGTGCCGGTCGGATCGCTGGAAGATCCTGACGCCCATCCGGGACTGGCGCACTACCTTGAGCACATGACGCTGATGGGGTCTAAAAAATACCCACAGCCTGACAGCCTGTCCGAATTTCTGAAAATGCATGGCGGCAGCCACAACGCCAGCACTGCGCCGTATCGTACCGCGTTTTACCTGGAAGTGGAAAATGATGCGCTTGACGGGGCGGTGGACCGTCTGGCGGATGCCATAGCCGCACCGCTGCTGGATAAAAAATATGCTGACCGGGAACGCAACGCCGTAAACGCCGAACTTACGATGGCGCGCACGCGAGACGGTATGCGCATGGCGCAGGTTAGCGCTGAAACCATCAATCCGGCGCACCCGGGTTCGCGCTTCTCAGGCGGCAACCTTGAAACGCTGAGCGACAAGCCGGGTAGCCCGGTGCTCGATGCGCTGCATGCGTTTCGTGAAAAATACTATTCCGCCAATCTGATGAAAGCGGTTATTTACAGCAATAAACCGTTGCCGACGCTGGCAAACATGGCTGCGCAGACCTATGGCAGGGTGCCAAATAAAAATATCGATCTGCCGCAGATTAACGTGCCGGTTGTCACGGACGCGCAAAAAGGCATTGTTATTCACTATGTGCCGGCCTTGCCGCGCAAGGTGTTACGCGTTGAATTCCGTATTGATAACAACACGGCGCAGTTCCGCAGCAAAACCGACGAGCTGGTGACTTATCTTATCGGTAACCGCAGCCCGGGTACGCTCTCCGACTGGCTGCAAAAGCAGGGGCTGGTGGAAGGTATTCGCGCTGACTCCGATCCCGTCGTAAACGGGAATAGCGGCGTGCTGGCCATCTCCGCGACGCTGACCGATAAAGGGCTGGCTCACCGTGACGACGTCGTTGCGGCCATTTTCAGTTATCTCTCTCTGCTGCGCGACAAAGGCGTCGATAAACGCTACTTCGACGAGCTGGCGCACGTGCTGGATCTCGATTTCCGCTATCCCTCTATTACGCGTGATATGGACTACGTCGAGTGGCTGGCAGATACCATGATCCGCGTGCCGGTGGAACATACGCTGGATGCGGTAAATATTGCCGATCAGTATGACGCCGGGGCGCTCAAAGCGCGTCTGGCGATGATGACTCCGCAGAATGCCCGCGTCTGGTATATCAGCCCGAACGAACCGCATAACAAAATGGCCTACTTCGTTGATGCCCCGTATCAGGTTGAAAAAATCAGCGAACAGACCTTCGCGGGCTGGCAGAAAAAGGCGGGGGAAATTGCGCTGAAGTTACCGGAGCTTAACCCCTACATCCCGGACGATTTCTCGCTGATCAAACCCGCAAAGGCCTATCCGCATCCGGAGCTGATTGTTGATGAGCCGACGCTGCGCGTGGTCTACACCCCAAGCCGCTATTTCGGCGACGAGCCAAAAGCGGATGTCAGCGTAGTGCTGCGTAATCCTAAAGCAATGGACAGCGCCAGAAACCAGGTGCTGTTTGCGCTTAACGATTATCTGGCCGGTATTGCCCTCGATCAGCTCAGCAACCAGGCTGCCGTTGGCGGTATCAGTTTCTCCACCAATGCCAATAACGGTCTGATGGTGAATGCCAACGGCTATACCCAGCGTTTGCCGCAGCTGTTCCAGGCGCTGCTGGACGGTTATTTCAGCTATACGCCTACGGAAGAACAGCTCGAGCAGGCTAAGTCCTGGTATGCCCAGATGATGGATTCTGCCGAGAAGGGTAAAGCCTACGATCAGGCGATTATGCCAGCACAGATGTTGTCCCAAATTCCTTATTTCCAGCGCGAAGATCGCCGCGCGTTATTGCCCTCAGTCACCTTAAAAGAGGTGCTGGCTTACCGTGATTCGCTGAAAACCAATACTCGTCCGGAGTTCCTGGTTGTAGGGAACATGAGCGAAGATCAGGCTAAAACGCTGGCACAAAACGTGCGTGCGCAACTGGGTTCAAAAGGCGATGAGTGGTGCCGTAACCAGGATGTGCTGGTAGAGAAAAAGCAGAATGCGATCTTCGAAAAAGCGGGAAGCAGCACGGATTCCGCGCTGGCCGCGGTGTTTGTCCCTGTCGGATATGACGAATTTACCAGCTCTGCCCAGAGTGCGGTGCTCGGTCAAATTATTCAGCCGTGGTTTTACAACCAGCTGCGCACCGAAGAGCAGCTGGGTTATGCGGTATTCGCTTTCTCGATGAATGTGGGCCGTCAGTGGGGGTTGGGCTTCCTTCTGCAAAGCAGCGACAAGCAACCCGCTTACCTGTGGCAACGTTATCAGGCATTCTTCCCGCAGGCGGAAGCAAAACTGCGCGCCATGAAGCCGGAAGAGTTTGCCCAGATCCAGCAGGCGGTTATCGCCCAGGTGATGCAACCGCCGCAGACGTTGGGTGAAGAGGCCTCGCAGCTGAGCAAAGATTTTGATCGCGGTAATATGAAATTTGATTCGCGTGATAAAATAGTGGCCGAAATAAAACAGCTGACGCCACAAAAAGTTGCCGATTTCTTCCATCAGGCGGTAGTAAAACCGCAGGGTATGGCCATCCTGTCTCAGGTTTCTGGCAGCCAGAACGGGAAAACGGACTACGTAAAATCAAAAGAGTGGACCGTCTGGAAGAGCGTCAGCGCGCTGCAACAAACTATGCCCTGGAGTAAGAAAGAATGACCCATACCGCTGAGCCGCTTGATCCCCTAAGTTTACCTCTACAGGGTGAGCGACTGATTGAAGCCTCAGCGGGAACGGGAAAAACCTATACCATCGCCGCGCTCTATCTGCGTCTGCTGTTGGGGCTCGGCGGCAACGCCGCTTTTTCGCGCCCGTTAAGCGTGGAAGAGCTGCTGGTGGTAACTTTCACCGAAGCGGCCACTGCCGAGCTGCGTGGCCGTATTCGCAGCAACATTCATGAGCTGCGCATCGCCTGTCTGCGTCAGACGACGGATAACCCCCTCTACGCGAGCCTGCTGGACGAGATTGCGGATAAGCAACAGGCTGCGCAATGGCTGCTGCTGGCCGAACGGCAAATGGATGAAGCGTCCGTCTTCACCATTCACGGTTTTTGTCAGCGCATGCTGAGCCTGAATGCGTTTGAATCCGGCATGCTCTTTGAGCAGCAGCTTATTGAAGATGAATCCGAGCTTCGCTATCAGGCCTGTGCGGATTTCTGGCGTCGTCACTGTTATCCGTTGCAGCGCGACATTGCTGAAGCGGTTCACGCCCTGTGGAAAGGTCCGGAAGAGCTTCTTCGCGCCATCGACCGTTACCTGCAAGGCGAAGCGCCGGTCATTAAATCTCCTCCGCCTGCCGATGAAACGCTGGCCTCGCGCCATGGAAAGATCGTCGCCAAAATTACCGCGCTTAAGCAGAAGTGGAATGAGTCGGTTGGTGAAATTGATGCAATCATCGAAAACTCAGGCATCGACAGACGCAAGTTCAACCGTGGGAACCAGGGGAAGTGGATCGAAAAGATCAGCGCCTGGGCCCAGGAGGAGACGCGGGGTTACCAGCTTCCGGACGCACTGGAAAAATTTTCGCAGCGCTTTTTGACCGAGCGAACCAAAGCCGACGGTATTGTGCCTGAGCATCCCCTGTTTGTGGCGATTGAAGCGCTGCTTGCGGAGCCATTAACGCTCAATGACCTAATGATCACCCGCGCCATGACGGAGATCCGCCAGGCCGTCGCGCGCGAAAAACGTCGCCGGGGCGAGCTGGGGTTTGATGACATGCTGAGCCGCCTGGACGAAGCCCTGTCCAGCGAGAATGGTGAAGCGCTCGCCAGCGCGATCCGTACCCGTTTTCCGGTGGCGATGATTGACGAATTTCAGGACACCGACCCCCAGCAGTACCGCATTTTTCGCCGCATCTGGCGACAGCAGCCCGACACTGCCCTGCTGCTGATAGGCGACCCTAAACAGGCCATTTACGCCTTCCGTGGGGCAGATATCTTCACCTATATGAAAGCCCGTAGTGAGGTGGTCGCGCATTACACGTTAGATACCAACTGGCGCTCCGCTCCGGGGATGGTTGAGAGCGTCAATGCGCTGTTCAGCCGTATGGAGACGGCGTTTATGTTCAATGAAATCCCTTTCCTGCCGGTGAAATCCGCCCCAAAAAACGCATCCCTGCGCTTCGAAGTCAGCGGTGCGGTACAACCCGCCATGACCTTCTGGCTGCTTGAGGGGGAAGGCTATGGCGTTGCCGATTATCAGGCGGCGATGGCCCAGCACTGCGCCGCGCAAATCCGTGACTGGCTAAGCGCAGGCGCGCGCGGCGAGGCACTACTGTGGAAGGGGGAACAGGCATATCCTGTAAAGGCCTCTGATATTACCGTGCTGGTGCGCAGTCGTCAGGAAGCGGCGTTAATCCGCGATGCGCTAACGTTGCTGGATATTCCGTCAGTGTATCTCTCTAACCGCGACAGCGTGTTCGACACGCTGGAAGCCCAGGAAATGCTCTGGTTGCTTCAGGCGGTGCTGGCGCCGGAGCGCGAAAATAAGCTTCGAAGCGCGCTGGCCAGTTCTATGCTGGGGTTGAACGCACGGGATATTGATGAACTCAACCATGACGAAAACGCATGGGATGTGGTGGTAGAAGAGTTTGTCCATTACCGTGAACGCTGGCAAAAGCGCGGCGTCATGGCGATGCTGCGCGAGCTGATGACACGGCGTCAGATTGCCGAAAATATGCTGGCGACATCCGGCGGTGAAAGGCGTCTGACCGATATTTTACACATCAGCGAACTGTTACAGGAAGCGGGTACCCAGCTTGAAAGTGAACATGCCCTTGTGCGTTGGCTGGCGCAGCAAATCGCGGATCCAAACAGTAACTCTTCAAGCCAGCAGATGCGTCTTGAGAGCGATAAGCATCTGGTGCAAATCGTCACCATTCACAAATCCAAAGGTCTCGAATATCCGCTGGTCTGGCTGCCTTTCATCGCGAACTACCGGGTTCAGGATCAGGCCTTTTACCATGACCGCGAGACTTTCGATGCGGTGCTCGATCTCAGCAAGGCGGAGACCAGCGTTGAACTGGCAGAAGCGGAGCGTCTGGCGGAGGATTTGCGCCTGCTTTACGTGGCGCTGACCCGTTCTGTCTGGCATTGCAGCCTGGGCGTCGCCCCGGTTTTCCGCCGTCGCGGGGAGAAAACAGGGGAAAGCGATTTCCATTTAAGCGCGTTAGGGCGGCTTATTCAGCGTGGCGAGCCGAAAGATGCGGCGGGGTTGCGCCTCTGCATTGAGTCGCTCTCCGGTGACGATATCGCGCTGCATATCCCGTCTATGCCAGACAATAGCCGCTGGCAAATGGCGCAAGAGCCCGCGACCGACCTTAATGCGCGCCAGATCACGCGGGTGCTTACCGACGACTGGCGCGTCACCAGCTATTCTGGCCTGCAACAGCACGGGCAAAGTATTGCGCTGGATCTCATGCCGAAGCTGGACGTGGATGCCGCAGGGGTGGGTGATATTCCGGTTGAACCGACGTTAACTCCGCATCAGTTCCCACGCGGCGCGTCGCCGGGCACCTTTTTGCACAGCCTCTTTGAAGAGCTTGATTTTACTCAGCCTGTCAGTGAGGAGTGGGTGCTGAAGATGTTACAGAGCGGGGGCTATGACGCGCACTGGCAGCCCGTTCTCACTGACTGGATCAACGCCATTTTGCAGGCGCCGCTGACTGAGCAGGGCTTCGCTCTTCGTCAGCTAACGGCCAGAAATAAACAGGTTGAGATGGAGTTTTATCTGCCTGTCGCAGGCCCGCTTAAGGCCGACGCGCTCGATGCGCTTATCCGTCAGTACGATCCGCTCTCAGCCGGTTGCCCGCCGCTGAACTTCCGTCAAGTGCAGGGCATGCTGAAAGGCTTTATCGACCTGGTCTTCCGTCACGAAGGACGGTACTACCTGCTGGATTACAAATCGAACTGGCTGGGCGAGAACAGCGATGCCTATACCCAGCAGGCGATGGCGGCAGCCATGCAAATGCATCGCTACGATCTGCAATATCAGCTCTACACGCTAGCGCTGCACCGCTATTTGCGCCACCGTATTGCGGATTACCGCTACGACGATCATTTTGGTGGCGTCATCTACCTCTTCTTGCGCGGGGTCGACGCTGCCGATCCGCGCTCCGGGATCTTCAGCACCCGTCCGGATGCGGAATTGATTAATAAAATGGATAACCTGTTTGCAGCAAACACGGAGGAGATGGCATGACGATGCAGGACTTATTGCTGGAAGCGGTAGAGCAACGCGTGCTGCGTCAGCTGGATGTGCAGTTTGCCATGATGATTGCCGCTGACCAGCCCGCCGTGATGCTTGCCGCTGCCCTATTGAGTAAAGACGCCGGAGAGGGGCATGTGTGTCTGCCGCTCTCGCGTCTGGTTGTTGACGAGAAAATGCCGCCTGTCCTCCAGTCCTGCTTTGCGCTGCTGGGGGAGAGGGTGGACTGGCAGAAAATTTTGCGCGAATCGTCGGCCGTCGGGCCGGGAGAAAACCAGGCGCCGCTGATCCTGACGGGGGAGCGCTTATATCTGAACCGTCTGTGGCGAAACGAACTGACGGTAGCGCGTTTCTTTAGTGAGACCAACGCGCCGCTTCCCTGCGACGAAGCGCAGCTTCGCCAGACGCTGGACAGGCTGTTTGACTCCGGTGAGCCTACAGACTGGCAGAAAGTGGCGGCGGCCGTCGCCCTGACGCGGCGGATTTCGGTGATTTCAGGTGGCCCGGGGACCGGGAAAACCACGACCGTCGCAAAGCTGCTGGCAGCCCTGATCCAGCTATCAGGCGAGCAGCGATGTCGTATTCGTCTGGCGGCGCCCACCGGGAAGGCTGCGGCGCGACTGACCGAATCACTGGGCGGTGCGATGCAACAGCTGCCGCTCACTCAGGAGCAGCTTGCGCTTTTCCCGGGTGAAGCGAGTACCCTGCACCGTCTGCTCGGCGCGCAGCCGGGTAGCCAGCGGCTGCGCTACCATGCGGGTAATCCGCTGCATCTGGACGTGCTGGTGGTGGATGAAGCCTCCATGATTGACCTGACCATGATGTCGCGCCTGATCGATGCTCTGCCGCCGCATGCGCGCGTGGTTTTCCTGGGCGATCGCGACCAGCTCGCCTCCGTGGAAGCCGGGGCGGTACTGGGGGATATCTGTACCTACGCCAGCTACGGTTATACCGCCGCGCGGGCGCAGGAGCTTGCCCGCCTGACCGGCTGCTCGCTTGAACCCGATCACTCGCCGGTCGCAGGCGCACTGCGTGACAGCCTGTGCCTGCTGCAAAAAAGCTACCGTTTCGGTAGCGACTCCGGCATCGGCCAGCTGGCTGCGGCGGTCAACCGTGGCGATCGGCATGCCACGCGCACGGTGTTTGACGGCTCTTTCACTGACATTGAAAAGAAATCGCTGCAAAGCGGGGAAGAGTATCAGGCTATGCTTGAGGAGGCTCTCCAGGGATACCAGCGTTTTCTGAGCTGCGTGCAGCAGCGCAGTCAGCCCGGGCAGGTCATTGCCGCATTTGGCGAATACCAGCTTCTGTGCGCATTGCGGGAAGGGCCGTTCGGCGTTGCGGGCCTGAACGACAGGCTGGAGCAGCTGCTCGTGCAGAAACGCAAAATTAACCGTCAGCAGCATTCGCGATGGTATGAAGGCCGGCCAGTGATGATCTCCCGCAACGACAGTACGCTGGGGCTGTTCAACGGGGATATCGGTATTGCGCTCGATCGCGGTAACGGTTTGCGCGTCTGGTTCCAGCTACCGGACGGCAGCGTGAAGTCCGTCCAGCCCAGCCGTCTGCCAGAGCATGAAACGGCATGGGCGATGACGGTACACAAGTCTCAGGGCTCAGAGTTCAACCATGCGGCGCTGATCCTGCCGACACAGCTTTCGCCGGTCGTAACCCGTGAGTTGGTCTACACCGCCATTACCCGTGCGCGCCAGCGTCTGTCGCTGTATGCGGATGAGCGCGTGCTGGGTCAGGCGATTGCCACTCGCACCGAGCGCAGAAGCGGATTAAGCGCGATTTTTGAATCTGTCTGAGTAATCACCCTCTCCGACAGGAGAGGGTGATTGTTATCCCAGGTCCGCCATTAACACCTTCGAGCGGCGCTGGTAGTTGTACATCTCTTTCTTACTTTCCGGCAGCGAATCAATATCCACCGGCGTGAAGCCGCGCTCCTGGAACCAGTGAATGCTGCGCGTGGTGAGCACGAACAGCTTGCTCAGACCCATCTGGCGCGCCTGTGCCGCCACGCGTTCAAGCAGCAGTTCCCCCCGCGAGGAGCTACGGTAATCCGGGTGCACGGCAACGCACGCCATTTCGCCAATCTGTTCTTCCGGGAACGGATAAAGCGCCGCACAGGCAATGGTCAGGTTATCTCGCTGGATGATGGTGAACTTGTCGATCTCCATCTCCAGCTGCTCGCGGGAGCGGCGAACCAGAATGCCCTGTTGTTCCAGCGGACGGATCAGCTCCAGAATGCCGCCGATGTCATTGATGGTGGCACGGCGGATCTGCTCGGCGCTCTCCATTACGATCTGCGTACCGATCCCGTCCCGGGAGAACAGTTCCTGCAACAGCGCGCCGTCTTCCTGATAGCTGATCAGGTGGCTGCGGCGTACCCCGCTGCGGCACGCTTTGACGGCGCCGCGCAGAAAACGCACGGTACCGGAATAGTAATCGCCTTGTGCTTCCAGCGCTTCGACGCGCGCCTGGGCTTCATTCGGAAAAAGTTCTGGCACAATCACGCCCTCATCGTTCACGACACCCTGTGAGGAGCAAAAGCCGATCATTTTTTCCGCTTTCAGCTTGATGGCCAGCTGGGTGGCAATCTCTTCTGAGGTCAGATTAAAACTTTCACCCGTTACGGAAACGGCAACGGGTCCCATCAGGACGATCGCGCCATTGTCTAACTGGCGGTGAATGGCTTCTTCATCAATGCGCCGGATGCGGCCGCTGTGGCAGTAATCCACGCCATCGTCCACGCCGAGCGGCTGAGCGATGATAAAGTTGCCGCTCACCACGTTGATGTGCGCGCCCTGCAGCGGCGTATTACTCAGGCTCATCGACAGGCGGGCGGTGATATCGAGCTGCAACAGACCCGCCGCCTGTTTGACCAGTTCGAGGGTTTTCGCATCCGTCACGCGGGTATGTTTGTGGTAGATCGGCTCATGGTGATGGGCGGCCAGGTTGGCTTCGATTTGCGGACGTGCGCCATACACCACCACCAGACGGATGCCGAGGCTGTGCAGCAGGCCGATATCATTGACGATACTGGAAAAGTTCTCATGCTCAATGGCTTCGCCGCCAAGCATGATGACAAAGGTTTTCCCCCGATGGGTGTTGATATAGGGAACAGAATGGCGGAATCCCTGGACCAGTTCGGTTCTGCGTTCCTTAACCATGACACAACCCTTAATGAATGTTTATTCGTTATTTATGTATTTTTATTCGATTGTGGCCGCGTGTGCAAGCCAAAATTTTCTGCGACACACAGAAAATAATAAGTAATCCGTGCGTTAACGTATGATTGTTTACCCTTTTATAGATGACAGTTTATGCGTCATTCGTTAAAGTTTTCGGTCAATTTGGGCGTTTTGTTCATCAATCAGATTTCTTGCTCGGGAGAAGCATGTCGGGATCCAATTCAGCAATAAGCCGCCGCCGCCTGTTAAAAGGGGCCGGGGCGATGTGGTTGCTTAGCGTCAGCCAGGTGGGTCTTGCCGCCACAAGCCAGGTAGTCGCGGTGCGCGTCTGGCCGTCGTCGACCTATACGCGCGTGACGGTCGAGTCCAACCGCGTGCTGAAATACAAACAATTTGCCCTCAGCAATCCTGAACGTGTGGTGGTTGATCTCGAAGGTGTGAATCTCAACTCCGTGCTTAAAGGCATGGCGGCGCAGATCCGTGGCGACGATCCTTTTATCAAATCGGCGCGCGTCGGGCAGTTCGATCCGCAAACCGTGCGCATGGTGTTTGAGCTCAAGCAGAACGTGAAACCGCAGCTCTTTGCCCTTGCGCCTGTTGCCGCCTTTAAGGAGCGCCTGGTAATGGATCTCTATCCGGCGAATGCAACGGATATTCAGGATCCGCTCCTGGCGTTACTTGAAGATTACAACAAAGGCGATCTCCAGCGGCAGGTCCCACCTGCGCAAAGTGGTCCTAAGCCGGGCAGGGCGGGGCGCGATCGTCCGATTGTGATCATGCTCGATCCTGGCCACGGCGGAGAAGATTCCGGCGCCGTTGGGAAATATCACACCCGCGAAAAAGATGTGGTGCTGCAAATTGCCCGTCGTCTGAAGGCGTTAATCGACAAAGAGGGCAATATGCGCGCCTACATGACGCGCAACGAAGATGTCTTTATCCCGCTGAAGGTCCGCGTGGCGAAAGCGCAGAAGCAGCGCGCGGATCTGTTTGTCTCTATTCATGCGGACGCCTTCACCAGCCGCCAGCCGAGCGGATCGTCGGTGTTTGCCCTGTCAACGAAAGGGGCGACCAGTACCGCCGCGAGATACCTGGCGGACACGCAGAACGCCTCGGATTTAATCGGTGGCGTGAGTAAAAGCGGGGATCGTTACGTCGACCATACGCTGTTTGATATGGTGCAGTCGCTGACCATTACCGACAGTCTGAAGTTTGGTAAAGCGGTGCTGGGCAAACTGGGCCGGGTCAACAAGCTGCACAAAAACAGCGTCGAGCAGGCCGGATTTGCAGTACTGAAAGCGCCAGATATTCCGTCCATTCTGGTCGAAACCGCGTTTATCAGTAACGTGCAAGAGGAACGCAAGCTCAAGACGGCTAAATTCCAGCAGGAAGTGGCGGAGTCGATTCTGGCGGGTATTCGGGCCTATTTCTCAGACGGGGAAACGCTGGCGCGGCGGGGATAGGGTATTACGCCGGGTATCTCGCCCGGCACTTTCACAAACGGCAGATACAAAAAAACACCCTTAAGGGTGTTTATTGTTTTAAGAAGTGTTGGTTGCGGGGGCCGGATTTGAACCGACGACCTTCGGGTTATGAGCCCGACGAGCTACCAGGCTGCTCCACCCCGCGTCCGTCTTTCTACACTTGTAGAAACTTACTTCTTCAAATTTGATTGGTTGCGGGGGCCGGATTTGAACCGACGACCTTCGGGTTATGAGCCCGACGAGCTACCAGGCTGCTCCACCCCGCGTCCGTCTTTCTACAGTCGTAGAAGATACTTCATCAAATTTTAATTGGTTGCGGGGGCCGGATTTGAACCGACGACCTTCGGGTTATGAGCCCGACGAGCTACCAGGCTGCTCCACCCCGCGTCCGTGGAAGCGCACTATACTCGGATAGGTTTGTGATGCAACCCCTTTTTCGCATAATTCATTATTTTGTATGCAAAATGAACGGGAATAGCCACTTTGGACTATTTTTTGTCCAGAATTTGCCAAAGGGAAGGCGATCGCATTTCATTACCACGATGGGTTTGTTATCTTCATCACGCGGAATTGGGCAACTAAAAGACGAGATATAATGAAAGGACGTTGGGTGAAGTATCTGATGACAGGCGCAATGGTAGCGATTCTTGCGGCCTGCTCTTCCAAACCGACCGATCGCGGTCAACAGTATAAAGACGGGAAGTTATCCCAGCCTTTCTCTTTAGTTAACCAGCCAGATGCCGTGGGTGCTCCAATCAATGCCGGGGATTTCTCCGAGCAGGTGTACCAGATCCGCAAAGCGTCGCCGCGCCTGTATGGCTCACAGAACAACGTTTATAGTGCAGTGCAGGACTGGCTGCGTGCTGGCGGTGATACGCGCAATATGCGCCAGTTTGGTATTGACGCGTGGCAGATGGAAGGGGCGGATAACTACGGTAACGTTCAGTTTACCGGCTACTACACCCCGGTTGTCCAGGCACGACACACGCGTCAGGGCGAATTCCAGTATCCGATTTACCGCATGCCGCCAAAACGCGGTCGTCTCCCGTCCCGCGCTGAAATCTATGCCGGTGCGCTTAGCGAAAATTACGTGCTGGCCTACAGCAACTCGCTGATGGATAACTTCATCATGGACGTGCAGGGCAGCGGCTATATTGATTTTGGCGACGGCTCGCCGCTGAACTTCTTTAGCTATGCCGGGAAAAACGGCCATGCCTATCGCAGCATCGGTAAGGTGCTCATCGACCGTGGTGAAGTGAAACGAGAAGATATGTCGATGCAGGCGATCCGCGAGTGGGGCGAAAAACACAGCGAAGCGGAAGTGCGTGAGCTGCTTGAGCAGAATCCATCGTTTGTCTTCTTCAAACCGCAGAACTTTGCGCCGGTGAAAGGGGCGAGCGCCGTCCCGCTGATTGGCCGCGCTTCTGTGGCATCGGATCGTTCGATTATCCCGGCGGGTACCACGCTGCTGGCGGAAGTTCCTCTCCTCGACAACAACGGCAAATTCAACGGCAAGTATGAATTACGCCTGATGGTGGCGCTGGACGTGGGCGGGGCGATTAAAGGCCAGCACTTCGACATTTATCAGGGCATCGGCCCGGATGCCGGCCACCGTGCAGGCTGGTATAACCACTACGGGCGCGTGTGGGTGCTGAAGACAGCGCCGGGTACCGGGAACGTATTTAGCGGCTGAGTGTGGTATTCTGAGCGCAAGACGGATTACGGTTCAGGGTGAGGAATACCTCACCCTTTTTACATCTGAGGTTTTATGTCTGTGGTAATCAGCGATGCCTGGCGCCAGCGTTTCGGCGGCACGGCACGGTTATACGGTGAAAAAGCCCTGCAACTGTTCGCGGATGCGCATGTCTGCGTGGTGGGCATTGGTGGCGTGGGTTCGTGGGCGGCAGAAGCGCTGGCGAGAACCGGCATTGGCGCAATTACGTTGATTGATATGGATGACGTCTGCGTCACTAACACTAACCGTCAGATCCACGCCCTGCGTGATAACGTCGGTCTGGCGAAGTCCGAGGTGATGGCGGAGCGTATTCGTCTCATCAACCCGGAGTGCCGCGTAACGGTGATTGACGACTTTGTGACGGCAGATAACGTCGCGGAGTACATGAGCAAAGGCTACAGCTATGTGATTGACGCCATCGACAGCGTGCGGCCAAAAGCGGCGCTGATCGCTTACTGTCGTCGTTACAAGGTGCCGCTGGTGACAACGGGCGGCGCGGGTGGACAAATTGATCCGACGCAGATCCAGGTGGCAGATCTGGCGAAAACCATTCAGGATCCACTGGCCGCTAAGCTGCGCGAGCGCTTAAAAAGCGACTTCAATGTGGTGAAGAACAGTAAAGGCAAGCTGGGTGTGGACTGTGTGTTCTCGACAGAAGCGCTGGTTTATCCGCAGGCGGATGGTTCGGTCTGTGCAATGAAAAGCACAGCGGAAGGGCCAAAGCGGATGGATTGTGCCTCAGGGTTTGGAGCGGCCACCATGGTGACCGCCTCCTTCGGCTTTGTGGCGGTCTCTCACGCCCTGAAGAAGATGATGGCGAAGGCGGAACGTCAGGCCTGAGCCTGACGGGCGGCATCCAGCACCGCGTCGTTTAGCGCAATCAGTCCCTGACCGCGCGAGGCGCTAAGCTGCGTGCGAAGTCCCAGCTCATCAAACAGCGCCAGCGGAGAATGCGCCAGCAGCTCTGCGGCGCTTTTCCCTTCGATTGCGGTCAACAGCACCGCCATCAGACCGCGAACAATGCGTCCCTCGCTGTCGCCGAAGAAATGCAGTTTCTCACCGGATATGCTAAACCCAAGCCAGACGCGGTTCTCGCAGCCAGCTATCTCCTTCGCCTGCGATTTCAGTTCGTCTGACAGCGTGGGCAACTGTTTGCCCAGCAGGATCAACTGACGATATTTATCTTCCCACTGCGTGAGCGGGACGAAGGTCTGTTTTAACGTCTCTTCAGTGATAACGGTGCCGAACGGATGCCCGGCTAAGGCTGAACTTGTCATTAATCCACCAGTAATTCCAGGGCGCGGTCGACGGCGGAAACCAGCGCGTCGACGTCACTTTTTGTGTTGTACGGTGCAAACGAGGCGCGCAGGGTACCGCTCACCCCCATGGCCGCCAGCAGCGGCTGGGCGCAGTGCTGTCCTGCGCGCAGGGCAATGCCGTATCCGGCAAGCAGCGTCACCATGTCGCTATGGTGTACGCCCGCAAAATCAAAGGCGAGCAGGCTGGAGTCCTGGACGCGGAACGAGCGAAACCCGGGGCGTTTCTTAAGCTCTTCTTCTGCCAGCGTCGCCAGGCCCCGGCTCCAGCTTTCAGCCTGAGCCACGTCCGTATCTGCGAGAAATTCGAGCGCTGCGCTCAGACCGATAACCCCTGCCACGTTCGGCGTACCGGCTTCCAGGCGGTAAGGCACATCCTGCGTTTTGAAACCGTCGAAGGTGACTTCGGTAATCATCTTGCCGCCGCCGAGCCACGGCGTCATCCGGGCCAGCAGTTCAGGTTTGCCGTACAGCGCGCCGATACCGGTTGGCCCGTACAATTTATGCCCTGAGAAGGCATAGAAGTCGATATCCAGCGCCTGAACGTCAGCCGGAAAATGCACCACACCCTGCGCACCGTCGACCATTACCACCACGCCGCTGGCATGGGCAATCTCAATGGCGCGCGCCAGATCCGGACAGCCGCCGGTGACGTTGGACATCTGCCCCAGCGCCAGAATACGGCTGCGCGGCGTAATCAGCTCAGGCAGACGCGCCACGTCAGGCAGGAAGTCTGTACCCAACGGGAGTTTTACAACCCGTGCCCCGGTTTGTTCGGCCACCATCAGCCAGGGCACCAGGTTGGCGTGGTGTTCCGCCTCGCTGACGATGATCTCATCCCCGGGCTGCAACAGCGGACGCGCGTAACATTGCGCCACCATGTTAATGGCCTCGGTAGTGCCCCGCGTCCAGACGATGTTCTTACCGCTGTCAGCATTGATCAGGCGCGCGACCTGATCCCGTGCGGCTTCGTATTGCGCCGTTAAGCGCTGCGCGTCGGCATACTGGCTGCGATGCACGTTCCCGGCGCTCAGGCTGTAAAACTGGCGGGTTGCCTCAAGCACCGCTTGCGGCTTAAGGGCCGTGGCGGCGCTATCAAGATAAATGCCGGCATCGGCCAGCGCAGGAAACTGTGCGCGAAACTGCGCAGGACTGAAAGCGTTCATGGAATTCCTCATATCGATTCTACGATCGTCGCGCAAATTTATCGGCAGGGCAAGGAAGTTGATATCTATCAGATTTGTCTGCTTATCCTGGCGAGTCTGAAAAAGCAGGTTATGCTAAATAGTGTTAGGCGGATGTTTTAGCCTGTTATAAATCGAGGTTTGAATAGCATTAATTGCTAAAGGAGAATAATCATGAAAAAGACAGCTGCAATCATTTCTGCCTGTGCGTTGACCTTTGCCCTGAGCGCATGTTCTGGTAATAACTACGTAATGCATACCAACGATGGTCGATCTATCGTCTCTGAAGGGAAACCGACAACCGATAATGATACCGGGATGATTTCATACAAAGATGCTAACGGGAACAAACAGCAGATCAATCGCAGTGATGTGAAAGAGATGAAGGAAATCGAGCATTAACAGTTAGATAAGCGAAAAAAAAGCACCGCAAGTTGGCGGTGCTACATTAATCACTATGGACAGACAGGGTAAATGTACAGGAAGTGAAAAATTGGTAGCGTTGCTACCGTGGTCTGAATCGCAGACCAATTGCAAACACAACAACACAACATCACAACCGTAAGCCAAAAGCCCTTCAGAACACGCATTCCAAAAAAAGCTTTTCGTTCCGGCTCAGGAAGTGCCGCCACTATAGGTATTTGCTGGTAGTTCCTCAACGGACAAATTATAATGGCTCAGATAAAAAAAACTAATAGGTTAAACGTTGTTTCCTATATGTTAAATCTCGTTAACATCTAAGCCAGATAACCATGTCCAAGCGATTGCCACCCCTAAATGCATTACGTGTTTTTGATGCAGCAGCACGCCACCTCAGCTTCACCCGCGCAGCCGATGAGCTTTTTGTGACACAGGCCGCAGTAAGTCATCAAATCAAGTCTCTGGAGGATTTTCTGGGGCTTAAGCTGTTCCGTCGCCGCAACCGTTCGTTGCTGTTGACCGAAGAAGGGCAGAGCTATTTTCAGGATATTAAAGAGATTTTCTCCCAGCTGACGGAAGCCACCCGTAAGCTTCAGGCACGGAGCGCAAAAGGTGCACTGACTGTGAGTTTATTGCCCAGTTTTGCCATTCAGTGGCTGGTGCCGCGACTCTCAAGCTTTAACTCAACTTATCCGGGAATCGATGTCCGAATCCAGGCAGTGGACCGTCAGGAAGACAAGCTTGCAGACGATGTGGATGTGGCGATTTTTTACGGTCGTGGTAACTGGCCGGGCTTGCGTGTTGAAAAATTATACGCAGAATATCTGCTGCCGGTCTGTTCACCGCTGCTGCTGACGGGGGAGAAAGCGCTCAAAACGCCCGCCGATCTGGCGCAACACACGCTTTTGCACGATGCGTCGCGTCGCGACTGGCAAACTTATACCCGTCAGTTAGGTCTTAATCATATAAACGTGCAGCAGGGGCCCATTTTTAGCCACAGCGCGATGGTGTTACAGGCTGCCATTCACGGGCAGGGCGTGGCATTAGCGAATAACGTCATGGCGCAGTCCGAAATTGAGGCAGGCCGTCTGGTTTGCCCATTTAACGATGTACTGGTCAGCAAGAATGCATTTTATCTGGTTTGTCATGACAGTCAGGCAGAACTGGGTAAAATAGCCGCTTTCCGGCAGTGGATACTGGCGAAAGCGGCAAGCGAGCAAGAAAAATTCCGCTTCAGGTATGAACAATAACGTTTGTGTGCCGGGCACGCATTAATTCAGGACTTAAACATGACCAGCCGATTCATGCTGATTTTCGCCGCGGTGAGTGGCTTTATTTTTGTAGCTCTGGGCGCGTTTGGCGCGCATGTCTTAAGCAAGTCTTTGGGCGTTGTGGAGATGGGCTGGATCCAGACCGGCCTTGAATATCAGGCGTTCCACACGCTGGCAATTTTTGGGCTGGCGGTGGCGATGCAGCGCCGTATCAGCATTTGGTTTTACTGGAGCAGCGTCTTTCTGGCGCTGGGTACCGTACTGTTCAGCGGCAGTCTCTACTGTCTGGCGCTGTCGCATTTACGCCTGTGGGCGTTTGTTACACCTGTCGGCGGCGTCAGCTTCCTGGCGGGTTGGGTTTTAATGTTTATCGGAGCTATCCGTCTGAAACGCAAGGGCGTTGTTCATGAATAAGGTTGTTTTATATTGTCGCCCGGGGTTTGAGAAAGAGTGCGCCGCGGAAATCACCGATAAAGCGGCGAAGCGTGAAGTCTTCGGATTCGCTCGCGTCAAAGAGAACGCGGGCTATGTGGTATTTGAATGCTATCAGCCTGATGATGCCGACAAGCTGGCGCGCGAACTGCCGTTCAGCTCGCTGATTTTCGCCCGTCAGATGTTTGTCGCGGGCGAATTACTGAAAGATCTTCCGCCGGAAGATCGCATCACGCCGATTGTTGGCCTGTTGCAGGGTGTGGTGGAGAAGGGCGGCGATTTGCGCGTGGAAGTGGCTGACACCAATGAAAGCAAAGAGCTGATGAAGTTCTGCCGTAAGTTTACCGTGCCGCTCCGCGCGGCACTGCGTGATGCGGGAGTGCTGACAAACTACGAAACGCCAAAGCGTCCAGTCGTGCATATCTTCTTTATTGCGCCAGGATGTTGCTACACCGGCTACTCGTATACCACCAATAACTCGCCGTTCTTTATGGGGATCCCGCGTCTGCGCTTCCCGTCAGACGCGCCGAGCCGTTCAACCCTGAAGCTGGAAGAGGCGTTCCACGTCTTTATCCCGGCGGACGAGTGGGACGAACGTCTGGCAAACGGCATGTATGCCGTCGATCTTGGCGCGTGCCCGGGCGGCTGGACCTATCAGCTGGTGAAACGCAACATGTGGGTTTCGTCTGTGGATAACGGCCCGATGGCGCAAAGCCTGATGGACACCGGGCAGGTCACCTGGCTGCGTGAAGATGGTTTCCGCTACCGTCCTACCCGTAACAACATCTCCTGGATGGTGTGCGACATGGTAGAAAAACCGGCGAAAGTCGCGGCGCTGATGGCCTCCTGGCTGGTGAACGGCTGGTGTCGTGAGACGATTTTCAACCTCAAGCTGCCGATGAAAAAGCGTTACGAAGAGGTGTCGCAGAACCTGGCTTATATTCAGCAGCAACTGGACGAACACGGGATTAACGCGGAAATCCAGGCGCGTCAGCTGTATCACGACCGTGAAGAAGTGACGGTGCATATCCGTCGCTGGTGGGCGGCCGTGGGTGGGCGTCGCGACGAGCGATAACGTTTGTAACGCCCGGTGGCGCTGCGCTTACCGGGCCTACAAAATCGTGTAGTTGTTTTAACGTTCTAACCTTAACTGCTGTAAATTCCCATCCAGCTGTAAATCCGTCTGTAGCGTTGCGATTTCCCGGCAGATAAACGCCATCTCTTTATTCGCCTCCAGCTTCTTGCGCCATTTTTCCGGCACTTCCTCAAGCCTTGCGTAAATCCCTTCCAGATTCTGAAACTCCGTCAGCAGCTGTGCGGCACTTTTGGGTCCAATACCGGCGACACCCGGCACTCTGGAGCTGCTGATCCCCGCCAGCCCCCAGTAATCCGGCAATTGCTCAGGCGATACGCCAAACTCGCTGGCAATAAATGGTGCGTCCAGCCAGCGTTTTTGAAAGTAGTCCCGGATGCGGATCGTAGGAGAGAGCAGCTGGCAGTAGCCTTTGTCGGTTGAAACGATAGTCGCCTGATGCCCGGCGCTTGCCACTTTAACCGCCAGCGTTGCGGCTAAATCATCAGCCTCATTACCGTGTGCGCCCCAGCACGGAACGCCGCGCTGTTCAAAGGCCGTGCGTATAACGGGCATTTCGGCGTGCAGATCGTCCGGCATCGGCGCACGTCCGGCTTTGTAGTCCGGCAGGCGCTGGTGCCGCCAGCCGGTATTGCGTGCTTCATCGTCGAATACGGCAACAGCGTGGGTGGGTTCGCTATGGCGAATGAGCTGCTCCAGCGCGTGTAAACAGGTGTCCTTGCAGGGGGTGCCCTGTACCGCGTGAATACGGCGAATCAGGTTAAGTGCATCGACGATAAGCAAATGAACGGCCACAGATAATCTCCCTTCTGTCTAATGGGGGAAGGGTAACACTGAGCGCAGCATGAAACTATGAATGGTGGGGAAAACAGGAAGAAGCCTCGCAAAACGAGGCTTCCTGAGAGGCTTAATCGCAGGTAACGATCTTCATCGCCAGGCCACCGCGGGAGGTTTCGCGGTATTTGGCGTTCATATCTTTACCGGTTTCGTACATGGTTTCGATAACCTTGTCGAGACACACGCGCGGTTCACTGGTGCGGCGCAGCGCCATACGGGCCGCGTTCACCGCTTTCACAGAGGCGATGGCGTTACGCTCGATGCATGGCACCTGGACCTGACCGCCGACCGGATCGCAGGTCAGCCCCAGGTTATGTTCCATGCCGATTTCCGCCGCAATACAAACCTGCGCAGGACTTGCGCCCAGCAATTCGGCCAGACCCGCCGCCGCCATAGAGCAGGCTACGCCCACTTCACCCTGACAGCCCACTTCCGCGCCGGAAATCGAGGCGTTCATCTTGTACAGTGAGCCAATCGCACTGGCGACCAGCATATACCGCGCGAGTGAGTTTGCATTTACTTCACGGATAAACTTGTCGTAATACGCCAGGACCGCCGGAACAATGCCGCACGCCCCGTTGGTTGGCGCGGTGACGACGCGGCCACCCGCGGCGTTCTCTTCGTTCACCGCCAGCGCGAACATGTTGATCCAGTCGACAACGGCCATCGGGTCGGTGGTGGTTTTGTCGGTGCTGACCAGCATGCGGCGCAGCGCAGCCGCACGACGTGGAACACGCAGTTTCCCCGGCAGCACGCCTTCGGTGGTGATCCCGCGCTCAATGCCGCTGCGCATCACTTCCCAGACGTTTGCGAAGTGCTGTTCCAGCTCCTCTTTGCTGTGCAGGGCCAGCTCGTTTTTCATCATCAGGCCGGAGAGAGAAAGGCCTGTCTCCTGGCAGTGACGCTGTAAATCGGCCGCGTTTTTGTACGGGTACGGCACCTCAACGGCGGAGCCGTTGGTTTGACCAAAATGGTCTTCGTCGACGATAAACCCGCCGCCGATGGAGTAATACGTCTGGCTGTAAACCGCTTTATCGCCGACCAGCGCGGTAATGCGCATGCCGTTTTCGTGCAGCGACAGGTTATCCGCATGGAAATTCATGCAGTGGTCAACCGGGAATTCAACCTCATGCTCGCCGTTGGCCAGCAGCAAACGACCGTGGGTGTTCACGTCCTGGATAAAGCCAGGAATGGAGTCAATATCAACGGTATCCGGCAGGTTACCCGCCAGCCCCATGATAATGGCAATATCGGTATGGTGGCCTTTACCGGTCAGGGAAAGGGAACCGTATACATCGACAACCACGCGGGTGATGTCGTGCAAAATGCCGCGTGCAATCAAGTCATCCGTGAATTGTTTACCGGCTTTCATTGGTCCGACGGTGTGAGAGCTGGAAGGACCAATACCGATTTTGAAGATATCGAATACGCTAATCATGATGCGTCCATTGCTTCAGTCAGAGGGGAGGAGTGCGCCATCCGAAGACGGCGCAGGAGGTATTAGCTGAACAGCGAGTAGAAAATAGCGGAGATGGCAATCAGACCCATCACAACAACGAACACGTTGCTGATATGGCCGCTGTATTTACGCATCGCTGGCACTTTCTGAATCGCGTACATCGGCATCAGGAACAGAATCATCGCGATAATCGGGCCGCCCAGGGTTTCAATCATGCCCAGAATGCTTGGGTTCAGGGTGGCTACCGCCCAGGTGGTCACCAGCATGAACAGCGCGGTGATTTTGTTCAGACGGTTGATTTCAATGCTCTTGCCTTTACCGCGCAGAGATTTAATCACCATACCGTTGAAGCCTTCACGTGCGCCCAGGTAGTGGCCCAGGAAGGATTTGGTGATGGCGATAATCGCGATGATCGGTGCCATCCACGCAATCAGCGGTGCGTTAAAGTGGTTTGCCAGGTAGGACAGAATAGAGATGTTCTGCTCTTTCGCCGCCGCCAGATCCGCCGGGGAAAGGCTCAGCACGCAGCTGAACACGAAGAACATAACTGTCAGTACCATCATGATGTGTGCGCGAGCCAGGATGCTGGAGCACTTCTTCTCTGCGCCATTGCCGTACTCTTCACGCTTCGCCACCGCGAAGGAGGAGATGATTGGTGAGTGGTTGAAGGAGAACACCATTACCGGGATCGCCAGCCACAGGGTCAGTAGCAGGCCGTTACCGGTTGCGGATGCGCTGCTCAGAGACAGAGTTTCCAGCGCAGCGCCGTTCCACTGTGGGATCAGGTACAGCGCCAGCACCATCAGGGCTGCAACAAACGGGAATACCAGCACGCTCATCGCTTTGACAATCATCTGCTCGCCAAAGCGCACGATGGTCATCATACCGACGATCAGGATCAGGGACAGGATCGCACGCGGCGGCGGGGTCATCTGCAGCTGGTGCATCATGAAGCTTTCAACGGTGTTGGTGATAGCAACGCTATACACCAGCAGAATCGGGTAAATCGCGAAGAAGTAGAGCAGGGTAATCAGCTTACCTGCGCCGACGCCGAAGTGTTCTTCAACGACTTCAGTAATGTCTTCGCCCGGGTTTTTACCGGACAGCACGAAGCGGGTCAGGCCGCGGTGTGCAAAGAAGGTCATCGGAAAGGCGATGATGGCCATGATGATCAGCGGGATCAGACCGCCGACACCTGCGTTGATAGGAAGGAACAGTACACCAGCGCCGATTGCCGTGCCGTACAGGCCAAGCATCCACATGGTATCCGTTTTGCGCCAACCGCTTCGGGATTCAATCGAAGCAACGGTGCTGGTTTGAGTGGTTTCCATCTGTATCTCCTGGAGGAAGCAAATTGTCAGGTTTTTAGTCAAATCCGATGAAAAAGTGCCTGACGGTAATATGAAATTCGTTCAGTGACGGTTTTTTAATAATTTTTGCCCGTAACTATTGGCGGGCGGAAAGATACATTCTCGTTATGAATCTATCAGTGATCGCGATCCCAAATGCAATAATCCACTTATGATGTGGGCATATTTAGACCATTTATCTGTTAAAAAAACATCAAAGAGGATTTACGGGCGCGAAGGCTACCATTAACGACATGTTTTCGAAAAGGCTGACCCGCGAGATAGGTGTCTTTCGCTGTAAAGAAATAGGATTTTAGGATTTTCTGGCAGGTAATTTCGATTAAGGCTGATTATTTACGGTTTCAAAAACGAGGTAATCGTTTGCGCGGGCGCCAGATTTGTTAATAACATTGAAGATCGCTATGAATTACATCACTAATAAAAAAGCCGGATGACAATCCGGCTTGAGAGGAGGGAAAGGACGCTTTATTTGATGATTTCGTAACAGGGAATATAGGCAGAACCCGGAAGTTTCATGCGGTGCTGAGCTACAAAGCCCTGCAGCATGTCATCCATGCGGCGCATCATTTCCGGGTCTCCGTGGATTTTATACGGCCCGAACTCCTCAATCGCGCGGATCCCCACCTCCTTCACGTTCCCCGCCACGATGCCAGAGAAGGCGCGACGCAGGTCAGCTGCCAGTACTTCCACCGGCTGATCCGGATAGAGTTTGAGGTTCGCCATGTTCTCATGCGACGGCTCGAAGGGGATCTGGAGATCCGGTGCGATACGGATGGACCAGTTAAAGCTGTAGGCATCCCCGGTATCACGACGGTTCTCTTTCACCAGCGGCATCGCTTTTTTCATCTGACGGGCCACTTCTGCGGCATCGTCAATAATAATGCGGTAGTGACGGCGCGCGTCTTCCCCCAGCGTATGCACGATAAACTCGTCCAGCACGCGGAAATAGTCGGCGCTCTCTTTCGGGCCGGTCAGGATCAGCGGCAGAACCTGATTTTTGTTGGCCGGGTTCATCAGGATCCCGAGCAGATAAAGCAGTTCTTCCGCCGTACCTACGCCGCCCGGGAAGATGATAATGCCGTGCGCGATACGGACAAACGCCTCAAGACGTTTTTCGATATCCGGCATAATAATCAGTTCGTTAACCAGCGGGTTAGGCGGCTCAGCGGCGATGATCGACGGCTCGGTCATGCCGATAAAACGGCCTTCTTTATAGCGTTGCTGCGCGTGTCCTACTGCCGCGCCTTTCATCGGCGCTTCCATCGCGCCAGGACCGCAGCCGGTACAGATGTTCAGCTCGCGCAGGCCGAGCTGATTACCCACGCGGCGGGCGTACAGGTATTCGGTTTCGTTAATAGAGTGACCACCCCAGCAGACGACCATGTTCGGCGCTTCGCCAACGTGCAGGGCGCGGGCGTTACGCAGAATGGAGAAAACCAGGTTGGTGATATGAACGGAGCTTTCCAGATCGAGATGCTGGAAACGACCGGCGTTGCTGATCTGTCCGTTAACAAACAGGATGTCGCGCAGCACGGCAAAAAGGTTGGCCTGAAGTGAGCGAATAATACGCCCATCGACAAACGCCTCTTCCGGCGGGTTGATCACTTCCAGCTTCACCCCGCGCTCGCGGCGCAGCACATTGATATCAAAACTTTCGAAGCGGGACAGCAGCTCTTTACTGTTGTCGGTCAGGCTTCCGGAGTTCAGTACAGCAAGTGAACAGTTACGAAACAGTTGATACAGGTCGCTACTGGCGGTGCGTTTAAGCATGTCCACTTCCAGTTGCGACAACATATCCATAGAGCCAAGCGGGCTAATATGTGTAATCAAGTGAGCTCCTTATGGGACGATTATCGTCTTTCCCTGTTGATTACAATAGCCCTGGCTTATGACGTTTCACAACACTTCGGGCGGAATACCGCCCGCATATTGTGAAAATATTTATCTTACTGGCGCACCAGCCGTCCGGTGGCAGGCACAAAATCGGTATTGGTGCGCCATGGGTTAATGTCCAGGCCGCCGCGACGGGTATAGCGGGCATAAACGCTCAGCTTTTCGGGCTGGCAGAAACGCTGTATGTCATTGAAGATGCGTTCCACGCACTGCTCGTGGAATTCGTTGTGATGACGGAATGACACCAGGTAACGAAGCAGCTTTTCCCGGTCAATCTGCGGGCCGCGATACTGGATCTGTACCGAGCCCCAGTCCGGCTGATGGGTGATAAGGCAGTTGGATTTCAGCAGATGGCTGACCAGCGTTTCGTCGACCACTTTTCCGCCCGCTGCGTTTTCCAGATAGTCGGTGCTAAATTCGTAGCTCTCCACATCAATGTCCTGATCGTCGATGCAGGTGCCGTGGAAATGGGCGATGGGCTGACCTTCCAGCTCATGCAGACGGTATAACGAGACGGTTACGTTCCCCTGCGCGCACGCGCTTAAATCACGTTCAAGCGTCTGTTGTACCTCGTCCCAGCTGTTAAATTTGGTCTGGTTAAAGCTGTTGAGATAGAGCTTAAAGCTCTTGGATTCGACCAGGTTTACGCTGGCGTAATCCAGCTCGACATGGCCCACGGCTACCTGCGGCAGACCGCGCGCATTCAGCCAGGAGAGTTCGTACAGCGTCCAGATGTCGCCGCCGACGAACGGCAGCGCGTCGGCATGAAGGCCAAGCGGATCGCGGTTCAGACTGCGCGGCACACCCTGAAGCAGGCTTGCGTCGTAGGTGTCGCGGTAATCGGTCGATTTACCCAGCGTTAAGCCCGTTAACGCCTGATGATTTTCGTAAGACATGTTTCATAGCCACTTTACAGGTACACTTAGGGGCTGAGTTTATCCTGTCTTACAAGAAGAGAGAAATCGGTGGATATCGAAACTGCAAATGCCCTGACGTCCTTCACGACCCGCTATTGCGATGCCTGGCATGAAAAGCGGGGGACGTGGCCGCAAAGTACTGACTTATATGGCGTGCCGTCACCGTGCATTATCGCTTCGCAGGATGATTACGTTATCTGGCAACCGAAACCGTTCACGGGCGAGCAGAATGTAAATGCGGTTGAACGCGCAATGGACATTGTGATACAACCTGCGCTTCATGCAATTTATACCACGCAGTTTGCCGGGGATATGACTGCATGTTTTGCAGGACAGCCGCTGACGCTGCTGCAAACCTGGAGCGAAGACGATCTTCAACGCGTTCAGGAAAACCTCATTGGTCACCTGGTCACGCAAAAACGCCTTAAGCTCTCCCCGACTCTCTTTATTGCGACGCTCGACAGTGAACTGGACGTCATTTCAGTCTGCAACCTGTCTGGCGAGGTCATTAAAGAGACGCTCGGCACCCGCAATCGCGACGTTCTCGCGCCTTCTCTTGCGGATTTTCTTACCCGACTTGAGCCGCTTCTGTAATCCATGATGCTACTGGACGTGTGAGAGATCTCTTACACGCACTGTGAGACATCGCCGAAACAATTAGCATTGTCTTAGGGATTTCAGATTAATATTAACTTCCCTTTCAACAGGTTAGCGATTTCCTGAAACGATTATCCCCGTTTCGCCAGGCTTACCTTGCTCACAGGATGGGTTGTAAGACGAGGCAGAATAGCGGATTCTATCTGTGTCGACAGGATGCCGACGCGAGAAACGAACATCAGGATGATGGCGTTTCTCACCAGGAACACGTCAGGACGACGCCGCAGGAAGGCTTCAGGATGAAGCAAAGTGGATCACGCAGGATGCGTAAGGGACACCTCCAGGAAGGAGAACGTGAGCCGGTCAGGATGGTCGGTGGGTCAGGATGGCCAGGACGTTTCAGGACGAAACCTACACGTCAGGATGATGTGAGCAGGAAGCAAAAGGTAAAGGGATGACCAGGCCTTCGGGCATCAGGAAAAGTTGTCACGGATGAGCAGGGAGCACGTATTGTAGCTGGAATGCTGCGAAACGAACCGGGAGCACTGTTTTTACAGTGCTCCCTTTTTTTATTTCTGTCTTCCGCAATGCTATGCTTCGCGCCATTCCGTTTTTCAGTTGAGGTTACTATGACGCATCACGATAGCGTTCGTGCGCAGTTGCACGCCATCGAAGCCCTTATGCGCCAGCATCAGCTGTGGCAGGAAAGTGCGCCGCAGCCAGACGCGTTCGCCAGCACCCAGCCGTTTTGTCTGGATACGCTGTCTCCATTCGAATGGCTCCAGTGGGTATTAATTCCGCGCATGCACGCGCTGCTGGAAGGGGGACACGCGTTGCCCCAGGCGTTTGCCGTCTCTCCCTATTACGAAATGGCGCTGGAGGCGACTCACCCGGCGCGCGACGTTATGTTGGTTGAGCTGGAAAAGCTGGATACGCTTTTCGCCGGTGACGATGCATGACGCTTGAGATCCTGTATCAGGATGAGTGGCTGGTGGCGGTGAATAAACCGTCCGGCTGGCTGGTACACCGAAGCTGGCTCGATCGCGATGAGAAAGTGGTTGTTATGCAAACCGTGCGCGACCAAATCGGTCAGCACGTCTTTACTGCCCACCGTCTGGATCGGCCAACCTCTGGCGTTCTGCTGATGGGGCTTTCCAGTGAGGCCGGGCGCCTGCTGTCGCAGCAGTTTGAACAGCACCAGATCCAGAAGCGCTACCACGCCATTGTGCGCGGCTGGCTGACGGATTCCGCCACGCTGGATTATCCGCTGGTGGAGGAACTGGATAAAATCGCCGATAAATTTGCCCGCGAAGATAAAGGTCCGCAGCCTGCGGTGACCGACTATCGCGGTATGGCGACCACAGAACTGCCGGTGGCGACCAGCAAATTTCCCACTACGCGATACAGTCTGGTTGAGCTTTTGCCCAAAACCGGGCGCAAGCACCAGCTTCGCCGCCACCTTGCACATCTGCGCCACCCAATTATCGGCGACAGCAAGCACGGCGATCTGCGGCAGAACCGCAGCGCGGCAGAGCACTTTGGCTGTAACCGACTGATGCTGCACGCCAGCGAGCTAAGCCTGACGCACCCGTTTACCGGCGAACCGCTGACTATTCGCGCGGGGCTGGACGAGGTCTGGATGCAGGCGCTGTCACAGTTTGGCTGGCTGGGACAACTCCCCGAAAATGAAAGGGTTGAGTTTGCCGCAGGCAACGTTCAGGATGAACAGCAAGCGCAATAATGACGGGAGCAAAGCATGGCTGAAGTAGGTATTTTTGTCGGCACGATGTACGGCAACTCGCTGCTGGTTGCGGAGGAAGCAGAAGCAATCCTCGTCAATCAGGGCCATAAAGCAACGGTCTATGAAGACCCGGAGCTGGCGGACTGGGAAAAGTATAAAGATAAATACATTCTGGTGGTGACCTCCACCACCGGGCAGGGCGATCTCCCGGACAGCATCGTCCCGCTTTTCCAGGGCATTAAAGACCAGCTTGGCTATCAGCCAGATGTTCACTATGGCATCATCGCCCTCGGCGATAGCTCTTACGCCAATTTCTGCGGCGGCGGTAAGCAGTTCGACGCGCTGTTGCAGGAACAGCACGCTCAGCGGGTCGGCGAGATGTTACTGATTGATGCTGGCGAGCACCCCGAACCGGAAAGCGAGTCAAATCCCTGGGTTGAACATTGGGCCACGCTCCTGAACTAACCCTGTACTATACGAGCTATATGCCGGGTAGGGCGTAGCCGCCACCCGGCAACGAAGCTGCACCATATCCTCAATTCCGTGAAGTATCTTCCACCACTTTGGGCTTATGCCCCAAACCACGTTCCCCACGCCCGTCAATGTTGTGTTCCTGCACGGTGAGAGAACCGGTCACTCCTTCATATACTTTTCCCGTCACTATAAAACGGCTTCGGGCCGTACCAAAACCAAACACAAATCTCTCATTCTGATTACCCTACAGGTGCTGTACAGAATGAACCAGGCGAAAGCTATGTTTCAGGAGTGCAACAATGAGTACATTAAGCCACGCGGCGAGCAGCGCTGAGAAGCGCACCAACGCCCGATACTGGATAGTGGTGATGCTGTTTATCGTCACCTCTTTCAACTACGGCGACCGTGCCACGTTATCCATTGCCGGCTCTGAGATGGCAAAGGACATCGGACTTGATCCGGTGGGTATGGGTTATGTTTTCTCCGCATTTTCATGGGCCTACGTAATCGGCCAAATCCCTGGCGGCTGGCTGCTGGACCGCTTTGGCTCAAAACGGGTCTATTTCTGGTCCATTTTCATCTGGTCGATGTTTACCCTGTTACAGGGCTTCGTGGATATCTTCAGCGGCTTCGGCATTATCATTGCGCTCTTTACCCTCCGCTTCCTGGTGGGTTTAGCGGAAGCGCCATCTTTCCCGGGCAACAGCCGCATTGTGGCCGCCTGGTTCCCGGCGCAGGAGAGGGGAACGGCGGTAGCAATCTTTAACTCGGCGCAATACTTTGCGACGGTTATTTTCGCGCCAATTATGGGCTGGCTGACGCACGAAGTGGGCTGGTCGCACGTCTTCTTCTTCATGGGCGGGCTGGGGATCGTCATCAGCTTTATCTGGCTGAAAGTGATCCACGAACCAAACCAGCACCCGGGCGTGAACAAGAAAGAGCTGGACTACATTGCTGAAGGCGGGGCGCTGATCAACATGGATCAGAAAACCCAGAAAGCAAAAGTCCCGTTCAGCCAGAAATGGGGGCAGATCAAACAGCTCGTCGGCTCCCGGATGATGATCGGTATCTATCTCGGCCAGTACTGCATTAACGCCTTAACCTACTTCTTCATCACCTGGTTCCCGGTTTACCTGGTGCAGGCGCGCGGGATGTCGATTCTGAAGGCGGGTTTTGTCGCCTCTGTGCCAGCCATCTGCGGCTTCGTGGGCGGGGTGCTCGGCGGGGTCATCTCCGACTGGCTGATGCGTCGTACCGGTTCGCTGAATATTGCGCGTAAAACGCCAATCGTGCTCGGCATGCTGCTCTCCATGACCATGGTGTTCTGTAACTACGTCAGCGCGGAGTGGATGATTATCGGCTTTATGGCGATGGCCTTCTTCGGTAAAGGCATCGGCGCGCTGGGCTGGGCGGTGATGGCAGATACCGCGCCGAAAGAGATCAGCGGCCTGAGCGGCGGTCTGTTCAACATGTTTGGCAACATTTCCGGCATTGTCACCCCAATCGCTATCGGTTACATCGTCGGCACCACCGGCTCCTTCAATGGTGCGCTGATTTATGTAGGCGTCCATGCGCTGGTGGCGGTACTCAGTTACCTGGTGCTGGTGGGGGACATCAAACGAATCGAACTGAAACCTGTTGGGGAGCGCGGATGATGACAACGCAATCAAGCCCGATTGTGACGGAGATGAAAGTCATCCCGGTGGCGGGTCAGGACAGCATGCTGCTCAACATTGGCGGCGCGCATAACGCCTGGTTCACCCGCAACATCGTGGTGCTGACCGACAGCGCAGGGAATACCGGCGTCGGGGAAGCGCCGGGCGGAGAGGTGATTTACCAGACGCTGGTCGACGCCATCCCGCAGGTGGTTGGGCAGGAGGTCGCCCGCCTGAACAAGGTGGTTCAGCGGGTGCATAAGGGCAACCAGTCGGCTGATTTTGATACCTTCGGCAAAGGCGCCTGGACGTTTGAACTGCGCGTTAACGCGGTGGCGGCGCTGGAGGCGGCTCTCCTTGATTTACTGGGCAAGGCGCTGAATGTGCCGGTCTGCGAATTGCTGGGGCCAGGCAAACAGCGTGATGCGGTAACGGTGCTGGGCTATCTGTTCTACGTTGGCGACCGGACGAAAACCGATCTGCCGTATCTGGAACGCTCGCCGGGCAGCCACGCGTGGTATCACCTGCGTCATCAGGAAGCGCTCTCTGGCGAGGCGGTGGTACGCCTGGCAGAGGCGGCGCAGGATCGCTACGGCTTTAAAGACTTCAAGCTGAAAGGCGGCGTTCTGCCGGGCGAACAGGAGATTGACAGCGTGCGCGCGTTGAAAAAACGCTTCCCGGAGGCACGCATCACCGTCGATCCCAACGGCGCCTGGCGGCTGGATGAAGCTATCGCGCTGTGCAAAGGACTGGGCGACGTGCTGACCTACGCGGAAGATCCGTGCGGCGCCGAGCAGGGCTTTTCTGGCCGCGAGGTGATGGCCGAATTCCGCCGCGCTACCGGGCTGCCGGTTGCGACCAACATGATCGCCACTAACTGGCGCGAAATGGGCCACGCGGTGATGCTGAATGCGGTGGACATACCGCTGGCTGATCCGCACTTCTGGACCCTTTCCGGCGCGGTGCGCGTGGCGCAGCTGTGCGATGACTGGGGGCTCACCTGGGGCTGCCACTCCAATAACCATTTCGACATTTCGCTGGCGATGTTTACCCACGTTGGCGCGGCGGCGCCGGGTAACCCGACCGCCATCGATACGCACTGGATCTGGCAGGAAGGCGAAGCGCGCCTGACCAAAAATCCACTTGAAATCAAAAACGGCACCATTGCCGTACCGGATGCGCCGGGGCTGGGCGTGGAGCTTGACTGGGATCAGATCCACAAGGCGCATGAAGCGTATAAAAAACTGCCGGGCGGCGCGCGCAACGACGCAGGCCCGATGCAGTACCTTATCCCCGGCTGGACATTTGACCGTAAGCGCCCTGTATTTGGACGTCACTGATAAAAGGATCGAACGATGAGCACATTTTCTACCCCTGTAGTCACCTCCATGCAGATCATTCCTGTCGCGGGACATGACAGCATGCTGATGAACCTGAGCGGCGCCCATGCGCCGTTCTTCACCCGTAATATTGTGGTGATCAAGGACAACTCAGGGCATACCGGTGTCGGTGAAATCCCGGGCGGGGAGAAGATCCGTAAAACGCTGGAGGACGCCATTCCGCTGGTGGTGGGTAAAACGCTGGGCGAGTACAAAAATGTGCTGACCAGCGTGCGTACGACCTTTGCCGATCGTGATGCGGGTGGCCGTGGTCTGCAAACGTTTGATCTGCGTACCACTATCCATGTGGTCACGGGCATTGAAGCCGCGATGCTGGATCTGTTAGGCCAGCATCTGGGCGTCAATGTCGCCTCCCTGCTGGGCGACGGCCAGCAGCGCAGCGAAGTGGAAATGCTCGGCTACCTGTTCTTTATCGGCAACCGCAAACTCACCCCGCTGCCGTACCAGAGCCAGCCGGACGAAAAATGCGACTGGTATCGTGTGCGTCACGATGAAGCGATGACCCCGGATGCGGTGGTGCGCCTGGCTGAAGCCGCGTATGAAAAATATGGCTTTAATGACTTCAAGCTGAAAGGCGGCGTACTGGCGGGTGAAGAAGAAGCTGAGGCGATTGCCGCGCTGGCGAAGCGCTTCCCGCAGGCGCGCGTCACGCTGGATCCGAACGGTGCCTGGTCGCTTGAAGAGGCGATCAAAATTGGTAAGCAGCTCAAAGGCGTGCTGGCCTACGCGGAAGATCCGTGCGGCGCAGAGCAGGGGTTCTCTGGACGTGAAGTGATGGCGGAGTTCCGTCGCGCCACCGGGCTGCCAACCGCCACCAACATGATCGCGACCGACTGGCGCCAGATGGGGCACACGCTCTCGCTGCAATCGGTGGATATTCCGCTGGCAGACCCGCACTTCTGGACGATGCAGGGCTCGGTTCGCGTGGCGCAGATGTGCCATGAGTTCGGCCTGACCTGGGGCTCGCACTCCAACAACCACTTCGACATCTCGCTGGCGATGTTCACCCACGTAGCGGCTGCTGCGCCGGGCAACATTACCGCTATCGACACCCACTGGATCTGGCAGGAGGGCAATCAGCGCCTGACTAAACAGCCGTTTGAGATCAAGGGGGGGATGGTGCAGGTTCCAGCTACGCCGGGGCTGGGCGTTGAACTGGATATGGATCAGGTCATGAAAGCGCACGAGCTTTACCAGAAACACGGGCTGGGCGCACGTGATGATGCGCTGGCGATGCAGTACCTGATCCCAGAGTGGTCATTCGACAATAAACGTCCGTGCATGGTACGATAAGTCAACTGGGACCGCTCCCATGAGCGGTCCCTTACGTGGTGTATGCTTAACGTAACTAACATGCGTAAGGATGGCTTATGAAAATTGTTATCGCTCCGGACTCGTATAAGGAAAGCTTGAGCGCGCTGGAGGTGGCGACAGCGATAGAGGTCGGTTTTCGCGAAATTTTCCCCTCAGCGGAGTACGTCAAATTACCGGTTGCCGATGGCGGCGAAGGGACGGTGGAAGCGATGGTGGCAGCCACCCATGGGCGTCTTGTCCATGTTCCCGTTACCGGGCCTTTGGGAGAACACGTGGAAGGGTTTTTCGGGTTATCCGGAGACGGGAAAAGCGCGTTTATCGAGATGGCGGCCGCGAGCGGTCTGGAGCTTGTTGCTCCTGCAAAGCGTAACCCGTTAATCACCACCTCGTGGGGGACCGGGGAACTGATCCGTCATGCGCTGGATGCGGGCGTTAAGCATATCATTATTGGCATTGGAGGCAGCGCGACCAATGACGGTGGCGCAGGCATGGTGCAGGCGCTGGGCGTAAAACTGCTGGATGCGAAAGCACAGCCCGTTGGGCCGGGCGGCGGCGAACTGGCAAGCCTTGCGCATATCGATCTTAGTGGGCTGGATGAGCGGCTGGCAGACTGTCGAATTGAAGTGGCCTGCGATGTGACCAACCCCCTGATTGGCGAGACTGGCGCTTCTGCGGTATTCGGTCCGCAGAAAGGGGCGACGCCGGAGATGGTCAGGACGCTGGACAACGCGCTTGCGCATTACGCAAACATTATCGCCAGGGATCTGGACATTGACGTCTTAAACCTGGCGGGGGGCGGAGCAGCTGGCGGAATGGGGGCGGCGCTGTATGCATTTTGCGGGGCACAGCTTCGTCGGGGGATTGAGATTGTCACCGATGCCCTGCATCTCGATGAACAGGTCGCGGACGCCGATCTGGTGATCACGGGCGAAGGGCGTATCGACAGCCAGACGATCCACGGCAAAGTGCCCGTTGGCGTGGCGAGAGTCGCGAAACGCTATAACAAACCGGTTATCGGCATTGCCGGCAGCCTGACGGCGGATGTTGGCGTGGTGCACGAGCACGGACTGGATGCGGTATTCAGCGTGATTTACACCATCTGCTCGCTGGAGGATGCGCTGGAAAATGCGCAACAGAATGTACAGATGGCCGCAAGGAATATTGCGGCGGTGATAAAGGTGGGACAGGGGATGTCGCGTTAACGTTCGTGCTCCTGTAGGCCCGGTAAGCGAAGCGCCACCGGGCTTTTTCTTAGCTTCCCAACACCTTCATCGCTTCCCGCGTCACGTTGTCCATCTCGTCCAGCAGCTCCAGAAACTCCGGCTCAAGATCGGATTCTGGCGTACCCGCGCGGAGCTGCTGTTCAAGCAACTGGCAGAGATTTTTCAACCGCGGCACGCCGCTGTAGCCGCAGCTACCGTGCAGTTTATGGATGGCCTCCAGCAGCCCTTCAGGGTTTTCGCCCACCAGCTGTTCTTCAACCTTGTTACGGATCTCAGGCAGGAAGTCCACCAGCATTTGCAGCATATCGCGGGCCAGATCGGCTTTGCCTGCTGCCTGGCGCAGCGCCAGTTGCCAGTCAAACGTGGCATTCTGGTTAACGCTGATTTCCGGCGATTCAGCTGAAATGGTGTACGTCCCGCCAATGTGCCCCGGTTTGTAGCGCAGCAGCAGGCTGTGCAGCTTCTCTTCATCGATCGGTTTCGCCAGATAATCGTTCATGCCCGCACCCAGCAGTTTCTCTTTTTGTCCCGCCATCGCGTGCGCCGTCACGGCAATCACCGGCGTCTGCTGCTGGTGCGGAAGCTGACGAATTAATTCGCAGGCGCGGATGCCATCCATGCCCGGCATCTGAATATCCATCAGGATCAGGTCAAACTGCATCTGTTTGGCTTGTTCTACGGCTTCGGCGCCGCTGGTACACAGTTCAACGTGCTGAACCTGATCCTCAAGCAGCACGCCAATCAGCTTAAGGTTTGCCGGGTTATCATCCACGGCCATCACCGTCATCGGCAGCTTATGTTCGTCGTTTTCCAGCGGCAGGGACTGATGCGTCAGACGGCAATATTCGGTCAACGCAGGTAACAGCCGTGTGGCGGTGAGGGGTTTCAGCAGACATGCCGCCGCCCCGTCGTTTTTAAGCTCTTCGGCGTTGATTTGGGCGTGGCACGGCAGAGCCAGCAGCAGGTAGTCCGTCATTGAGGCCGCCTTCGCCAGCCGTTCCTGCTGCATGGTCAGTTCTCCGGTAAACGTCACCGGAATCCCCAGCAAAAGAATATCGTAATGATCGTTCGCCAGCGCGGAGAAGGTCGGGCTGTAGACCACCTCCAGCGGCGTGCTGCTTAATACATCCAGCGTACACTGCGCCGCGGCGGCGTTCGGTTCCACATAGGCCAGACGCATCCCTTTCAGGCAGTCGGTGACCGGACCGTCGGTTTGCACGTTCGGATTAAGATCAAGATTGATATGGAACCAGAAGGTCGAGCCCCGGTTAGGCTGGCTGTGGAAGGAGATATCGCCTCCCATCTCTTTCACCAGCTTTTGGGTGATCACCAGACCCAGGCCCGTTCCGCCGTGACGACGGGAAATGCTCGCATCGGCCTGGCGGAACGCCTGGAACAGACGCGACTGATCGCGCTCCGGAATGCCGATGCCGGTATCCCGGATCTGAACTTCAATCTGGACCTTATTATTACTGAGCGCCCTTTTTTCGACCAGAATGTCGATGTTGCCGCTCTCGGTGAACTTAATCGCGTTGCCCACCAGATTGGTGATGACCTGTTGCAGGCGCAGCGGGTCGCCAATGACGTTATCCGGTACGTCATTTTTGATATTGAGCGTCAGTTCCAGCCCCTTATCATGCGAGGAGTGGGCGAGAAGCGTGACCACGTCATCCAGTGTGCTGCGCAGCGGGAAGGGGATACTCTCCAGAATCAGCTTGCCCGCTTCCAGCTTCGAGAAGTCCAGTACGTCGTTAATAATGGTCAGCAGGTTGTTGGCTGAGCGTTCAATGGTATGCAGGTGGTCACGCTGGGTCGGGTTGAGCTCGCTTTTGAGCGTCAAACGGGTGAAGCCAATCACCCCGTTCAGCGGCGTGCGCAGCTCATGCGACATGTTTGCCAGGAACTCAGACTTAATACGGGCCGCCTCCTGAGCGCGTTTTTTCGCCAGATCCAGCTCCACGTTCTGGATCTCCATCTGCTCCAGCGTTTCGCGCAGGTCAGAGGTGGCCTGGTCAACGTTGTGCTGCATCTCTTCGTGATAAGCCGCCAGCGACATCGCCATTGAGTTGATGCCGTTTTTCAGCATATCCAGCTCGCCGAGCATGAAGCCTTCCACGCGGCTGTCCAGCTGACCCCGGCGGATCCGGTCAACGGTATTCACCATGTTACGGATAGGCCCCGTGACGTCGCGCATCAGCCGCCAGCCGAAGATCAACGCGATGCCGATACAGAACAGCATCATCACGCCGGAGATGAATATTTCTTTGTACTGCTGGAGCCGCACCGACTTGAGATCCAGCTCCAGCGCCACATATCCCAGCATATTATTGCTGGACTTCGCATCGGACTGGGCGGATTCGTCGGGTGAATAGCTTTCTGAGATAATCGGCGTGCGCAGGATCATGATATCGCCGCGCCGCAGGACCGTGAGATGACGCGGGAAAGGGGTACCTTCCGGGATTTTAAGCGACGTGGGATCCAGATGGAAATTCGAGGTGACGAAAAGACGGTTATGCTCATCGTAAACGGAAATGGCGCGCACAATCTCTGAATGACGGCGGTGCAGCACGCTGATTAACTGACCAATGGATTCACGGTTTTGCAGGTTCATACCGTACTCGCTGGAGACGGCCAGCGGTTCGATAATGCTGGCCCCGGCATCTTCAAGCTGTCTCTGCAAATCGTTATAGCGATGCACCACAAAGAAAATGCTCAGCAGCAAACCGATGAGAACGGTAGGAGCGAGGATCAAAATCATCATGCGCGCGCGCAGGCTGTAGTTGGTCATGGAGTTCCGTTATGGGACAATCAGGCTAATTATGTTTATTTGAGAACAATCTCGGCGATGGCGCAATTCTACTCTGCAAAACGACGCGTGACGACGCGTCAGATCATAACTGTTGAAGCCTCTGACCTCGATCCTTTTGGACAGGGGGTAGCGCGTCACAAGGGTAAGACACTGTTTATCACAGGTTTGCTGCCAGGAGAACGCGCAGATATTACGCTGACGGAAGACAAACGCCAGTATGCGCGCGGCCAGGTCAAGCGCCGTCTTAATGATAGCCCGGAGCGCGTGACGCCTCGCTGCCCCCATTTTGGCGTTTGCGGAGGCTGTCAGCAACAGCATGCCAGCACAGAATTACAGCAAAAAAGTAAAAGCAACGCGCTGGCCCGCCTGCTAAAACATGACGTCAGTGACATTGTCGCTGACCAGCCGTGGGGCTACCGTCGCCGCGCTCGCCTGAGTCTAAGCTACCAGCCAAAAACTGAAAGGCTGGAGATGGGTTTTCGCAAAGCCAGCTCCAGCGATATCGTCTCCATCATGCAATGCCCTGTTTTGGTGCCCCAACTTGAGGCACTGCTCCCGGCCGTGCACCACTGTCTTGCATCGCTGGATGGTGTGCGTTCGCTGGGCCATGTCGAACTGGTGCTGGCCAACGGCGGCCCGCTGATGGTGCTGCGCCACACCGCACCGCTGTCCAGGGCAGATCGCGAAAAACTGGAACGCTTTTCGCATTCTCATGAGCTTGCGCTTTTCCTCGCGCCGCAAAGCGAGATACTTGAGCAGGTTAGCGGAGACGCGCCCTGGTATGCGTCAGACGGGCTACGCTTAACGTTCAGCCCGCGGGATTTTATCCAGGTCAATGACGGCGTGAACCAGCAGATGGTGGCGAACGCGCTGGCGTGGCTTGACGTCCAGCCCACCGATCGGGTGCTCGATCTGTTCTGCGGTATGGGTAACTTTACCCTGCCGCTGGCCCGCAAAGCAGCAAGCGTGGTCGGGGTGGAAGGCGTTGAGGCGCTGGTGGCGAAAGGCCTGGAGAACGCCCAACAGAACGGCTTGCAAAATGTGACATTCTTTCATCAAAATCTTGAGGATGATGTTACTCAGCAACCGTGGGCTAAGCAGGGCTTTGATAAGATCCTGCTCGATCCGGCGCGCGCAGGTGCGCCGGGCGTGATGCAGCATATAATTAAACTCGCGCCTGAACGCGTGGTCTATGTTTCCTGTAACCCGGCGACGCTGGCCCGTGACAGCGAAGCATTATTGAGCGGGGGTTACCAGATTCGGCGTCTGGCAATGCTGGACATGTTCCCGCACACTGGACATCTGGAATCAATGGTGTTGTTCGAGCACATCTAATGAGTTTGGCTTGTCGACTTCGACAGGCCCTTGTCCCTAAAGGAGAGGACGATGGTTGCGGTAAGAAGTGCACATTTAAATAAAGCTGGTGAGTTTGACCCTCAAAAATGGATCGCAAGTCTGGGGATTTCCAGCCAGCAGTCGTGTGAACGCTTAACCGAAACCTGGGCCTATTGTTTACGCACAACGCAGGGGCATCCGGACGCTGAACTGCTGTTGTGGCGCGGCGTGGAGATGGTTGAAATTCTCTCCATGCTTAACATGGATATCGAAACGCTACAGGCCGCGCTGCTGTTCCCACTGGCAGATGCTAACGTGGTGACGGAAGACGTGCTGCGTGAAAGCGTCGGCCAGTCCGTCGTGGCGCTCATCCACGGCGTGCGTGATATGGCCGCCATCCGTCAACTGAAAGCCGCGCAAACGGATTCTGTCTCTTCCGAGCAGGTGGATAACGTCCGCCGCATGCTGCTGGCGATGGTGGATGATTTTCGCTGCGTGGTGATCAAGCTGGCCGAACGGGTTGCCCATCTGCGCGAAGTGAAGGATGCGCCGGAAGACGAGCGCGTCCTGGCCGCCAAAGAGTGTACGAATATCTATGCGCCGCTGGCGAACCGTCTGGGTATCGGGCAACTGAAGTGGGAGCTGGAAGATTACTGCTTCCGCTATCTGCATCCGGCGGAATACAAACGCATTGCCAAATTGCTGCACGAACGCCGCATCGACCGCGAACACTATATCGAGGAATTTGTCAGCGGGCTGCGCCAGTCGATGAAAGAGGAGAATGTGCGCGCCGAGGTCTACGGGCGTCCGAAGCACATCTACAGCATCTGGCGCAAAATGCAGAAGAAACACCTCGCCTTTGACGAGCTGTTTGACGTGCGCGCCGTGCGTATCGTGGCGGAGCGTCTCCAGGACTGCTACGCCGCGCTGGGGATAGTACATACTCACTTCCGCCATCTGCCGGATGAGTTCGATGACTACGTCGCGAACCCCAAACCGAATGGCTATCAGTCCATCCACACCGTGGTGCTTGGCCCCGGCGGCAAAACTGTGGAAATTCAGATCCGTACTAAACAGATGCACGAAGACGCCGAGCTGGGCGTCGCCGCGCACTGGAAGTACAAAGAAGGCACTTCCGGCGGCGCGCGCTCCGGTCACGAGGACCGTATCGCCTGGCTGCGTAAGCTGATTGCGTGGCAGGAGGAGATGGCCGACTCCGGCGAAATGCTCGACGAAGTGCGCAGTCAGGTCTTCGACGATCGCGTCTACGTCTTTACCCCGAAAGGGGATGTGGTTGATCTGCCGGCAGGCTCTACGCCGCTCGATTTCGCCTACCACATTCATAGCGACGTGGGGCACCGTTGCATCGGGGCGAAGATCGGCGGACGTATCGTACCGTTTACCTACCAGCTACAGATGGGTGACCAGATTGAAATCATCACCCAGAAGCAGCCAAACCCAAGCCGCGACTGGCTGAATCCAAACCTCGGTTACGTGACCACCAGCCGCGGGCGCTCTAAAATTCACGCCTGGTTCCGCAAGCAGGATCGTGACAAGAATATCCTTGCCGGTCGTCAGATCCTTGACGACGAGCTGGAGCATATCGGGATAAACCTGAAAGAGGCGGAGAAGTTCCTGCTGCCGCGCTACAACTTCAACGAGCTCGACGAACTGTTAGCGGCGATTGGCGGCGGCGATATCCGCCTGAACCAGATGGTGAACTTCCTGCAAGCGCAGTTCAACAAGCCAAGCGCGGCAGAGCAGGATGCGGCAGCGCTGAAACAGCTCCAGCAGAAAACCTACGCTCCGCAGCAGCGCAGCAAGGACAATGGCCGCGTGGTGGTTGAAGGGGTGGGTAACCTCATGCACCATATTGCCCGCTGCTGCCAGCCGATACCGGGTGACGATATTGTCGGCTTTATCACCCAGGGGCGCGGGATCTCAATTCACCGCTCCGACTGTGATCAGCTTGCTGAGCTGCAATCGCATGCGCCGGAACGTATCGTGGAAGCCGTCTGGGGTGAAAGCTACTCCGCTGGCTACTCGCTGGTGGTGCGCGTCACTGCCAACGACCGCAGTGGCCTGTTGCGCGACATCACCACCATTCTCGCCAACGAGAAGGTCAACGTGCTGGGCGTTGCCAGCCGCAGCGATACCCGCGAGCAGCTTGCCACCATCGATATGACCATCGAAATCTATAACCTGCAGGTGCTGGGCCGGGTGCTCGGTAAACTGAACCAGGTGCCGGATGTGATTGACGCGCGTCGTCTGCACGGCGGCTGAACATCCTCTTCTGTAGGCCGGGTAAGGCAACGCTGCCACCCGGCATTTTGACATCAGGACAGAACTATGACTCAAATCGACCGCCTGCTTGGCATCATGAAACGCCTGCGCGACCCGGAAAACGGCTGCCCGTGGGATAAAGAGCAGACTTTCGCCACCATTGCGCCTTACACGCTGGAAGAAACCTACGAAGTGCTGGACGCGATTTCGCGCGAAGATTTCGACGACCTGCGCGGTGAGCTGGGCGACCTGCTGTTCCAGGTGGTGTTCTACGCACAGATGGCGCAGGAAGAGGGGCGCTTTAACTTTGACGACATCTGCGCCGCTATCAGCGACAAGCTGGAGCGCCGTCATCCGCATATCTTTGGCGATGCCTCCGCAGGCAACAGTGCGGAAGTGCTGGCGCGCTGGGAGCAGATCAAAAGCGCCGAACGCGCTGAAAAATCTCAGCACTCGGCGCTGGACGACATTCCCCTGAACCTTCCTGCGCTGATGCGCGCGCACAAAATTCAAAAGCGCTGCTCGGCGGTAGGGTTTGACTGGACCTCTCTCGGCCCGGTGCTGGAAAAAGTGCACGAAGAGATCGACGAAGTGATGCATGAAGCGCAGCAGGCCGTTGTGGATGAAGCAAAGCTAGAAGAGGAGATGGGCGATCTGCTGTTCGCGACCGTCAACCTTTCTCGCCACCTCGGTGTAAAAGCGGAAACCGCCCTGCAAAAAGCGAACATTAAATTCGAACGTCGCTTCCGCGAAGTTGAGCGCATTGTGGCCTCGCGTGGCCTGGAAATGAGCGGCATTGACCTCGACGCGATGGAGGAAGTCTGGCAGGAAGTTAAACGCCAGGAACATGATCTCTAACGAAATTTTGCGATCAAGCGCAATTTGTGTGATTTTTTAAATGACAAGCGCTTGATTTGCGTCAAAAACATTTACCCAAAAGGGGCTATTTTCTCACTCCTTATGTTTGTCATGGCCTGGGAAGGAGACGGAGAATGAAAGTTTGTGGCGCTCGTCGTGTTCGGGTATACTACTTTCCCGTCCTGGTTATTCCATCGTTTCACCCTAACTTCTCAGGTTCAGCATGACAACGAACTATATTTTTGTGACCGGCGGGGTCGTATCCTCTCTGGGTAAAGGCATTGCCGCAGCCTCCCTCGCAGCCATTCTTGAAGCCCGTGGCCTCAATGTGACCATGATGAAACTGGATCCGTACATCAACGTCGATCCAGGCACCATGAGCCCAACCCAACACGGGGAAGTGTTCGTTACTGAAGACGGCGCTGAAACCGATCTGGATCTTGGCCACTACGAGCGTTTCATCCGTACCAAAATGACCCGTCGTAACAACTTTACGACTGGCCGTATCTACTCTGACGTTCTGCGTAAAGAGCGCCGTGGTGACTACCTGGGCGCGACCGTGCAGGTCATCCCACACATCACTAACGCCATCAAAGAGCGTGTCCTTGCCGGTGGCGAAGGGCATGACGTTGTGCTGGTTGAAATCGGCGGTACCGTAGGGGATATCGAATCCCTGCCGTTCCTCGAAGCGATTCGTCAGCTGGCGGTAGATATTGGTCGTGAGAACGCGCTGTTCATGCACCTGACGCTGGTGCCTTACATGGCGGCAGCAGGTGAAGTGAAAACCAAACCGACTCAGCACTCCGTTAAAGAGTTGCTCTCCATCGGTATTCAGCCTGATATCCTGGTTTGCCGTTCCGATCGCGCGATTCCGGCGAACGAACGCGCGAAAATTGCATTGTTCTGTAACGTGCCTGAAAAAGCCGTTATTTCAATGAAAGACGTCGATTCCATTTATAAAATCCCGGGCCTGTTGAAATCACAGGGTCTGGACGATTATATTTGTAAACGATTCAGCTTGAACTGTCCGGAAGCTAACCTGTCTGAATGGGAGCAGGTGATTTACGAAGAAGCCAATCCGGGCGGCGAAGTGACTATCGGTATGGTCGGCAAGTATATTGAACTGCCGGACGCCTATAAGTCAGTTATCGAGGCGCTGAAGCACGGTGGTCTGAAGAATCGCGTCTCCGTCAACATCAAGCTGATTGATTCGCAGGATGTTGAAACGCGCGGCGTCGAAATTCTCAAAGATCTGGATGCGATTCTCATCCCTGGCGGCTTCGGCTACCGTGGTGTTGAAGGCAAGATCGCCACTGCACGCTATGCGCGTGAAAACAATATTCCATACCTCGGCATCTGCCTGGGTATGCAGGTTGCGCTGATTGAATTTGCGCGCAATGTAGCGGGAATGGAAAACGCGAACTCTACGGAATTTGTGCCAGACTGTAAGTACCCTGTCGTGGCGCTGATTACGGAATGGCGCGACGAAGACGGTAACGTCGAAGTCCGTACCGAGAAGAGCGATCTGGGTGGCACCATGCGTCTTGGCGCACAGGCCTGCCAGCTGTCAGACGATAGCGTGGTTCGCAAGCTGTACGGCGAGCCGGTGATTACCGAGCGCCATCGTCACCGCTATGAAGTCAACAACATGTTGTTGAAACAAATTGAAGCTGCGGGTCTGCGTGTTGCGGGCCGTTCCGGGGATGATCAGTTAGTCGAGATCATCGAAGTGCCAAACCATCCGTGGTTCGTGGCCTGCCAATTCCACCCGGAATTTACTTCAACGCCGCGTGACGGGCATCCGCTGTTTGCAGGCTTCGTGAAAGCCGCCAGCGAGTACCAGAAGCGTCAGGCGAAGTAAAAAAAGTTAGAACGGCAACGCGTACCCCTGGTACGCGTTGTTTGTCTGGAGTTTTAGTTTAACTTGTACTGAGGAAAATCTAATGTCCAAAATCGTTAAAGTCATCGGTCGTGAAATCATCGACTCCCGTGGTAACCCGACCGTTGAAGCCGAAGTTCATCTGGAAGGTGGTTTCGTCGGTATGGCTGCTGCTCCATCAGGCGCATCTACAGGTTCCCGCGAAGCGCTGGAACTGCGTGATGGCGACAAATCCCGTTTCATGGGCAAAGGCGTACTGAAAGCGGTTGGCGCTGTTAACGGTCCTATTGCTCAGGCTATCGTTGGCAAAGATGCCAAAGATCAGGCTGGCATCGACAAGATCATGATCGATCTGGACGGTACTGAAAACAAATCTAACTTCGGTGCGAACGCAATCCTGGCAGTTTCCCTGGCGAACGCCAAAGCAGCAGCTGCTGCTAAAGGTATGCCACTGTTCGAGCACATCGCTGAACTGAACGGCACCCCAGGCAAATACTCCATGCCTGTACCAATGATGAACATCATCAACGGTGGTGAGCACGCAGACAACAACGTTGATATTCAGGAATTCATGATTCAGCCTGTTGGCGCGAAATCCCTGAAAGAAGCGGTGCGTATGGGTTCTGAAGTGTTCCACAACCTGGCTAAAGTTCTGAAAGCTAAAGGTATGAACACTGCTGTTGGTGACGAAGGTGGCTACGCGCCAAACCTGGGTTCTAACGCAGAAGCGCTGGCTGTTATCGCTGAAGCGGTTAAAGCAGCAGGCTACGAGCTGGGCAAAGACATCACTCTGGCGATGGACTGTGCAGCATCTGAATTCTACAAAGACGGTAAATACGTTCTGGCTGGCGAAGGCAACAAAGCGTTCACCTCCGAAGAGTTCACCCACTTCCTGGAAGACCTGACCAAACAGTACCCAATCGTTTCTATCGAAGACGGTCTGGACGAGTCTGACTGGGATGGTTTCGCATACCAGACCAAAGTACTGGGCGACAAAATCCAGCTGGTTGGTGACGATCTGTTCGTAACCAACACCAAGATCCTGAAAGAAGGCATCGAGAAAGGCATCGTTAACTCCATTCTGATCAAATTCAACCAGATCGGTTCTCTGACCGAAACGCTGGCTGCGATCAAAATGGCGAAAGACGCTGGCTACACCGCTGTTATCTCTCACCGTTCTGGCGAAACTGAAGACGCTACCATCGCTGACCTGGCTGTGGGTACCGCTGCTGGCCAGATCAAAACCGGTTCTATGAGCCGTTCTGACCGTGTTGCTAAATACAACCAGCTGATTCGTATCGAAGAAGCGCTGGGCGAAAAAGCACCTTACAACGGTCGTAAAGAGATCAAAGGCCAGGCATAAGCCTGAACTTTCGTTCTTATGAAAAAACCCGCTTCGGCGGGTTTTTTGTTTTCTATAGCAGAAGCGGCAGCGTGGCGCTGGCCGTTTGCTGGCTTACGTCACCGTAATGGCTGTCTACTGCGATAAGGGAAGTGGTAAGCAGTTCAACCAGCAGCATCACGCCAACCTTGGCATTGAGCGCACCTGCGCTCAGCGGTCCCTCGGGCTTGGCTGCAACCAGCTGTAAATCGCTCAGGGAGGCCAGCGGGCTGCGGGGCGTATTGCTGAGCGCCAGTACCTTAACGCCACGCTTGCGGGCGAGTTTCACCACGTGAAGCAGATCCCGTGTAGAGCCAGAACTTGAGATGGCCACCACCAGCGTCTCTTTCGAGAGCGTCGTCGCATTCATGGCGGCGCGATGCATATCGCTAAACAGCTGTGCAGGTTTGCCGAGTCGCAGCAGCTTGTAATGCAAATACTCCCCCAGAATCGCGCTGGCTGCCACCCCGTAAATTTGCACTGATTGCGCCTGATGCAGGGCCAGTGTCGCCTGTTCAAGCTGGGCCCGGTCGAGGAGTTTTGCGGTATCTTGCAGCGCCTGGACAGACTCATCCACCACGTTATCTATCGCATCTCCTGCCTGACGCTCTGGCAAACCCTGCTGAATATCCAGCGCAAGCGCCATTTTAAATTCGTTATATCCCTTACAGCCCAGCGTGCGGCAAAGGCGTGTGACGCTGGCCTCGCTGGTGCCGCTTTCACGCGCCAGCTCGGTGATCGTCAGGTAGAGCACCCTGGCAGGATCGTTGAGAACAAACTCCCCCAGTTTTTGTTGCGTTGGGCTGTACCCGGAAGCCTCCTGGCGTAGCTTCAGCAGCAGGTTTTCATGGTCCGACATGCTAGATCCTTAATGCGTTTCTCTGCCAACTAGTGTGGCGGAAAGCGGGGGAGAGATGCCAGTCATTTCGAAAAAGTATGATCGGCGTCCTGGTTTTTGGTGGTAATTTTCACAATTAAAATTATATATGGTAAAAATTTTCATCAACAACCAGGGGGATAATAAAATGATGCAAATGTTCAGCGGAGCGTCTTCCGGCGGATGGTTTGAAAAAGCGCAGCGCTTTGGCAAATCCTTTATGTTACCTATCGCCATACTGCCCGCAGCAGGTCTGTTGTTGGGGATCGGCGGGGCGCTATCGAATCCGAATACGCTTACCGCGTATCCATTTTTAGACGTTGGCTGGCTACAGGCCATATTTACCATCATGAGCAGTGCAGGCTCGATTGTGTTCGCAAACCTGTCGGTACTGTTTGCTGTTGGGGTCGCCGTTGGGCTGGCAAAAAATGATAAAGGTACGGCAGGGCTGGCGGCATTACTCGCTTATCTGGTGATGAATGCCACTATCAATGCGCTGCTGATCCTGACCGGAAAACTGGCGCATGAGAACCCGGGCGCCGTAGGGCAGGGCATGACGCTGGGTATTCAGACGCTTGAAACGGGCGTGTTTGGTGGGGTCGTTATTGGGCTTGTGACCTGCGCACTGCATCATCGGTTTAATAAAATCGCGCTTCCGCAATTTCTGGGCTTTTTTGGCGGCTCACGCTTCGTACCCATTATCAGCTCACTGGTGGCGATACTCGTCGGCGCGCTGATGACCGTGGTCTGGCCGCATTTTCAGAAGCTGATCTTTGGCCTTGGCGGTCTGGTGGATGCCACCGGCTATCTGGGGACATTGCTGTACGGCTTCATCCTGCGCATGCTTGGCCCGTTTGGCCTGCACCACATCTTTTATCTGCCGTTCTGGACCACCGCGCTTGGCGGCAGTGAAATTGTTAACGGTCACCTGGTTGAGGGCACGCAGCGGATCTTCTTCGCCCAGCTCGCCGACCCGAACACGCAGCATTTCTATGAGGGCACGTCGCGCTTCATGTCCGGGCGCTTTATTACGATGATGTTTGGCCTGCTGGGCGCCTGCCTTGCGATGTACCACACGGCGAGGCCGGAGAACAAAAAGCGGGTTGCCGGGCTGCTGCTCTCTGCGGCGTTAACCTCATTCCTGACGGGAATTACCGAGCCCATCGAGTTCTCATTCCTGTTTATTGCCCCGGTGCTGTACGTCATTCATGCGCTGTTTGACGGGCTGGCGTTCATGCTCGCGCACATGCTGCACATCACCATCGGACAAACATTCTCCGGCGGGTTTATTGATTTCGTGCTGTTCGGCATTTTGCAGGGTGAAGCGAAAACTAACTGGATGTTCGTCCCGCTGGTGGGCGTACCGTGGTTCTTCCTTTACTACTGTACCTTCCGCTATCTGATCAAACGTTTTGATTTTGCCACGCCGGGCCGTGAAAAGGAGGCGTTGGCTGACGAGGCTACCCTGCCGCAAAGCGAGCGCGCCGCGGCGGTGATCGCCGGGCTGGGAGGAAAAGACAATCTGGATGACGTTGACTGCTGCGCCACGCGCCTTCGCGTCACGGTGAAAGACGGTAGCAAAGTCAATGAAGCAGCACTGAAAGCGACCGGCGCGCGCGGCGTTATCGTCCGCGGCAACGGTGTCCAGGTCATCTATGGCCCGCACGTCACCATTATCAAAAACGAAGTGGAAGAGATCTTATCGTAATGAAAACTGTACTGGATAACCTGAAAGGAAAACTTGTCGTCTCCTGCCAGGCGCTGGAAAATGAACCGCTGCACAGCCCGTTTATTATGTCGCGAATGGCGCTGGCGGCAGCCCAGGGCGGTGCCGCTGCGATCCGCGCCAATAGCGTGGTGGATATCAAGGCTATCAAAGGGCTGGTCTCACTGCCGGTCATCGGCATCATCAAACGGGACTATCCGGATAGCGAGGTGTTTATCACCGCGACGCTCAAAGAAGTGGATGAGCTGATGGCGGTCGCCCCGGACATCGTTGCGCTGGATGCGACCGCCCGGAAACGGCCCGGTGGCGTATCGCTGGACATGCTGATCGCGCAGATCCGCACCCGTTACCCTTCGCTGCTGCTGATGGCGGATATTGCCACCTTGCAGGAGGCCGTGACCGCGCAGGCGCTGGGGTTTGATTGTGTCGGAACCACCCTTTACGGTTATACGGCAGAGACCGCGGGCCATTCGCTACCGGAAAATGACTGCGCGTTTTTGAAAGAGGTGCTGTCTGCCGTCACGATCCCCGTGATTGCCGAAGGTAACGTGGATACCCCCGATCGCGCGGCCAGGTGTCTGGAGTTGGGGGCGCATACGGTTGTCGTCGGCGGGGCGATCACCCGACCGCAGCAAATTACGGAACGGTTTATGGCGGCAATTGGCGCGCAAAGCACCGATGGAGCATGATCATCTGACGGGGATCTGCGATACTTATCGTTTATTCCCTTAACAGAGTTGACTATGCAGTACCCGATTAACGAGATGTTCCAGACCCTGCAAGGCGAGGGTTACTTTACCGGCGTTCCCGCTATCTTTATTCGTTTACAGGGATGCCCGGTTGGCTGCGCCTGGTGTGATACCAAACATACGTGGGATAAGCTCGCAGATCGGGAAGTGTCGCTGTTCAGCATTCTGGCGAAAACCAAAGAGAGCGATAAATGGGGCGCGGGCAGCGCGGAAGATCTGCTTGCCATAATTGGTCGTCAGGGCTGGACGGCGCGGCACGTGGTGATCACCGGTGGGGAACCCTGCATTCACGATCTGATGCCCCTCACCGAACTGCTCGAGAAGAACGGCTATAGCTGTCAGATCGAAACCAGCGGTACCCATGAAGTGCGCTGCTCCCATTCAACGTGGGTAACGGTTTCACCGAAAGTGAATATGCGTGGCGGTTATGACGTGTTGTCGCAGGCGCTTGAGCGTGCGGATGAGATCAAACATCCGGTGGGGCGCGTGCGTGACATCGAAGCGCTGGACGAACTGCTGGCGACGTTGACGGATGAGAAGCAGCGCGTGATCGCGCTACAGCCTATCAGCCAGAAAGACGATGCAACCCGTCTGTGCATTGAAACCTGTATCGCCCGCAACTGGCGCCTGTCGATGCAGACGCACAAATATCTGAACATTGCCTGATACTTGTGTGGCCCCGCTTAACGCGGGGCTTTTGTTGTTGGCAGTAAAGCCCAGGTCACTACGGCTGACCCAAGACAAATCGCACTGTTGAAAAGCAAGGCATACTGCGCGGCACTGGCCGTTCCCATCGGCAGCCATAGGGCGTACAGCGATGCGGTGACCGCGATCCCCATTGCGCCGCCCAGGGAACTGCCCATCTTATAGATCCCTGAAGCCACCCCCACTTTGTTTTCAGGGGCATTCATTACCGCCGTGTCCGTTGAGGGCGTGGCGTAACATCCGAGCCCCAGCCCGAATAAAATATTGCTCAGAAAGACGGTGACAATGTAGACCTCTTTGCTTAAGAAGGTGCATGAAATCAGCGTAATACCTGTTGCAGTCAGCAGCGGGCCGGTCATCATCGGCAGCCTGGCGCCATAGCGCTGAAGCAGTTTTTCACCCACCCGGATCATCGCCAGTACGGTAACCAGATACCCCAGCGTCATCATGCCGGTCTGTAGCGGTGACAGATGATGGCCTTGCTGCAACCAGATGCTGGCGATCATCATGGTGCCAATGCAGCCGTTGAGCAGGAAATTTGAGAATACCGAGGCGCTATAGGCACGGTTTTTAAACAGGGCGAAATCGATCAACGCCGCATCGCCCTTCCGCCGCCCGGTAACGACAAAGCACATCAGTGCAATCACGGCTCCACACAGTACAAGAAGCGATAAACTGCTGCTCCAGCCCCAGCTGTGTCCTTTGCTGATAAACAGATTGAACAGCACCAGCATAAGGACAAAACTCACCAGGCCGCTGATATCCAGCTTGTGTCGACACGCATCAGGGCTGCGGCTTTCCGGCGTGGCGCGGATAAGCAATAGCGCGACCAGAGCCACCACTATCGACAAAATAAAAATCCAGCGCCAGCCCAGCGTGGTGGCGATGGCACCTCCCACAAACGAGCTCAGGCCACTCCCGCCCCATGAACCAATAACCCAGAAGCTGATTGCGCGCTGGCGTGCTTTACCTTCATACCAGGTCTTAATCAGCGCCAGCGTGGCGGGCATGATGCAGGCCGCGGATAGCCCCTGTATCGCTCTTCCCAACAGAAACAGGACGGGCTCCCATGAAATGAACAGCAGACCGCTTCCGATCATGCTCAAAATCAGGCCTGTCATGGTCAGGCGCATGCGCCCAAACTTATCGGCAAACCCACCGCAGGCTACGACAAAACAGCCGCTAAACAACGCGCTCAGGCTGACGGCCAGCGTAAGGGTTTCGAGGGCAATGTCGAGGCTATTCTGCATGGCCGGAACCACGTTGATAACCGACTGGGCAAACAGCCAGAAGGTCAGAACGCTCATGACGATACCCGCCAGCAGCCGATCGTTACCGGCGTAGGCGGATGCGTCTGTCAGGGAAACGGTACTCATAATGCAGCCCTCCCGGGAAGGTGCGAATCAGCGCAGATAGTGTTCGGTCAGTGCGGCCCACAGCGCCGCGCCGGTGAGGAGAATAGTGTCGTTAAAGTCGTAGCCCGGGTTATGCACCATGCAGCGGTCAGGCTCATCGCCAGCGCCAAGGGTGAAATAACAGCCATTGGGATTTTTCTCGAGCATGAACGCAAAGTCCTCGCTGCCCATAAACGCATTCACCTCCGCGACGGAATCCTGACCGAACAGATCGGTGGCGACGTTGCGCACCATCTCATTGGCTTGCGGATTGTTTTTCAGTACCGGGCTGCCATTAATGTGTCGAATGGTAGCCGTGGCATTGAAACTTTCCGCCTGCGCAACGGCGATATCATGGATGCGCTGTAGCACGGTTTGCCGCACGCTTTCATCCAGCGTGCGCACGGTAAGTTTCATCAATACTTTGTCGTTGATGATGTTGGGGGCATGTCCAGCCTGAATGCTGCCTACGGTAACGACGGCAGGCTGAAAAGGGGTGATATTGCGCGAAACAATGGACTGCAAAGCGATAGTGATATGACAGGCAACCAGGGTGGCGTCTACGGTATGTTCTGGCACCGCACCGTGACCCCCCACGCCGTTAACCTCAATATGAAGGGTGTCCGAAGAGGCCATCATGGCGCCATCGCGCAGACCAATTTTTCCGACGGGCTGTGACGGCATATTGTGCAGACCAAAAATGTGGTCGCAGGGGAACAGGTCAAACAAACCGTCCTCTACCATAACGCGTCCGCCATACAGAAGTTCTTCCGCAGGCTGAAAAATAAGGTGCAGCGTGCCGTTAAAATTGCGGGTGCGTGCCAGGTACTCCGCTGCATACAGGAGCGTTGTGGTGTGGCCGTCATGACCGCAGCCGTGGAATTTACCCTCAACGGTACTGCTCCAGGCCTTGCCGCTGTTTTCCTGCATAGGCAGCGCATCCATGTCGGCGCGCAGACCCAGGCGTTTAGGCCCGTTACCCACCTTCAGCGTGCCGACCACACCGGTTTTCGCCAGGCCGCGATGAACCTCATATCCCCATTCCTCAAGCAACGCCGCAACGCGATCGCTCGTATTGTGCTCCTCAAAACCAATTTCAGGATGCTGATGAAAATAGCGACGTAATTCAGTGAACTGGGCCTCTTTGCCGCGCAGAGCTTCGATAATTGGATGTGTCATTTTTGTTATCCTTTTTATGCCAAACGGTGATAATTTCGAGTCTATGACGATCGCACTGCCAGAAAATGCATTTTTTTGTTGTAAAGCGACGGTTTTGTTTTGATTGTTTTTCATACAATTCCGTTATGACAAAAAAGAGCCGGTCATTATTTGTCTTTGATGAGGGGAAAGATGAATCAGCGGGGAGATGAATTTTGGGTGGAGATCCAGGACATTCGCCACTGCGTGGAGGATGAAGGCGATACGCTAACGTTGCTCTGGGTGCTGGAAGGGCGGGCTGAGCTGAATACCGATGTGGGACGTGACATCCTGGAGGCCAATACCCTTGCCATCATCAACCGTCATCGGCGCTGGCAGTTCACGAGCGAAACGGCAAATATCACCCTGCGCGTGTCCCTTTCCGGGCGCTGGGTGGTCCAGCTCTGCAATGATTTTTTTGTCCATGATTACGCTATACCGGCAGAAGCCGGAGGCGTCTGGCCCCAATGCGATGCGCTTCGCGATCTGCTGCGCCAGCTTCTTGTGGTCACCCTCATCAACGACCCACACCGCTACCGGCTGGAGGCGTACCGCTGGCTGAGCGAGATATTGCTGTTGCTGACCAGCCGCTTTCAGCAGCCCGCCCGGTTTTTGTCCCGTGAACTTTCCCCAGCGCACAGCAAACGCATTGCCCGGGTGATAGAGCGGATCAATGCCAGTTATTCTCGCCGTATTACGCTTGCGGAAATCGCCGCGAGTGAATATGTCTCTGAAGCCTGGCTCTCTCGTCTCTTTAGAAAGGAAGTGGGGATCAGTTTCATGCAGTACATCACTACCCTGCGGCTGGAAAAGGCGGCTGACGCGCTCCGTCTGACGAACCGACCGCTGCATCAGATTGCGCTTGAGCAGGGTTTCGCCAGCACGCGTATGATGACCGATCGGTTTCGGCGTGTTCACAATATGTCCCCGGGTGAGTTTCGTAAGTCCCGACGCCAGCACCCGGAGGCCACACGTGTTCGTACGGACAGGTGTGAGCAGCGCTATCCGGTGGCCATGGATAAGCTGTTTAGCCTGCTCAATGAACCGGTGGCGCGCGGCTGGGGAACCTCCCCGCTTATCGATCGACCGCAGCAGGAGCAGACACTGGATCTTGAGCAGCTTAATCCTCTCTCCACCTCGCTGCGCCGTATGCGGGTGGTCATTACCCTGCGTGAGCTCGACGATTTACTGCGTGAGGACGTTCGTCAGAATCTTGAAGCGATAAATGAGGCCATTCCCATAGAGGGAATTGATATCGCCGAACCTTTTCTCAGCAGCCGTCTGTTTGCCACCGGGTGGGATGACCCCCAGATGGCGGGCTACGCCTGCTGGTACAATCTGCATCAGCTCTTCACCTGGCTGGCAAAAAAGCAATGGACGGTGCTGCTGCACACCGGCGTAACGACCCGTCGCGATCTACTTGCCCGTTTTTTACAACGGTCGGTCAATCATTTTTCGCCCGAGATCACCGCGGGCTGGCACTTTGTCATGCACTGGTCAACACAGGCGAGTGAGGAGACCCGGGAGCAGGTCTGGCTGGCGCAACAAAACGTCATACGCAACTATCTGCCACAGGCAAAGTTTGGTTTATGGCATCGATTTTCACCCGACAGCGCGGGCGTGAGCGACAATACCCTGTTCAGCTCAGCCATCCTGATGCAGGCCGATTTTCTTGCCTGTTCAGCCGATGCCAATGAACTTCTCGATCCTGCGCAGCGGGAGCCAGCCCAACTCTCTTCTACAGAAAATTATCCGGTACAGAAGATCCGCCAGATTATCGCCGCCCTTCGTCTGCGCAAATGTTCGCTTCCCGTCTGGCTTCTCTCCTGGAATACCCTCACCGGGAACACGCGGGCGACAAACGGCTGGTTTTTTCGTGGGGCGCTGCTGATGCAGAGCCTGCTCGGGCTATCGGAACAGGTCTGGCTAGGGGGATTCTGGCTCAATTCGGGCCTTCAGGGTGAAGCTCGTGCGAACAATACCATCGATACGTCAAGCCTTGCGCTACAGTACAACCATGGTCTCCCACGGCCGGTTTATTGGGTACTCTGGCTCTGGCAACGCCTGCGGGGCGAGGTGCTGGTAAACGACGGGCGTGTTCTGCTCACGCGCCATCACAATGGTTACCAGTTGCTGCTGCGTAATGTGGTGGTTTTTAATCCGCTCCTTTCCAGTGAAGAAGCCTTCATCCAGCGTTTTCGCCAGCAGTATCATTTACACCTGAAGGGAATGCGCGGTAAATGGCGAATTAAATGCCATCTGTTTGATCAGCACAACGGCGCGCTCTATCCGTTGCTTGAAGGGGTAGGCAGCGAAAGCGGCCCTGACGAAGAGATGTGGCGCTGGATAGCGCACAAAGCGCGTCCAACGCTTTCCCTGTACGATGAACGCATTGATGACGGCTGGCAACTGACAGAATCACTGGAGAGTAATGCGCTGGTGCTCTATGAGTTTACACCGCTCGTGCCTCTTGAGGCCGAAACGGAGGAGATTCACTCCCCGCGGTAGACGCAGCCTGCCGTGCAGGTCTCTTTGATCATCACCGCGCTCAGCAGCGGCACAAGCGGTTTCATCTGATCCCAAATCCATTTCGCCAGCACTTCGCTGGTCGGGTTTTCAAGGCCCGGAATATCATTCAGATAGTAGTGATCGAGACGATCGTAGGTCGGCTTAAACGCGGCCTTCAGTTCGGCAAAGTCCATGATCCAGCCCGTATGGGGATCGACTTCACCGGTGATTTCAAGACGCACCATAAACGAGTGTCCATGCAGGCGGCCACATTTGTGCCCGGCAGGAACGTGTGGAAGGTGGTGTGCGGCTTCGAAGGTGAAATCTTTAAACAGTGTGGTGGACATCATAGCTCTCAGGAATGCGGAAAAAACCGCCGCATAGTACCGGAAAGCACAATTTTTATCATTAACTAAAACGGCTCTGAACGGTCACCGCCTCGTATTCATGGTGTTTATCGACTTTTGTTGTTTCATTTCATATAGTTATTTAATCGCTTTTATCGTTAAGAACGATAACTAAAACAGGTTAGTCCATTTGGTTATTTATTATTTCCATCCCTTCTTTAATTGTTATTATCCCCGCCGTTAACCTTATCTTCAGTTTGGATTTATTCGCTTAAAGTCCGCTTTGCTACTGGAACATAACGACGCATGACAACACAGGCCCCACCTTCAAATTTGCTTCCCCTTAACCCGGAGCAACTGGCGCGCCTCCAGGCCGCGACTTCCGATTTTTCACCCACCCAGCTTGCCTGGGTCTCCGGCTATTTCTGGGGAATGCTGAACCAGCAGCCGGGTGCTGTGGCAGGCGTCCCGCCAACGGCCGTTGAAATTCCTGCCATCACGCTTATCTCCGCTTCGCAAACGGGTAATGCCCGTCGTGTGGCCGAAGCGCTGCGTGATGACCTGCTCGCCGCGAAGCTGAACGTTAACCTGGTCAACGCCGGGGATTATAAATTCAAACAGATCGCGTCAGAAAAACTGCTGGTGGTGGTGGCGTCAACGCAGGGGGAAGGTGAGCCTGCTGAAGAAGCCGTCGCACTGCATAAGTTCCTGTTCTCGAAAAAAGCACCAAAGCTCGAGGGCACCGCCTTTGCCGTCTTCGGCCTCGGTGATACGTCCTATGAATTTTTCTGCCAGTCCGGTAAAGATTTCGACAGCAAGCTGGCGGAGCTGGGCGCAGAGCGCCTGCTGGATCGCGTAGACGCTGACGTGGAATACCAGGCTGCCGCCGCCGAATGGCGGGCGCGCATCGTTGAGGTGCTGAAGGCCCGCGTCCCGAAAGAGACGCCAGCGCAGGCCGCCGTTACCGTAGCCGGCACCGTTAACGAAATCCACACCAGCCCTTACACGAAAGAGGCGCCGCTGACGGCGAGCCTGTCGGTAAACCAGAAAATCACGGGCCGTGATTCAGAAAAAGACGTGCGCCATATCGAAATCGATCTCGGTGACTCTGGCCTGCGTTACCAGCCTGGCGATGCGCTGGGCGTCTGGTATCAGAACGATCCGGCGCTGGTGAAAGAGCTGGTCGAACTGCTGTGGTTGAAAGGCGATGAACCGGTTACCGTGGACGGCAAAACGCTCTCGATCTCCGAGGCGCTCCAGTGGCATTTCGAACTGACGGTCAACACCGCCAACATCGTTGAAAACTACGCCACCTTAACCCGCAGCGAATCGCTCCTTCCGCTGGTCGGGGACAAGGCGAAGTTACAGCAATACGCGGCGACAACGCCGATTGTCGATATGGTGCGTTTCTCTCCGGCACAGCTGGATGCTGACGCGCTGGTCGGCCTGCTGCGTCCGCTGACCCCGCGCCTGTACTCCATCGCCTCCTCGCAGGCGGAAGTGGAAAACGAAGTCCACATCACCGTTGGCGTGGTGCGTTACGACATCGAAGGCCGCGCGCGCGCGGGCGGGGCGTCAGGCTTCCTGGCAGACCGCGTGGAAGAAGAGGGTGAAGTTCGCGTCTTTATCGAGCACAACGACAACTTCCGCCTGCCGGCGAACCCCGAAACGCCGGTGATTATGATTGGCCCGGGCACCGGTATTGCGCCATTCCGCGCCTTTATGCAGCAGCGTGCAGCAGACGACGCGCCGGGTAAAAACTGGCTGTTCTTCGGCAACCCGCACTTTACTGAAGATTTCCTCTACCAGGTTGAGTGGCAGCGCTACGTCAAAGAGGGCGTGCTGACCCGCATCGATCTGGCCTGGTCCCGCGATCAGAAAGAAAAAGTATACGTACAAGACAAACTGCGCGAACAGGGCGCAGAGCTGTGGCGCTGGATCAATGACGGCGCCCACATTTATGTCTGCGGCGACGCCAATCGCATGGCGAAAGACGTTGAGCAGGCACTGCTGGAAGTGATTGCCGAATTCGGCGGTATGGATGCCGAAACGGCGGATGAATTTTTAAGTGAGCTGCGCGTAGAGCGCCGTTATCAGCGAGATGTCTACTAATGAGCGAAAAACATCCTGGCCCACTGGTGGTCGAAGGCAAACTGACTGATGCCGAGCGCATGAAGGTAGAGAGCAACTACCTGCGCGGTACCATTGCCGAAGATTTAAATGACGGCCTGACCGGCGGTTTCAAAGGCGACAACTTCCTGCTGATCCGTTTCCACGGTATGTACCAGCAGGACGACCGCGATATCCGCGCCGAGCGTGCCGAACAGAAGCTGGAGCCGCGTCACGCGATGCTGCTGCGCTGTCGTCTGCCGGGCGGGGTAATCACTACGAAACAGTGGCAGGCGATCGACAAGTTTGCCGGTGAAAACACAATCTACGGCAGCATTCGTCTGACCAACCGTCAGACCTTCCAGTTCCACGGCATTCTGAAGAAGAACGTCAAGCCGGTGCACCAGATGCTGCACTCCGTGGGTCTGGACGCGCTGGCGACTGCCAACGACATGAACCGTAACGTGCTCTGCACCTCGAACCCGTACGAATCTGAGCTGCACGCCGAAGCGTACGAGTGGGCGAAAAAAATCTCCGAACATCTGCTGCCACGTACCCGCGCCTATGCGGAGATCTGGCTCGATCAGGAGAAAGTCGCCACCACCGATGAAGAACCGATCCTTGGCCAGACCTATCTGCCGCGTAAGTTTAAAACCACGGTGGTGATCCCGCCGCAGAACGATATCGACCTGCACGCCAACGACATGAACTTCGTGGCGATTGCCGAAAACGGCAAGCTGGTCGGCTTTAACCTGCTGGTGGGCGGCGGTTTGTCCATTGAGCACGGTAACAAGAAAACTTACGCCCGCACCGCGAGCGAGTTCGGCTTCCTGCCGCTGGAGCACACGCTGGCCGTGGCAGAGGCGGTGGTTACGACCCAGCGCGACTGGGGTAACCGTACCGATCGTAAAAACGCGAAAACCAAATATACCCTTGAGCGCGTAGGCGTCGAGACGTTCAAAGAAGAAGTGGAGCGTCGCGCGGGCATCAAGTTTGAGCCGATCCGCCCTTACGAATTCACCGGTCGCGGCGATCGCATCGGCTGGGTGAAAGGCATCGACAATAACTGGCACCTGACGCTGTTTATCGAAAACGGCCGTATTCTTGATTATCCGGGCCGTCCGCTGAAAACTGGCCTGCTGGAAATCGCAAAGATCCACAAAGGCGAGTTCCGTATTACCGCCAACCAGAACCTGATCGTCGCCAGCGTGCCGGAAAGCGAAAAGGCGAGAATTGAAGAGTTGGCCCGCGAGCACGGGTTGATGAACGCGGTGAAGCCGCAGCGTGAAAACTCCATGGCCTGCGTATCGTTCCCGACCTGTCCGCTGGCGATGGCCGAAGCCGAGCGTTTCCTGCCGTCATTCACCGACAAAGTGGAAGCGATTCTGGAAAAACACGGTATTCCGGACGAGCATATTGTTATGCGCGTGACGGGCTGTCCGAACGGCTGCGGCCGCGCGATGCTGGCCGAAATCGGTCTGGTAGGGAAAGCGCCGGGTCGCTATAACCTGCACCTGGGCGGTAACCGTATCGGGACACGTATTCCGCGTATGTTCCGCGAGAACATCACCGAGCCGGAAATTCTCGATTCCCTCGACGTGCTTATCGGACGCTGGGCGAAAGAGCGCGAAGCGGGTGAAGGCTTCGGCGACTTTACGGTACGTGCGGGCATCATTCGCCCGGTGCTCGATCCCGCAAGGGATTTCTGGGAATAACCCATCCTTTGCCCGGTGGCGCTTCGCTTACCGGGCCTACGGGTTTTGTAGGCCGGGCAAACGCAGTGCCGCCCGGCGAAACAGGCAAACGAGGTTCTTATGTCCGTACTCGATCTAAACGCCCTTAATGACCTGCCAAAAGTTGAACGCATTCTGGCTCTGGCAGAAACTAACGCCCAACTGGAAAAGCTCGACGCCGAAGGGCGCGTGGCGTGGGCGCTGGAAAACCTGCCGGGAGACTATGTGCTTTCGTCGAGCTTTGGCATTCAGGCGGCGGTCAGTCTGCATCTGGTGAATCAGATCCGTCCGGACATTCCGGTGATCCTCACCGATACCGGCTATCTGTTCCCGGAGACCTATCAGTTTATCGACGAGCTGACGGACAAGCTCAAGCTGAACCTCAAAGTTTACCGCGCGACGGAAAGCGCGGCCTGGCAGGAGGCGCGCTACGGCAAGCTGTGGGAACAGGGCGTTGAGGGCATTGAGAAATACAATGAGATCAACAAGGTCGAGCCGATGAACCGGGCGCTGAAAGAGTTGAACGCTCAGACCTGGTTCGCGGGCCTGCGCCGCGAGCAGTCCGGTAGCCGGGCAACGCTGCCGGTGCTGGCGGTGCAGCGCGGCGTGTTCAAAGTGCTGCCGATCATCGACTGGGATAACCGCACGGTGTACCAGTATCTGCAAAAGCACGGGCTGAAGTACCATCCGCTGTGGGATCAAGGCTACCTGTCGGTAGGCGACACCCACACCACGCGTAAATGGGAACCGGGAATGGCGGAAGAAGAGACGCGATTCTTTGGGCTGAAGCGCGAGTGCGGGCTGCACGAAGGGTAATGTTTTTTCGCCCGGTGGCGGCTACGCCTTACCGGGCCTACGTTTCGTGCCGTTGTAGGCCCGGTAAGCGCAGCGCCACCGGGCTTAATTGCATCAGGCTTTCCCCGCTTTCGCCAGCTCCTTCACCAGCGGCAGCATCACTTTCACGACATCCCGGCTGCGGTGCTCAATCCGCTGCGGCAGCGTTTTATCAATGTGCTGCTGATTATCCAGCCGCACGTCATGCCAGCTGGTCCCGTTTGGGAACGCCTTCGATTTAGCGCGCTGCTGATAGCCATCTTTTTTGCCCAGCGCCCAGTTAGTTGCCTCGACGTACAGCACCGGAATGCCCGCCTTATCAAACACTTCACCGTCATTACAGCAGCCCGTGCCTTTGGGATAATCGGGGTTACCGCCCGGATTTGTCGCGGCATAGACGCCATGCGTGCGGGCAAGCGCCAGCGCGCGGTCGCGGGTGAGTTTACGTACGCTGCTCGGCGTGCTCTGTCCGCTATTAAAATAGAGCTTATCTCCCACGATCAGATTATCGAGGTTAATCACCAGCAATGTATTTTTCTTCTCCTCAGCGGTCATGCGCTTAAGGAGATTCTCAGCGCCGAGTTTTCCTTCTTCTTCACCGCTGGTCGCAACAAAGCGAATGCTGTATTTCGTCGGAATATTCTTCAGGCGTTCGGCCAGCTCAAGCATGACGCCCAGCCCCGCCGCATTGTCATCCAGTCCCTGAAGCGTCAGCCCGCCGAGGTTATTATCGACATCGGCGTCGCTCATCGGCGTGTAGGTATCAAGGTGCGCCATAATAATAATCTGCTCAGCCGCCTTTCCTTCGTGCGCCGCAATGACCGTGCTGCCGGTTACGTTATGCCAGTTCTGCGTTTTATTGCGTGAGGTATAGATGTAGCGGCTGTGGAAAGCGCGAATGTCGCTCTCATAGCCCATATCCGCAAACTGCTGACGAATATAGTCTGCCGAGAGCATTTCGGCTGGGGTTCCGGTCATGCGGCCCGGAAAGACCGTCGCAATATGCCGCGCCTGCATACTGGCTATTTCACCGTAAGATTGATTTTTTGCCTGAGCCGGAAGGATAAAGCAAACGCCGAGCGCCAGGGCAACGAATCGGTGGCGCATTGCGGAAAACATAGTGAGTCCTTAAAAACAGAGCAAAATTTTAACCCGCCTAGTATGAAACTGTGATCGGGTAGACACAATTTGAATTGCGCTTAAATGCCCGAAATTTCGCATGTTAAGCACTTTTTGATATTTGCTTTTCCACGGCGTTATTCCATTGAGTAACTACTCATTCCAATTCGTAATTTCATTCGATCTAAGCCGCCCCCTATAGTCCCTTTATTCCTGGTTGTTAGTGAGTTGTTGCCTGTGGACTATCTCCCCCTTTTTGCCGCCTTGAAAGACCGACCGGTACTGGTTGTCGGGACGGGTGAAATTGCCGATCGCAAAATCGCGTTCCTGCAACGCGCCGGGGCGCAGGTGCAGGTCGTTGCAGAGGCGGATTTTGAAGAGTCTCAGATCGACAGCGTGGTGCTGGTGATTGCGGCAACCGAAGATCGGGCGCTCAACCGCCGCATCTCCGACGCAGCTCAGGACCGTCACCGTCTGGTGAACGTGGTAGACGACCAGCCGCTGTGCTCGTTTATCTTCCCGTCGATTGTTGACCGCTCGCCGCTGCTGGTGGCGATCTCCTCCGGCGGCACCGCGCCGGTGCTGGCGCGCGTGCTGCGGGAAAAAATCGAAGCGCTGCTGCCGACCAGCCTCGGGCGCATGGCGGAGAAGGCCAGCTACTGGCGCAACCACCTTAAAACGCGTCTGACCAGCGTGACGGAACGCCGTCGCTTCTGGGAGCGTGTGTTTCGCGGCCGCTTTGCCAGCCTGATGCATGCCGGTAACGAGACGGCGGCGCAACAAATACTCGAAGACGAACTGGATAACCCCGGCAGTACGGGCGGGGAGATCATTCTGGTGGGCGCCGGGCCGGGCGATGCCGGGCTGCTCACGCTGCGTGGCCTCCAGGTTCTTCAGGATGCGGATGTCGTGTTCTACGACCATCTGGTCACCGACGGTATTCGCGAACTGATCCGCCGTGACGCGGAGCAAATTTGCGTCGGCAAACGTGCCGGCGAGCACTCCGTGCCGCAGCACGACACCAATCAAATGCTGATTGCCGCCGCGAAAGCGGGCAAGACCGTGGTGCGCCTGAAAGGGGGCGACCCGTTTATCTTCGGCCGTGGTGGCGAGGAGTTGCAGGCGGCAGCCGAAGCGGGCGTCCCGTTCCAGGTGGTCCCCGGTATTACGGCGGCGTCTGCCGTCACGGCCTACGCCGGTATTCCGCTGACCCATCGCGATTACGCCCAGAGCGTGACCTTTGTGACCGGGCATTATAAAGCCGACAGCACGCCGTTTGACTGGTCGCATCTCGCCCAGAGCCGACAAACGCTGGCGATTTATATGGGCACGATGAAAGCGGCAGACATCAGCGAACAGCTTATTCAGCACGGTCGCGATGCGACGACGCCGGTAGCAGTTATCTCCCGCGGGACACGCGTCGATCAGCATGTCGCCATCGGCACTTTACAAGACCTTGCAACCCTGGCGAAAGACGCCCCGATGCCCGCCCTGATCGTGGTGGGAGAAGTGGTGCAGTTGCACAGCTCGCTCGCCTGGTTCCAACACACAACCGACACAGAAGGCTTCGGCGCTTCTGTTGTAAATTTGGCTTAAGGAACGGTTATGGACCAAAAACGACTTACTCACCTGCGGCAGCTCGAAGCGGAAAGTATCCACATTATCCGCGAAGTGGCCGCCGAGTTCTCTAACCCGGTGATGATGTACTCCATCGGTAAAGATTCCAGCGTCATGCTGCACCTGGCGCGTAAAGCGTTTTATCCGGGGACGCTGCCGTTCCCGCTGCTGCATGTGGATACCGGCTGGAAATTCCGCGAGATGTACGAGTTTCGTGACCGTACCGCCAAAGCCTACGGCTGCGAGCTGCTGGTGCACAAAAACCCGGAAGGGGTGGCGATGGGCATCAACCCGTTCGTGCACGGCAGCGCCAAGCATACCGATATCATGAAAACCGAAGGGCTGAAGCAGGCGCTGAATAAATACGGTTTTGATGCGGCCTTCGGCGGCGCGCGCCGTGACGAAGAGAAATCCCGCGCCAAAGAGCGTATCTACTCTTTCCGCGACCGCTTCCACCGCTGGGACCCGAAAAACCAGCGTCCGGAGCTGTGGCACAACTACAACGGCCAGATCAACAAGGGCGAAAGCATTCGCGTCTTCCCGCTCTCCAACTGGACCGAGCTGGATATCTGGCAGTACATCTATCTGGAAAATATTGAGATCGTTCCGCTGTATTTGGCAGCAGAGCGCCCGGTCCTGGAGCGCGACGGCATGCTGATGATGATCGACGACGATCGCATTGATTTACAGCCGGGTGAAGTGATCAAAAAACAGATGGTCCGTTTCCGTACTCTCGGCTGCTGGCCGTTGACCGGCGCGGTGGAATCCAGTGCGCAGACGCTGCCGGAGATCATCGAGGAGATGCTGGTGTCGACCACCAGTGAGCGACAGGGCCGCGTGATTGACCGCGACCAGGCAGGCTCCATGGAGCTGAAGAAACGTCAGGGTTATTTCTAAGGAGCCGCCATGAATACGACTATTGCCCAACAAATTGCCGATGAAGGCGGCGTAGAAGCTTATCTGCACGCCCAACAGTACAAAAGTCTGTTGCGTTTCCTGACCTGCGGCAGCGTTGATGACGGGAAAAGTACCCTGATTGGTCGTCTGCTGCACGACACGCGACAAATTTACGAAGATCAGCTCTCTTCCCTGCACAATGACAGTAAACGCCACGGCACCCAGGGCGAAAAACTCGACCTGGCGCTGCTGGTGGACGGCTTGCAGGCGGAGCGCGAGCAGGGCATTACCATTGATGTCGCCTATCGCTACTTCTCTACCGAAAAGCGCAAATTTATTATCGCCGACACCCCGGGGCATGAGCAGTACACCCGTAACATGGCGACCGGCGCGTCCACCTGTGACCTGGCGATCCTGCTGATGGACGCCCGTAAAGGCGTGCTGGATCAGACGCGTCGTCACAGCTTTATCTCTACGCTGCTGGGGATCAAACACCTGGTGGTGGCGGTGAACAAAATGGATCTGGTGGACTACAGCGAAGCGCGATTCGACGAGATCCGCCAGAGCTACCTGACCTTTGCTGAACAGCTGCCGGGCAACCTCGATATTCGCTTTGTGCCGCTGTCGGCGCTGGAAGGGGATAACGTCGCCTCTCAGAGCGCGAACATGCCGTGGTACAGCGGCCCGACGCTGCTGGAGGTGCTGGAAACCGTTGAAATTCAGCGCGTGGTTGAGACCCAGCCGATGCGCTTCCCGGTGCAGTACGTAAACCGTCCGAACCTCGATTTCCGCGGCTTCTCCGGCACCCTTGCGTCCGGCTCGGTCAACGTGGGCCAGCGCGTGAAGGTGCTGCCGTCCGGCGTGGAATCGACCATTGCCCGTATCGTCACCTTTGATGGCGATCTGGACGAAGCAGGGGCAGGTGAAGCGGTAACCCTGGTGCTAAAAGACGAGATTGACATCAGCCGCGGCGATCTGCTGGTCGACGCGCAGGAAACGCTGGCGGCGGTGCAGGGCGCATCCGTGGACGTGGTGTGGATGGCGGAACAGCCCCTGACCGCAGGCCAGAGCTATGACATTAAAATTGCCGGCAAGAAAACCCGCGCCCGCGTGGACGGCATTCAGTTCCAGGTGGACATCAACAACCTGACCCACCGTGACGTGAGCGAGCTGCCGCTGAATGGCATCGGTCTGGTGGATCTGACCTTCGACGAGCCGCTGGTGCTGGATCCGTATCAGCAGAATCCGGTGACGGGCGGGCTGATCTTTATCGACCGCCTGACCAACGTCACCGTCGGCGCCGGGATGGTCCGTGAGCCAAACGCGCAGGCTACCGTGGCCTCTGAGTTCAGCGCGTTTGAACTTGAGCTGAATGCGCTGGTGCGTAAACACTTCCCGCACTGGGGCGCACGCGATTTGCTGGGAGGCAAGTAATGGCTGCCCATGATGAGAACGTCGTCTGGCATCCTCATCCGGTCACCGTCGCCCAGCGCGAACAGCTCCACGGTCACCGTGGGGTTGTGCTGTGGTTTACCGGGCTGTCTGGCTCCGGTAAATCCACGGTGGCAGGCGCGCTGGAAGAGGCGCTGCATCAGCAGGGAGTGAGCACCTACCTGCTGGACGGCGACAACGTGCGTCACGGCCTGTGTAGCGATTTAGGGTTCAGCGATGAAGACCGTAAAGAGAACATTCGCCGGGTGGGAGAAGTCGCCAGCCTGATGGCGGATGCCGGGCTGGTGGTGCTGACGGCGTTTATCTCACCGCACCGCGCCGAACGTCAGATGGTGCGTGAGCGCGTGGGCCGGAATCGCTTCATTGAAGTGTTTGTGGATACGCCGCTGGCAATCTGCGAAGCGCGCGATCCGAAAGGGCTGTATAAAAAAGCCCGCGCGGGAGAGCTGCGAAACTTCACCGGTATTGACTCGGTTTACGAAGCGCCTGAATCCCCTGAGATTCATCTGGAAGGTCAACAATTGGTAACAAATTTAGTAAGCCAATTATTAGACCTGCTCAGACGGGACGATATTATCAGATCCTGAGACGGTATCGTTCGGGAGCTGTCTTCCCGAGCGATGAGTCACGGTCACAGGATTAGCTATGCGCAACAGTGAAAACTACATGATTACCACCGGGTCGGAACCGTTAACGACCGACGACGAGACGACCTGGTCCTTCCCTGGGGCGATTGTCGGCTTTGTGTCGTGGCTACTGGCGCTGGGTATCCCGTTCTTGATCTACGGTGGAAACACCCTCTTTTTCTTCCTCTATACCTGGCCTTTCTTCCTCGCGCTGATGCCCGTTGCGGTTGTGGTGGGCGTGGCGCTGCACTCCCTTTTCAACGGCAAGCTCCTGTATAGTACGCTCATCACTATCGCCACCGTTGTGGTCATCTTTGGCCTGCTGTTTTTATGGCTGATGGGCTAACTTACGGCATAATTAAAACCCCGCAGTAGAGTCCAGCGGAAAGTTATGGGATGATGATGCCGTTTTTTCAGGGGGCAGGATGGGTAAACTAACGCTGCTGTTGCTGGCTTTGCTGGTCTGGCTGCAATATTCGCTGTGGTTCGGCAAAAACGGACTGCACGACTACAGCCGGGTGAGCGATGACGTCGCGGCACAGCAGGCGACAAACGCCAAACTTAAAGCGCGTAACGATCAACTTTTTGCTGAAATTGATGACCTCAATGGCGGCCAGGAGGCGATTGAGGAGCGCGCACGCAATGAACTTAGTATGACTAAGCCGGGCGAAACGTTTTATCGCCTGGTTCCGGATGCGTCTAAACGCAATCAGGGCTCCGCACAAAACAATCGATAATCAGGCCCAGGATTACGACATGGCAGCAACTTTTTCGGACGTCTGTGCCGTGGTGCCGGCCGCAGGTTTTGGCCGGCGTATGCAGACAGAATGTCCTAAGCAGTATCTCTCAATTGGCGATAAAACGATCCTCGAGCACGCCGTGGCGGCGCTGCTGGCGCATGCCCGGGTGAAACGCGTTGTTATTGCCATCAGCCCCGGCGATGCACGTTTTGCGCAGCTCCCGCTGGCGAATCATCCTCAGATTACCGTCGTTGACGGCGGCGCAGAGCGGGCTGACTCCGTTCTGGCGGGCATTCAGGCTGCCGGGAACGCGCAGTGGGTGCTGGTGCACGATGCCGCGCGTCCCTGTCTGCATCACGACGATCTGTCGCGTCTGCTGGCCCTGAGTGAAACCAGTAAAGTGGGCGGCATTCTGGCCGCCCCGGTGCGTGACACCATGAAGCGTGCCGAACCGGGTAAACCGGCGATTGCCCACACCGTCGAGCGCGTCGATCTATGGCACGCGCTGACGCCACAATTTTTTCCCCGCGAATTACTCCACGACTGCTTAACGCGAGCGCTTAAAGAAGGTGCGACCATTACGGACGAAGCCTCGGCGCTGGAGTATTGCGGTTTCCACCCCACGCTTGTTGAAGGACGCGCTGATAATATAAAAGTGACGCGCCCGGAAGACTTACAGCTCGCGGAATTTTATCTTACCCGTACGACCCCTCAGGAGAAGGCATAATGCGTATTGGACACGGTTTTGATGTACACGCCTTTGGCGGCGTTGGCCCAATTATCATTGGCGGCGTGCGCATTCCTTACGAAAAAGGTCTGCTGGCGCATTCTGATGGAGACGTGGCGCTGCATGCGCTGACCGACGCGCTGCTGGGTGCCGCTGCGCTGGGCGACATTGGCAAACTGTTCCCGGACACCGATCCTGCTTTTAAAGGCGCAGACAGCCGCGAACTGCTGCGCGAAGCCTGGCGTCGTATTCAGGCCAAAGGCTACACCCTCGGCAACGTTGATGTGACGATCATTGCCCAGGCACCGAAGATGCTGCCGCATATCCCTCAGATGCGCGTGTTTATCGCTGAAGATCTGGGTTGCCATATGGACGACGTCAACGTCAAAGCGACCACCACGGAGAAGCTGGGCTTTACCGGTCGTGGCGAAGGCATTGCCTGTGAAGCCGTGGCGCTGCTGGTGAAGGCGGCCAAATGACGGATTTCGACAATCTGACGTATCTGCACGGTAAACCGCAGGGCAAGGGTCTGCTGAAAGCCAACCCTGAAGATTTCGTGGTAGTGGAAGATCTGGGTTTTGAGCCGGACGGCGAAGGCGAGCACATCCTGGTGCGCATTCTGAAAAACGGCTGCAACACCCGCTTCGTGGCGGACGCGCTGGCAAAATTCCTCAATATTCACGCCCGCGAAGTGAGCTTTGCCGGTCAAAAAGATAAACATGCCGTGACCGAACAGTGGCTTTGCGCCCGCGTGCCCGGCAATGCCATGCCCGATTTAAGCAAATTTGAGCTTGAGGGCTGTAAGGTACTGGAGTACGCCCGCCATAAACGCAAATTGCGTCTGGGCGCACTGAAAGGCAATGCCTTTACCCTGGTGTTGCGCGAAGTGACCGAACGCGAGGACGTTGAAAAACGCCTGAAGGCCATTAACGAACGCGGCGTACCAAACTATTTCGGCGCTCAGCGCTTTGGTATCGGTGGTAGCAACCTGCTGGGCGCGCTGCGCTGGGCGCAAAGCGGTGCACCGGTGCGCGATCGTAATAAACGCAGTTTTTGGTTGTCGGCGGCCCGCAGTGCGTTGTTTAATCAGATTGTGAGCGAACGGCTGAAAAAACCGGACGCGAATCAAGTTGTTGTCGGCGATGCGCTACAATTAGCGGGACGCGGAAGCTGGTTTGTGGCAACGGCCGAAGAGATGGCCGATGTCCAGTCGCGCGTGGACGCTAAAACGCTGATGATTACCGCCGCCTTGCCGGGTTCAGGCGACTGGGGAACCCAGGGCGAGGCGCTGGCCGCTGAGCAGTCAGCGGTGGCGGATGCGCCAGAATTACAATCGTTGCTGGTGCGGGAAAAGGTCGAGGCGGCACGTCGTGCGATGCTCCTCTACCCGCAACAGCTGAGCTGGAACTGGTGGGATGACGTAACCGTCGAGTTACGCTTCTGGCTGCCGGCAGGTAGCTTTGCCACCAGTGTTGTCAGGGAACTTATCAACACGTCGGGTGATTATGCGAATATTGCTGAGTAACGATGACGGGATCCATGCGCCAGGTATTCAGACGCTGGCGAAACACCTCCGCGAATTTGCGGATGTGCAGGTCGTGGCTCCCGATCGTAACCGCAGTGGCGCGTCTAACTCATTGACGCTGGAGTCTTCACTTCGCACCTTTACCTTTGAGAATGGCGATATTGCCGTCCAGATGGGGACGCCGACCGACTGCGTGTTTCTGGGCGTGAACGCGCTGATGCGCCCGCGGCCGGATGTTGTGGTCTCCGGCATCAATGCCGGGCCAAATCTTGGCGATGATGTGATTTACTCCGGCACCGTGGCCGCGGCGATGGAAGGGCGTCACCTGGGGTTTCCGGCGCTGGCGGTCTCGTTAAACGGTCACACCCACTATGACACAGCCGCTGCGGTGACCTGCTCCATTCTCCGTGCGCTTGGCCGCGAGCCGCTGCGTACCGGACGTATCCTCAATATTAACGTGCCGGACCTCCCGCTGGACGAGATCAAAGGGATCCGCGTGACGCGCTGTGGCAGTCGCCATCCTGCCGATCAGGTTATTCCCCAGCAGGATCCGCGCGGCAATACCCTGTACTGGATCGGCCCGCCGGGAGATAAATGCGATGCCGGGCCAGACACCGACTTCGCTGCGGTGGATGAGGGTTACGTTTCCGTTACGCCGTTGCACGTAGATTTAACCGCTTATAGCGCGCATGATGTGGTGTCGGACTGGTTAGATCGGGTCGGAGTGAACGCGCAATGGTAAGTAAACGTGTACAAACTCTTCTGGAACAATTACGCGCACAGGGGATCGCCAACGAGCAGGTGCTGAACGCGCTTGCCCAGGTTCCCCGTGAGAAGTTTGTAGATGAGGCGTTTGAACACAAAGCGTGGGAAAACGTGGCGTTGCCCATTGGGCAAGGCCAGACGATTTCGCAGCCCTACATGGTGGCGCGTATGACGGAGCTTCTGGAGTTAACGCCAGAGTCCCGGGTGCTGGAAATTGGTACCGGTTCAGGGTATCAAACCGCGATCCTGGCTCACCTTGTGCACCATGTCTGTTCGGTGGAACGGATTAAAGGGTTGCAGTGGCAGGCGCGCCGTCGCCTGAAACAGCTTGATTTACATAATGTATCGACACGCCACGGCGATGGATGGCAGGGTTGGCAGGCTCGCGCCCCGTTTGACGCCATCATTGTCACGGCAGCGCCACCTGAAATCCCCACTGCGCTTCTTTCGCAGCTGGACGAGGGTGGCATTCTTGTATTGCCCGTCGGCGATGAGCAGCAGCTTTTGAAGCGCGTTCGTCGACGCGGCGGCGAGTTTATTATCGATACCGTGGAAGCCGTGCGCTTTGTGCCCCTGGTTAAGGGCGAATTGGCCTGAGACTCGGATTTTTCCAGGGTTATTAAGGCAAATTCAGCGTATGGTGTGGCGCGATAGATTCGTGCCATCACGGTTATTTTTAAGTCACTGGTAGTTAACACATTCCTGGGGGATAAATGAGCGCGGGAAGCCCAAAAATCACCATCAGCCGTGTTGCGGCATTATCACTGGTTTCGCTCTGGCTGGCAGGCTGTACAAGTTCAAATAACGCGCCTGCGCCCGTCAGTTCCGTTAATGGAACCAGCGGCTCGGGTAACACGTCCAGCGGAATGTTGATCACCCCTCCGCCTAAAATGGGCACCTCAACGGCGCAGCAAACTCCGCAGATCCAGCCGGTTCAGCGTCCAGTTACGCAGCCTACGCAGATTCAGGCAGTGGAACAGCCTGTTCAGACTGAAAATGGCCGTATAGTGTATAACCGTAAGTATGGGAACATTCCGAAAGGTAGCTATACCGGCGGCAGCACCTATACCGTGAAGCGCGGCGATACGCTGTTCTATATTGCCTGGATCACCGGGAACGATTTCCGCGATCTGGCACAGCGAAACAACGTCCAGGCCCCGTATGCTCTGGAAGTCGGGCAAACGCTTCAGGTTGGCAACGCGACGGGGACACCGCTTACGCCAGGCAACACCGTTTCAGCGGCCGACGTAACTGCGCAAAATAACAGCGTTACTCCTGCACAAAAAACCACCACGGTGGTTGCTTCACAACCTGTAATTACGTATTCTGAGGATTCAGGTGATCAGAGTGCTAACAAAATGTTGCCGAATAATAAAGGTACTGCGACTGTTGTCACAGCACCGACTACGGCACCTGTGGTTAGCTCTACTGTACCGACTGCAAGCAGTCAGAATGCCAGCTCGTCAATCACCACCTGGCGCTGGCCAACTGACGGCAAGATTATCGAGAACTTCGCTACCTCTGAGGGGGGCAACAAAGGGATCGATATCGCAGGCAGTAAAGGACAGGCAATCATCGCGACCGCAGACGGACGCGTTGTCTATGCCGGTAACGCACTGCGCGGTTACGGTAATCTTATTATCATCAAACATAACGATGATTACCTGAGTGCCTACGCCCATAACGACACTATGCTGGTCCGGGAACAACAAGAAGTTAAGGCGGGGCAAAAAATCGCTACCATGGGTAGCACCGGAACCAGTTCTACACGCTTGCATTTTGAAATTCGTTACAAGGGGAAATCCGTAAACCCGCTGCAATATTTACCGCAGCGATAAATTGACGGGGCATGCCAGCCAGGGTGTCTCGTCCAGGGATCACGGGTAGGAGCCACCTTTATGAGTCAGAATACGCTGAAAGTTCATGATTTAAATGAAGACGCGGAATTTGATGAGAACGGATCAGAGGCTTTTGACGAAAAAGCCTTAGTAGAAGAGGAACCCAGTGATAACGATTTGGCTGAAGAAGAGCTGTTATCGCAGGGTGCCACACAGCGTGTGCTGGACGCGACTCAGCTTTACCTTGGGGAGATTGGTTACTCCCCACTGCTAACGGCCGAAGAAGAAGTCTATTTCGCACGTCGTGCTTTGCGTGGTGATGTTGCCTCGCGTCGTCGCATGATCGAAAGTAACCTGCGACTGGTCGTGAAAATTGCTCGCCGTTACGGCAATCGTGGTCTGGCTCTGCTGGATCTGATTGAAGAGGGCAACTTAGGTCTCATCCGCGCAGTTGAGAAGTTTGACCCGGAACGCGGGTTCCGTTTCTCAACCTACGCGACCTGGTGGATTCGTCAGACCATCGAACGGGCTATTATGAACCAGACCCGTACGATTCGACTGCCGATCCACATCGTCAAAGAGTTGAATGTTTATCTGCGTACCGCGCGCGAGTTGTCCCATAAACTGGACCACGAGCCAAGTGCGGAAGAGATCGCAGAGCAACTCGACAAACCGGTTGATGACGTAAGCCGTATGCTGCGTCTCAACGAGCGCATTACCTCGGTTGACACCCCGCTGGGTGGTGACTCCGAAAAAGCGCTGCTGGACATCCTGGCCGATGAAAAAGACAACGGCCCGGAAGACACCACGCAGGACGATGACATGAAACAGAGCATCGTCAAATGGCTGTTCGAACTGAACGCCAAACAGCGTGAAGTGCTGGCACGTCGTTTCGGTTTACTGGGGTATGAAGCTGCGACACTGGAAGATGTCGGCCGTGAGATTGGCCTGACCCGTGAACGTGTTCGTCAGATTCAGGTTGAAGGGCTACGCCGCCTGCGTGAAATCCTGCAAGGGCAAGGTCTGAATATCGAAGCGCTGTTCCGCGAGTAAGCAACCATTCGTCAGAAAAGGCCCGTCGTGAGACGGGCCTTTTTTATGCCTTACGATTGCGCCGTTTCGTGCAGCAAACGCCAGGTGATGTTATCCCCTTCCTGAATAAGCACCGCGGTTGACCAGCGCACGTTGACGGGCTGGCCTGGCCGGGTTTGCGTCTCCCGGTAATGGAGCACCGCGCCGTTGTCCCATGTCTGAAGCGTTGTTAACGCATCAATACCGATCCTGAGCCCGGGTCGGGTTCCCCGCTGCGCATATAAAAATTTGGCCAGAGCGTGATGATCTAAATGGGCGCCACTCGGTGGAACCATCAGAAAATCCGGACGGAAACGGGCGAGCAGGGCGTCCTGTTCGCCTTCGCCTGCACCTAACCAGTTTTCAAGGGCGACGTGGATGTCGAGGATCTCTTGTTCGAAATGGGTCATGGTTGCTCCTGTTGCAGTTGCGCAAGTAACTGCGTGTTATTAAGACGGTAGACGTACAGTACGGGCAGTAGAGTGATAACTGCGGCAAAAATAAACATCCCGTGCCAGGCGACCAGCGGCGTAAAATAAGCTTGCATGAAGCTCAGCGCCTGCGCCAGCAGCAGGGTACCCGCAAAAAAGCTCAACTGACGATTCAGATTCCATAGCGCACTGGCATCAGGCATATCTTCCCGCCGCGTTGTCAAAAACGCGCTGCTCTGAGCCGTACTGCTGCAAAGGCTTCCCCCCGCACCCATTAACGCAAACGCAACGGCAGGTAACAGCATAGCCGGGCCGACGTTAATTAAAAGCAGAATGCCCGTCGCCTGCAAAAGGCAACCGATGACCACCAGCGGCCGCGGGCCGATACGGTTGAAATAGCGTCCTGTCGCGGTGATAGCCAAAAACGATGCCACAGACCACGGCAGCATAAGCATGCCCGTTGCGGTGGGCGTCATATTGGCCTCGCTCTGAAGGTAATACATGCCCGTTACGTTCACGCCAATAAAGATGCCGGGTACGCATACATAGATAAGCATGGATAAGCGCAACAGCGGATCCGTCAGCAAAGACAGGTTTACTATTCTGGTGGTGTTTATCGGTGACGGTTCTGTTTTAAGCCACGCGCAGGCCAAAACAAAGGTGACAATGGCGACGGGCAGGGTGGCAAAAAATATCCAGCGCCAGGTGAATGTCTGAACCAGCATGCCGCCCACAGCCGGTGAGCAGGCGGGGGCAAGCAGCGCGACCAGCATCACCGCCGAGGTGAGTCTGGCCCGCTCATGAGGCTTAAACTGTTGCCAGGTCAGCGCCTGACCAACCGGGATCAGTAAACCCCCTCCGGCGCCCTGCACGACGCGCCAGGCAATCAAACTTTCCAGCGAAGATGAGAAACCCGCCGCAACGGAGGCCGCGCTAAAGAGAAGCAGTGAGAGCAGAATAACGCGCTTCGGCCCGACGCGGCGCGTCAGAATACTGCTGAATGGGATGACTAACGTCAGCCCGGCAATGTATCCGTTACTTACCCAGGCAAGCGCGGAAGGTGTGGTATTGAATGCGTGAGCCATCGCCGGAAAGGCGACGCTGGCAATAAACATGTTTATCAAATCAAGGAAAAAGCCGAGCAGAAAGACGACGGCGATTTTGCTGCGATACGTCATGGAAGTTCCTCCGGTGAGGTGGCGTATCGTATCGGCCCGCGCGTTACGGATAAACGCGACAAAGGACGATATACTGTCAACATTATTTTGACAGTTAACCAGGCAAGCGATGCTTAATTTACAGCGTACGGCGATGTTTATCGCCGTAGCGGACACCGGCAGTTTCACCGCCGCGGCGGAGGCGATGGGGCTGACAAAAGCGGTGGTCAGCTTTCATATTCGTCAGCTTGAAGAGGAGCTGGGCGTCACCCTGTTGCTGCGAACCACCCGACGCCTGACGCTGACCGAAGCGGGGAAGCTCTTTCATCAACGAAGCGTGATGCTGTTACGGGATGCAGAGCGATTGCAGGATGATGTTCGCGCCAACCACGCCGGGCTGACGGGAGAACTGCGGATCACCACCACGCCCGAGTATGGCTCGCAGGTGGTGGTGCCTTTGCTGGCTGAGTTTAGCCAGCTGCACCCTGATCTCCGCGTGCGGCATGTCTCGTCCTCTTTGCATGCCGATCTTATCGCCGAGCGCTTCGATGTCGCTATCCGGCTCGGCACGCTTGCAGATTCGCGCTACCACGCCGCGTTGATGACCTCCTTCACCATCCTGCCCGTGGCGACGCCATGCTGGCTGGCAAACCATCCGGTTGACTCGCTGGAGCAGCTGGCGGAAGCGGACTGGATCATTCACGAGCGTTTAACGTCGCCGCTGCGCTGGCAGGTGAGAGGCGTTGATCGGCATCCTGTTTCCTTTGAGATCAGAAAAGCGCCGCGCCTGTATGCAGACAGTGCCCAGGCGTTGATGGCTTTTGCCCTCGCGGGATGTGGCGTGGCGCTGCTGCCGGAGTGGCTAGTGCGTAACGCACTGGATACAGGGACGCTGGTCTCGCTGTTACCGGAGTACACGTTTGCTCAGCAGGGCATCTATGCTGTTTATCCCGATGCCCGGCATGTGCCCGCGAAAGTGCGAACATTTATTGATTTTATGCGCGTCAGGGTTACTTAACCCTGCATCATCTTTTTAATGAGCGCTGAAAATTGCTCTCGTTCCGCGCCGTTAAGGCGACCTAAAAACGCCTCATCCACCTCATTTCCAATCGGTTTACTGCTCTCAAGCAGGGCCTCACCTTCGGCCGTCAGAAAGACAAACCGACGGCGTTTGTCCGCCGGATCGTGCTCGCGCCTGACCAGGCCGCGTGCTTCCATGCGGCTCAGCATTTCTGCCAGCGTCGCTTTGGTGCTCACCGCGACTTCAGTCAGGGCAACCTGCTCAATGCCAGGATTTTCAGCAATTGACCGCATCACCGCATATTGTGGTTTGGTCAGTTCGGGCAATGCGTGTTGCCACTGGGCGGTATGCTGTTGAAAAAGCTGACGTAGCAGGTGAAAAGCTTCTTGTCTTAACTCCATGGACACTCCGACGGAAAAATACTCCCTCTATGATAGCCGCTCTCGGGCTGAATTTTAACGCGAGAGTTTTTAGCGAATAGTGTGATCGTATGCGAACGATCTTGTCAGCAGCAGGATCGAGGCGTAGTTTAGTTAATATGTTCGTATACGAACAAACTAATTGAGGTGCTGAATGAGATTGATTGTGGGAATGACTGGCGCGACGGGTGCGCCATTAGGCGTGGCGTTGTTGCAGGCGCTGCGGGAAATGCCGGAGGTGGAAACGCATCTGGTGATGTCGAAGTGGGCAAAAACCACGATTGAGCTGGAAACGCCCTTCACTGCGCATGACGTTGCTGCACTGGCGGATGTCGTCCATAGCCCGGCCGATCAGGCTGCCACCATCTCCTCCGGCTCGTTTCGCACCGACGGCATGATCGTCATTCCGTGCAGCATGAAAACGCTGGCGGGTATCCGCGCGGCCTACGCCGAAGGGCTGGTAGGGCGTGCGGCAGACGTGGTGCTGAAAGAGGGACGCAAGCTGGTGCTGGTTCCGCGTGAGACGCCGCTCAGCACCATCCATCTTGAGAACATGCTTGCCCTTTCCCGCATGGGCGTGGCGATGGTGCCGCCTATGCCTGCGTACTACAACCACCCACAAACCGCCGATGACATAACCCAGCATATCGTGACCCGCGTTCTCGACCAGTTTGGTCTGGAGCATAAAAAAGCCCGACGCTGGGAAGGTTTGCAGGCAGCGAAACATTTTTCACAGGAGAATAAAGATGGCATTTGATGATTTGAGAAGCTTCTTGCAGGCGCTCGATGAGCAAGGGCAGCTGCTGAAAATTGAGGAAGAGGTAAACGCTGAGCCGGATTTAGCGGCCGCCGCCAACGCTACCGGACGCATTGGCGATGGTGCGCCTGCGCTGTGGTTCGATAATATTCGCGGCTTCACCGATGCCCGTGTGGTGATGAACACTATCGGCTCGTGGCAAAACCACGCTATTTCGATGGGGCTGCCAGCAAATACCCCGGTGAAAAAACAGATCGACGAGTTTATTCGTCGCTGGGACAAATTCCCCGTCTCGCCAGAGCGTCGTGCAAATCCGGCCTGGGCGCAGAACACGGTGGACGGGGAAGACATCAACCTGTTCGACATTCTGCCGCTGTTCCGCCTGAACGACGGTGACGGGGGCTTTTATCTCGATAAAGCGTGCGTTGTCTCCCGCGATCCGCTCGACCCCGAACACTTCGGCAAGCAGAACGTCGGGATTTACCGTATGGAAGTGAAGGGCAAGCGTAAGCTCGGCCTGCAACCGGTGCCGATGCATGATATCGCGCTGCATCTGCATAAGGCAGAAGAGCGCGGCGAAGACCTGCCTATTGCCATTACGCTGGGTAACGATCCGATCATCACCCTGATGGGCGCCACGCCGCTGAAATACGATCAATCCGAGTATGAGATGGCCGGTGCGCTACGCGAAAGTCCGTATCCGATTGCGACGGCTCCGCTGACCGGTTTCGATGTGCCGTGGGGGTCGGAAGTGATCCTGGAAGGGGTGATTGAAGGCCGAAAACGTGAAATTGAAGGGCCATTCGGTGAGTTTACCGGACACTACTCCGGCGGGCGCAACATGACGGTCGTGCGCATTGATAAAGTCTCTTACCGCACAAAACCCATTTTCGAATCTCTCTACCTGGGGATGCCGTGGACCGAGATTGATTATCTGATGGGGCCCGCTACCTGCGTGCCGCTCTATCAGCAGCTGAAGGCGGAATTCCCGGAAGTGCAGGCGGTAAACGCCATGTACACCCACGGCCTGCTGGCGATTATCTCCACCAAAAAACGATACGGCGGTTTTGCCCGTGCGGTCGGGCTCCGCGCCATGACCACGCCACACGGTCTGGGTTACGTGAAAATGGTGATTATGGTGGATGAGGACGTCGATCCGTTTAACCTGCCGCAGGTGATGTGGGCGCTGTCATCTAAGGTCAATCCGGCAGGCGATCTGGTGCAGCTACCGAATATGTCTGTGCTGGAGCTTGACCCCGGCTCCAGCCCGGCGGGGATCACTGACAAGCTGATCATTGATGCCACCACCCCTGTCGCTCCGGACAACCGTGGTCACTACAGCCAGCCGGTACAGGATCTCCCTGAAACCAAAGCCTGGGCCGAAAAACTGACCGCGATGCTGGCGGCACGTCAATAAGGAGGAAAAAATGATTTGTCCACGTTGTGCCGATGAACATATTGAGGTGATGGCAACATCACCGGTGAAAGGTGTCTGGATGGTATACCAGTGTCAGCACTGTCTGTATACCTGGCGCGATACCGAACCGCTGCGCCGTACCAGCCGCGAGCATTACCCGGAAGCGTTCCGCATGACGCAGAAGGATATTGATGAAGCACCGCAGGTGCCGACGATCCCGCCGCTGCTGTAATAAAAAGCCCGGAGGCGCTGCGCTTACCGGGCGATAATATTGTGCGGTCTTTTGCCCGGTGGCGCTACGCTTACCGAGCCTACGGGTTTTGTAGGCCGGGTAAGGCGAAGCCGCCACCCGGCAAAAAAGACCGCAGAGAACTAAACCAGACTCTTCAACCGATAAATCCACTCCAGCGCCTGACGCGGCGTCAGCGAATCCGGATCGAGATTTTCCAGCGCTTCCACAGCCGGAGAGGTCTCTTCCGGCACCGCCAGCAGTGACATCTGCGTACCATCTATCTGCGTAGCTGCCGCATTCGGTGACAAACTTTCCAGCTCACGCAATTTCTGACGCGCGCGCTTAATCACCTCTTTCGGCACACCCGCCAGCGCGGCGACGGCCAGGCCATAGCTCTTGCTTGCCGCGCCGTCCTGCACCGTGTGCATAAAGGCGATGGTGTCGCCGTGCTCAAGCGCATCAAGGTGGACGTTAGCCACGCCTTCCATTTTCTCTGGCAGCTGTGTCAGTTCGAAATAGTGCGTCGCGAACAGCGTCAGCGCCTTGATTTTATTCGCCAGACTTTCCGCGCACGCCCAGGCCAGGGACAGGCCGTCATAGGTGGAGGTACCGCGTCCTACTTCGTCCATCAACACCAGACTGTTTTCTGTCGCGTTATGCAGAATGTTGGCGGTTTCGGTCATCTCGACCATAAAGGTAGAGCGACCGCTCGCCAGATCGTCCGCCGCACCCACACGGGTGAAGATACGGTCGACAGGGCCAATCTCAACCTTCTGCGCCGGAACGTAGCTGCCGATGTAGGCGAGCAGCGCGATAAGGGCTGTCTGGCGCATATAGGTACTTTTACCGCCCATATTGGGGCCGGTAATGATCAGCATCCTTCGCTGCGGTGACAGGTTCAACGGGTTGGCAATAAACGGCTCGTTCAGCACCTGCTCAACCACCGGATGGCGACCTTCGGTAATGCGAATACCGGGTTTGTCAGTAAAGGTTGGACAGGTGTAGTTCAGCGTTTCGGCGCGCTCGGCCAGGTTTACCAGCACATCCAGCTCGGCCAGCGCAGCGGCGCTCATTTGAAGGTCAGCCAGATGCGGCATCAGGATGTCGAACAGCTCGTCATACAGCTGTTTCTCCAGCGCCAGCGCTTTACCTTTCGACGTGAGCACTTTGTCTTCGTACTCTTTCAGCTCGGGAATAATGTAGCGCTCGGCATTTTTCAGCGTCTGGCGGCGAACGTAGTGAATCGGTGCCAGGTGGCTCTGCCCACGACTGATCTGGATATAGTAACCGTGTACGGCGTTGTAGCCGACTTTCAGGGTGTCGAGCCCCAGACGTTCACGCTCGCGGATTTCCAGCTTATCCAGATAATCCGTCGCGCCATCGGCCAGCGCACGCCATTCGTCCAGCTCTTCGTTATAACCCGGAGCAATAACCCCGCCATCCCGCACCAGAACAGGCGGCGCATCAATGATGGCGCGTTCCAGCAGTTCGCGAAGCTCGGTAAATTCGCCCATGGTTTCGCGCAGCTTTTGCACTGGCGCGCTGTCGATCTCTCCCAGCTGAGCGCGCAGTTCCGGCAACTGCTGGAAAGCGTGACGCATACGGGCGAGATCGCGTGGACGCGCGGTACGCAATGCCAGGCGCGCCAGGATACGCTCAAGATCACCCACCTGACGCAGCACCGGCTGCAACTCGGTGTAACGATCCTGCAATGCGGCAATGGTTTGCTGACGGCCAATCAGCGTTTCGGTGTTGCGGATCGGCATATGCAGCCAGCGTTTGAGCATACGGCTGCCCATGGGGGTAACCGTGCTGTCAAGAACCGACGCCAGCGTATTTTCCATGCCGCCAGCGAGGTTCTGCGTGATCTCCAGGTTGCGGCGCGTGGCGGCATCCATGATGATGCTGTCCTGCTGACGCTCCATGGTAATTGAACGGATATGGGGCAGGGCGGTACGCTGCGTATCCTTCACGTACTGCAACAGGCAGCCTGCAGCACATAGCCCGCGCGGGGCATTTTCCACACCAAAGCCAATCAAATCGCGCGTGCCAAATTGCAGGTTCAGCTGCTGGCGCGCGGTATCAATTTCGAACTCCCACAGTGGACGACGACGCAGGCCGCGGCGACCTTCAATCAGCGCCATCTCGGCGAAATCCTCTGCATAAAGCAGTTCTGCCGGATTAGTGCGCTGTAGTTCAGCCGCCATGGTTTCACGGTCAGCCGGTTCACTCAGGCGAAAACGACCGGAGCTGATATCCAGCGTGGCGTAGCCAAACCCTTTACCGTCCTGCCAGATCGCCGCCAGCAGGTTATCCTGGCGCTCCTGAAGCAGGGCTTCATCGCTGATGGTTCCCGGCGTCACGATGCGTACGACCTTGCGCTCAACGGGGCCTTTCGACGTGGCCGGGTCGCCAATTTGTTCGCAGATAGCGACAGATTCGCCCTGGTTCACCAGCTTCGCCAGATAGTTTTCAACCGCGTGATGCGGGATACCCGCCATCGGGATGGGCTCGCCTGCCGACGCGCCACGTTTCGTCAGAGAAATGTCGAGCAGCTGAGACGCACGTTTCGCATCGTCATAAAAAAGCTCGTAAAAATCGCCCATACGGTAAAACAGCAGAATTTCCGGATGCTGTGCCTTCAGCTTCAGGTACTGCTGCATCATCGGCGTATGCGCGTCGAAATTGTCGATTGTGCTCATGGAGTTATGATATCCATTTCTTTGAAAATATTACGCTTTGAGCGGCTCAATGGCCGATTGTTCCTTCTATTGTCGCATGAAAAAAAGGTGCGGCGCAGAAAAAAGTCACGGCTTTACGAGGCATCTTCCGCTATTAATTCAATGATGATTTTTCCGTGCTCGACGCCCACCCGAACTTGCGAGTTGGTGGTAAATCCCGCTTGTTCAAGCCAGTCGCCTTTCAGGCTCAGCGCTGCGTGTACGCTGTAGCGTTTTGGAATTTTCGTTTTACGGTCTTCATGACGTTTTCTGAAGTAACCCACTTTTAAGTGCCGATAGGGTTTGGCGATCGCGATCTGTTGCATAAGCTCTCCGGTGAATGCGGTTATTTACACCTGTATAAAATACCAGTAAAACGCAGCGAGGGGAGGGGTAATTCTGGAAGGACGCTTCAGAAAACGGAATGCAATAACTGAAAATGTGCGGATAAAAAGGTATTATAAATACACTTTATTGTTGAGGACGACGTTATGTCCGGTAAACGTATTTCACGAGAAAAAAAGACGATCGCCAGAATGATCGACCTGTACGAAAACAGGTGTCCACACGCCATAAAGGAAGAGGGGCACTATTCGGCGCTTAAGGCTTATGCCGATAAGCGGCTGGATAAATGCGTATTTGGTGAGGAAAAACCTGCCTGCAAACAGTGCCCGGTGCACTGTTATCAGCCCGCCCGACGGGAAGAGATGAAGCAGGTGATGCGCTGGGCAGGGCCACGTATGTTATGGCGTCATCCGATTCTGACCATCCGACATCTGATCGACGATCGTCGTCCGGTTCCGAAATTACCGGAAAAGTATCGGCCCAAAAAATAACCGGCTCAGCGCCGCAGTGGACGACAAATCACGCTCAGGACGACGGCGTGGCGCAGGCAGACAGAAAAAGAGCACCAAATATCCCTGCGCCAGCGCGGGAGCGATATGTACCCGCTGACGCTCGCCGCCGGAATGACGGGTTATTTCAGGCTCTCTTTATCGATTCCCAGACGCTTCATACGCGAGAGCAGGGTGGTACGCTTCAGCCCCAGCCGTTGCGCCGCACCTTTCGGTCCGGCTACCACGCCGTTGGTCTCCTTCAGCACTCGCATAATGAGCTGATATTCATCTTCTCCCTCTTTCGCAAGCTCGCTTGCGGCCACGGTCGTTTCAGAGAGAGTAACCTCTGGCAGGGAGAGCTGGAGCACGTTCCCGCGCGTCAGCAGGACCGCGCGCTCAATGACGTTTTCCAGCTCGCGCACGTTCCCCGGCCACTCCATCGCCGAAAGGGTGCGTAGCGTTTCGGCAGGAATACTGTCGATATTTCGCCCCATCCGGCGGGCAATCTTCGCGGTAAAGGCTTTCACCAGCAGCGGAATATCTTCCGGGCGTTCGCGCAGCGGCGGCAGGCAGATCGGGAAGACGTTCAGACGATAGTAAAGATCGCTGCGAAACTCGCGGTCGGCGACCATTTTTTTCAGATCGCGGTTGGTGGCGGCAATCAGACGCACGTCGGTCTGGATCAGCTTGTTGCTGCCGAGACGCTCGAACTCCTGCTCCTGCAAAACGCGCAGCAGCTTAGGCTGAAGCTCCAGCGGCATATCGCCCACTTCGTCGAGGAACAATGAGCTTTTATCCGCCAGTTCAAAACGGCCCAGCCGCTGGCTGCTGGCGCCGGTAAACGCGCCGCGCTCGTGGCCGAACAGGTCGCTTTCCAGTAAGCCCGCAGGCATCGCCGCGCAGTTCATCTTCACCATCCGGCGGCTGTTGCGGTTGCTCAGGTTGTGGATCGCCCGGGCAATCAGCTCTTTCCCTGTGCCGGTTTCACCGAGGATCAGCACCGTGCTGTCGCTCTGCGCCACCATCTCCACCTGCTTGAGGATGTTGTACATGGCATCGCTGCGTCCGATGATTTCGCCAAACTCGCTGTCCACATTGTTGAGCTGCTCGGTCAGCGCCAGGTTTTCGTCCACCAGCCGTTCTTTCAGACGGTGGATCTCCTGATAGGCGAGGGCGTTATCCAGCGCAATGGAGATACGTTCGGCGATCTGGCGCAGCAGCTTCAGGTTGGCGGTGGTAAATACGGCTTCATCGCACTGCGCCAGTTTAAGCACGCCGAGCATGGTGTTGCCGGACATCAGCGGCAGCAGGCACAGGGTCTGGATCTTGTTGCCCCAGGTGTTAAACAGCATCCGCTCGTAGGGCGCTACCGGATCCTGCTCGCTGAGGTTTAACAGCAGGATCTCTTTGCTTTTAAATACCCGTTCAGACAGGGTTCCCGCTTCGTCCACTTCGCTTTGCTCGTGCGCCGGGTTAGCTTCGTCGAGGTAGTGGGTGGAGTAGATGTTCAGCTTGCCCTTACGGTTGCCGCGCAGCGCAATGCTGATAGCATCGATCCTGAAATAGTGATGGATCTCTTTGGCGACTTCGCTCACCAGTTCGTCCATATCGAGACGCGACAGCACGGCATTGGTGATGGCGACCAGAATGCGGAAATTATCGCGCTCGCGGCTCAACAGGTCGTAATCCACGTTATTGGTGACGCGGCTTTGGATCTGCTCTGCCACGACGGCCACAATCTGCGTGAAGGTATGCAACCGCTCGTACTCCGCCTCGGTCCAGGGCTGGTCGTTATTACGGATAAACTCGCAGCCGCCAAAAATTTGCCCTTCCACCGCCAGCGGCAGCATGCTGTAGTGGCCGAACGGGTGGTAAAGGTTGCTCTCTGCCAGCTTCGGCCAGGCCTGGCGAAACTGGTCAAAATTGCAGTGCAGCGCTTCCGGGCGGGAGAGAATACGTCGCACCGGACCGTGGGCCAGAAACGTTTCATCTTCATATTCGAAGATTTTGCCATTATCACGCGTTGAGAAATAGCTCGCGCGGTGGGTTGCGCTATGCCAGAGCACAATGGCGGCGCTGTCCGCCAGCGCTGATTGCCTGACCAGCCGCGTCAGGGCATCGCTCAGCGCGCCGAGGTCGGGCTGTTGTAAAAGTGTGCGCGTGATGTCAAACAGGCCCTGCTGTCCAAGATCGCTCATCGGTGTATACGGCATTATTGCTTTCCAATAGAAACTGGCAAAAAAGAGACATTCAGCGCTGACCGCTTTTGGCGCGGTCTAGCAAATTCGGGGTAACGGTTCAGCGTGCGGCAGATCCAGCGTGCGCTTCACGCCGTAAAGCCCGGTCAGGCGCACCCCTTTGCGCTCAACCACGTCGCCGATGATGGCCGCGTCTTTCCCTAAGGGATGTGCGCGCAGTTGTTCAAGTACGGCTTCCGCCACCGTACGTTCCACGCCGATCACCAGCTTGCCTTCGTTGGCAAAGTTAAGCGGGTCTAGCCCTAATAGCTCGCACAGCCCGCGTACAGCAGGCTTAACGGGCAGGCCGCGCTCGGTCAGTTCAATTCCACAGCCGCTGCTTGCGGCAAATTCGTGTACGACGGCGTTCACGCCGCCTCGCGTGGCGTCGCGCAGGGCTTTTACACCCGGCATGTCGCGCAGCGTCTGGATCAGCGGCGTGAGTACCGCGCAGTCACTGTGCAGCTCGCCATCCAGCCCTAAGCCTTCGCGCAGGTTGAGGATGGTTGCCCCGTGGCAGCCCAGCGTGCCGCTGACAATCAGCACGTCGCCTGCACAAAGCTGCTGCGCGCCCCAGTGAATGTTGGCGGGGATCGCCCCCATTCCGGCGGTGTTAATGAAGAGCTTATCTGCCGCGCCGCGCTGCACCACCTTGGTATCCCCGGTCACGATGGCGATCCCCGCCTCGCGGGCGGTGTGCGCCATGCTGTTGACCACCGCCGTGAGCGTCTCCATGGGTAACCCTTCTTCGAGGATAAACCCGCAGGAGAGGTAGCGGGGGATCGCGCCGCTGACGGCCACGTCGTTTGCCGTGCCGCAGACGGCGAGCTTGCCGATATCGCCGCCCGGGAAGAACAGCGGGTCAATCACGTAGCTGTCGGTAGAGAACGCCAGCCTGTCGCCGTGGGCGGTCAGGGCCGCGAGGTCAATACGCGCCTGATCTTCCTGCTCGGCGAGCCAGGGGTTGTTAAAGGCTTCCATGAACAGCCTGTTAATCAACTGCTGCATCGCCTGTCCACCGCTTCCGTGCGCCATTTCCACCGTGTTCATGCTTCACACTCCTGGTTGCGATAGTGATACCACGCGGCGCATGCCCCTTCGGAAGAGACCATCAGCGCGCCAAACGCGGTTTGCGGGTTACAGGCGTTGCCAAATAACGGGCAGTGATGAGGTTTGCATTTGCCGGTGAGTACGTCGCCACAGCGGGCGCGGGGATCGTCGCACACCTTCTGCGGCTGCGGGCGGAAATGCGCTTCGGCGTCGAAGGCGCGATACGCGGGCGTCAGGTGTACGCCGGATTCGGCAATCAGCCCCAGTCCGCGCCACTCGCTGTCGCCTTCGACGCTAAACACGTCGGCTATCGCCTGCTGTGCCCGTCTGTTACCTGCATCGGGCACCACGCGGCGATACTGATTTTCCACCACACTCAGGGCCGCTATTTTCTGCTCAACCAGCATGGTCACGCCTTGCAGTAGATCAAGTGGCTCGAAACCAGCCACCACTAACGGACGATTGTACTGTTCAGCGATAAAACCGTAGGCTTCTGTGCCGATCACCATGCTGACGTGTCCTGGTGCCAGGAAGGCGTCGATGCCGTTGTCCGGCGCTTCAAGCAGGCTACGCAGCGTGGGAATAAGCGTGATGTGCTGGCAGAAAAAGTAAAAGTTAGTGACGTTGCGGGCTTTCGCCTGCTGGAGAGTGATAGCGGTGGCGGGCATGGTGGTTTCAAAACCCAGCCCGAAAAAGACCACCTTACGCTCAGGATTAGCCTCTGCCAGCGTCAGGGCATCCATCGGTGAGTAGACGATCCGCACGTCCGCGCCGCGCGCCTTCGCCTGGAGCAGCGAGCCATTTTTTCCCGGTACGCGCATGGCGTCGCCAAAGGTGCAAAAAATCACACCGGGGCGGCTGGCGATGTCGAGACAGCTGTCGATGCGCCCCATCGGCAGCACGCACACCGGGCAGCCGGGGCCGTGGATAAATTCGATGTTCTCCGGCAGCAGCTGGTCGAGGCCAAATTTAAAGATGGCGTGGGTGTGTCCGCCGCACACCTCCATGATCCGCAGCGGTTTTTCTTTCGTGTAGTCCAGCAGGGACGCGCGGGTTTTCAGGCGATCGATAAGCTGCAACACCTGCTCAGGCGCGCGATATTCATCAACGTAACGCATGTGTTATCGTTCCTCACCATACAGCAGGGCACCCACGTCCGGCTCAACGTCGAACATATTCTGTAGCGCGTCCAGCGTGTCGCGGGCTTCTTCCTCATTAATCACGCTCATGGCAAACCCCACGTGGACCAGCACCCACTGGCCGAGACGCGATGCGCCGGTCTCATCGTGGCTGCCCACCAGCGTCAGATCGACATCGCGCAGGATGCCGCAGATCTCCACTTTGGCCTGATTGCCGACGATGGAATGAATTTGTCCGGGGACGCCTATGCACATCGTTCGCTCTCCAGCCAGTTCAGCCAGGCATCCATCCCGTCGCCGCGCGTGGCGGAAACCAGCAGGATCTCAATGTCCGGGTTCACTTCCCGGGCGTAAGCCAGGCACTTATCCACGTCGAAATTCAGGTACGGCAGCAGGTCGACTTTGTTCAGCAGCATGAGGGAGGCGGCGGCAAACATATGTGGATACTTCAGCGGCTTGTCTTCCCCTTCGGTCACGGAGAGCACCGCCACTTTATGCCGCTCGCCGAGGTCGAAGCTTGCCGGGCAGACCAGGTTGCCGACGTTTTCAATAAACAGGATGCCGTTATCCGCCAGCGGCAGGCGCGGGGCGGCGTCGGCAATCATCTGCGCATCCAGGTGGCAGCCCTTGCCGGTGTTGACCTGAATCGCGGGCGTACCGGTTTCGCGGATGCGCGCCGCGTCGTTTACCGTTTGCTGATCGCCTTCGATAACGGCGCAGGAGACACGTTTATTCAGTCGTTTGAGGGTTTCGGTCAGCAGGGTGGTTTTACCGGAGCCGGGGCTGGAGACCAGGTTCAGTACCAGCTGTTGACGGGCGGCAAAGCGGGCGCGATTGCGGGCGGCGAGCTGGTTATTTTTGTCCAGCACATTGATCTCCACCTCCAGCATCTCGCGCTGGCTGATGCCCGGCGCGTGGGTGCCTGCTTCGCCGTGGCCGTAATGCAGGTCGCCCGCGTCTGAACGCTGCGGCGCAAAGGTGATGCCGGTCAGTGCCGCCGCGGGACGCGGTGCAGGAGAAAAGGGTGCGGAGCGAAACGCGGAGTGGGGACGGTGTTCATCCCCTTCTATATACAGGTTGCCTTCAGCGCAACCGCAGGTACTACACATACATTACTCCTTCTCGATTTCGAGGCGTTGGATCTGCATACCGTCATCCGCCACGATGCGCAGCCCGCTGCTCTGGCACTGCGGACAGCGCTGTACCTTCGATGACAGCAGCGTGACGTACTGCTGACACTGCTCGCACCAGCACTCCGCCTGCTGCTCCTCGATATGCAGTGCGCAACCCTCCGCCAGCGTGCCGCGGCACACCAGCTCAAAACAGAAGGTGAGGGCGCTGTTCTCGACGCAGGAAAACGCCCCGACCTTCAGCCAGACGCCGGTCACGCGCTTCGCATGGTTCTGCACAGCCTGCTGTTCGATAAGTTCCAGTGCCCGCTGGCAGAGGGTGATTTCGTGCATGACGCCTCCTTAATGAATTGCCCCTTTAATGCAATAACAGTGCCAGCTTGATTTGCGTTACGGCGTGACGATGTCAACGCTGTCGAAATGACACGTCGACACCGCAGCGGTGACAGTGTGCATCTCTTTAAAATCCATTTAAATCAATAAATTAAAAACTGGCACGAAATCTGCTTAACAGCCGCTAACTCCATTAACCGGATACCTTTTATGACTATTTGGGAAATTAGCGAAAAAGCGGATTACATCGCGCAACGTCATCAGCAGCTTCAGGATCAGTGGCACCTCTACTGCAACTCTCTGATTCAGGGGATCACCCTGTCAAAAGCCCGTCTGCACCATGCCATGAGCTGCGCGGCGCAGGGGGATATGCGCTTTGTGTTGTTTGGTCACTTCACGATTTTTGTCACCCTGGCGGAGAGCTTCAACAGCCACACCATTGAGTATTACGTTGAGACAAAAGAGGGTGAAAAACAGTGTATTGCGAAAGCCCAACTGATGGCCGACGGCATGGTGGACGGTCACGTCAGCACCCGCGATCGCCAGCAGGTGCTGGAGCACTATCTGGAGAAAATCGCGCCGGTTTATAACGGCCTCTACGCTGCCGTTGAGCACGATCAGCCGATCAACCTGAAACAGCTGATCGACGGAAAATCCTCCGCGAACGTGGCCTGAAGAGCGAGTGTCGAGAAGTGTCGATAAGACAGTTTTTTTTCGTCAAAAATGACCATCACCAGAGGATGACCCGGTGAACCGTTTTGTAATTGCTGACTCGACGGTCTGTATTGGCTGTCGAACCTGTGAGGCGGCGTGCTCGGAAACGCACCGCCTGCACGGGCTACAGTCCATGCCGCGCCTGCGCGTCATGCGTAATGAGAAAGAGTCTGCCCCGCAGCTCTGTCACCACTGTGAAGACGCGCCATGCGCAGGCGTCTGTCCCGTCAATGCCATCACCCGCGTTGACGGCGCGGTACAGCTGAACGAAAGCCTGTGCGTGAGCTGCAAGCTGTGCGGCATCGCCTGTCCGTTCGGTGCCATTGAGTTTTCCGGCAGCCGTCCGCTGCATATTCCGGCGAATGCCAACACCCCGAAAGCGCCGCCTGCGCCACCGGCACCGGCACGCGTGAGCACGCTGCTGGACTGGGTGCCGGGCATTCGCGCCATCGCGGTGAAGTGCGACCTGTGCAGCTTCGATGAACAAGGTCCGGCCTGCGTGCGCACCTGTCCGACCAAAGCGTTAATTCTGGTAAATATTCGCGACATCGCCCGCACCAGCAAACGCAAGCGCGAGCTGACCATCAATACTGACGTCGGCGATCTTTCGCTGCTGCGGGCGCTTAACGAGGGGGCGAAATGAACGCGATAGTTATGATGACCAGCGGCGTGGCCTGGTTTGCCACCGCCGCTGTCCTGGCGCTGCTCCTCTCCTTCCATAAAACGCTGAGCGGCTGGATCGCCGGTATCGGCGGAGCGGTCGGCAGCCTGATGACGCTGGCGGCGGGCGGCGTTGTCCTGATCGACGGCCAATCCGTCGACACCCTCATCCCGCTGATTCACCACGCCGTTGAGCTTACGCCGCTAAATGCCATCTGGCTGGTCACCTTTGGTCTGTGTGGGCTGTTTATCAGCCTGTTTAATATCGACTGGCACCGCCATCAGCACACCAACGCCAACGGCCTGCTGGTTAACCTGTTGATGGCCGCCGCGGTCTGCACTGTTGTCGCCAGCAACCTCGGCGCGCTGGTGGTGATGGCTGAAATCATGGCCCTGTGTGGCGTGTTCCTGACCGGATGCAGCGCCTCCGGCAAGCTGTGGTTTGCGCTCGGACGACTCGGCACGCTGCTGCTGGCGCTGGCCTGCTGGCTGGTGTGGCAGCGTTTCGGCACGCTGGACTTTGCCGTGCTTAACGGCCAGCCGCTGGGGAATGACGTCTGGCTGTTGGGCGTAGTCGGTTTTGGCCTGCTGGCCGGGATTATCCCGCTGCACGGCTGGGTGCCGCAGGCGCATGCCAATGCCTCGGCCCCGGCTGCCGCGCTGTTCTCCACCGTGGTGATGAAGGTCGGTCTGTTCGGCATCCTGACGATAACCCTGACGGGCGGCCAGCCGCCGCTGTGGTGGGGCGTGGCGCTGCTGATTGCGGGGATGATCACCGCATTTGTCGGCGGGCTGTACGCCCTGATGGAGCATAACATCCAGCGCCTGCTGGCGTACCACACCCTGGAGAATATCGGCATCATCCTGCTCGGCATGGGCGCGGGCGTCAGCGGGCTGGCGCTCAACCAGCCGGCGCTGATTGCCGCCGGGTTTATTGGCGGTCTGTATCACCTTATCAACCACAGCCTGTTTAAAAGCACCCTGTTCCTCGGGGCGGGCAGCGTCTGGTTTCGCACCGGGCACCGCGATATTGAAAAGCTCGGCGGGATTGGCAAAAAAATGCCCGTCATTTCGCTGGCGATGCTGGTCGGGCTGATGGCGATGGCCGCGCTTCCGCCGCTGAACGGCTTTGCCGGGGAGTGGGTAATCTATCAATCCTTCTTCGCGCTCGGCCAGAGCGACGCGTTTATCGCGCGGCTGCTCGGCCCGCTGCTGGCGGTTGGGCTGGCGATTACCGGGGCGCTGGCGGTGATGTGTATGGCGAAGGTTTACGGCGTCACCTTCCTGGGCGCGCCGCGCACCCGCGAAGCGGAAAACGCCTGTTGCGCCCCGGTGCTGATGGCCACCAGCGTGGTCGCGCTGGCGCTGTGCTGTATCGCAGGTGGGGTTGCCGCGCCGTGGCTGCTGCCGCTTCTGGGCCATGCCATTCCGCTGCCGCTGGCTACGGCGCATACCGTCGTGTCCCAGCCGATGATGGCGCTGCTGCTGATTGCCGCGCCGCTCCTGCCGTTCGTGCTGATGCTGTTCTTCAGACGCGACCGTCTCGCCTCTCGCTCGCGCGGCGCGGCGTGGGCCTGCGGCTACGAACACGAGCAGTCGATGGTCATCACCGCCCACGGTTTCGCCATGCCGGTGAAGGAGAACTTCGCCGCCGTGCTGAAGCTGCGCCACTGGCTGAACCCGGTGGGCTGGGTGCCGGGCTGGCAGAGTGCCGCCGTGCCCGTGCTGTTCCGCCGCCTGGCGCTGATCGAGCTGGCGGTGCTGGTGGTGATTGTCATTTCACGAGGAGCCTGACATGAGTTTGTTACTGGCAATACTTCAGGCGCTGGTGCTGTTCGCCGCCGCGCCGCTGCTGTCGGGCATCACGCGCGTGGCGCGCGCCCGGCTGCACAACCGTCGCGGGCCTGGCGTGCTCCAGGAGTACCGCGATCTTTTCAAGCTGCTCTCCCGTCAGAGCGTCGCGCCGGATGCCGCAGGTTGGGTGTTCCGCCTGACGCCGTTCGTGATGGTCGGCGTGATGCTGACCATCGCCACCGCGCTGCCGGTAGTGACGGTGGGCTCGCCGCTGCCCGTGCTTGGCGATCTGATTACGCTGATCTACCTCTTCGCCATCGCGCGTTTCTTCTTTGCGATTGCGGGCCTGGACACCGGCAGCCCGTTTACGGGTATCGGCGCCAGTCGTGAGGCGATGCTCGGCGTGCTGGTTGAGCCAATTCTGCTGCTGGGGCTGTGGGTCGCCGCGCAGGTTGCTGGCTCGACCCACATCAGTTTCATCACCGACACCGTTTACCACTGGCCGGTTTCACGTTCGCTCCCGCTGGTGCTGGCGCTCTGCGCCTGCGCGTTCGCCACCTTTATCGAGATGGGCAAGCTGCCGTTCGATCTCGCGGAAGCGGAGCAGGAATTGCAGGAGGGGCCACTCACCGAGTACAGCGGCTACGGCTTTGCGGTGCTGAAGTGGGGCATCAGCCTCAAGCAGCTGGTGGTGTTGCAGATGTTCGTCGGCGTTTTCTTCCCGTGGGGGCAGATGACGCACTTCTCTGCGGGCGGCCTGCTGCTGGCCGTTGTGGTGGCTGCGCTCAAGCTGCTTATCGGCGTGCTGGTGATTGCCCTGTTTGAAAACAGCATGGCGCGCCTGCGTTTTGTCGAAACGTCACGCATTACCTGGGCTGGTTTTGGTTTTGCATTTTTAGCGTTCGTCTCCTTGCTGGTGGCGTGATTAAAGAGAGTGTTTATGTCTGAAGAAAAGAAAGGTCAGCAGTATCTCGCCGCGTTGCATCAGGCTTTCCCGGGCGTGGTGCTGGAGGAGTCATGGCAAACCAAAGACCAGGTAACCGTCACCATTAAGGTGAACTACCTGCCGGAAGTGGTGGAGTTTCTTTACTACCAGCAGGGCGGCTGGCTGTCGGTGCTGTTCGGCAACGACGAGCGTCAGCTGTGCGGCAACTATGCGGTGTACTACGTGATGTCGATGGAGCAGGGCGAGAAGTGCTGGCTCACCGTGCGCGTCGAAGTTGACCCGAACAAGCCGGAGTACCCGTCCGTCACGCCGCGCGTACCCGCGGCCGTCTGGGGCGAGCGCGAAGTGCGCGACATGTACGGCCTGGTGCCGGTTGGTCTGCCTGACGAGCGTCGCCTGGTGCTGCCGGACGACTGGCCGGATGAACTCTATCCGCTGCGCAAGGACAGCATGGACTACCGCCAGCGTCCGGCCCCGACAACCGACAGCGAAACCTACGAGTTCATCAACGAGCTGGGCAGCAAGAAGAATAATGTGGTGCCGATCGGCCCGCTGCACGTCACCTCTGACGAACCGGGCCACTTCCGCCTGTTCGTCGACGGCGAAAACATTATCGACGCCGACTACCGCCTGTTCTACGTCCACCGCGGCATGGAGAAGCTGGCGGAGACCCGCATGGGCTACAACGAAGTCACGTTTCTTTCTGACCGCGTGTGCGGCATCTGCGGCTTTGCCCACAGCACCGCCTACACCACCTCGGTGGAGAACGGCATGGGGATCGTGGTGCCGGAACGCGCGCAGATGATCCGCGCCATTCTGCTGGAGGTGGAACGCCTGCACTCACACCTGCTGAACCTCGGCCTGGCCTGCCACTTCGTCGGCTTTGACTCCGGGTTTATGCAGTTCTTCCGCGTGCGTGAGGCATCAATGAAGATGGCGGAGATCCTCACCGGGGCGCGTAAAACCTACGGCCTGAACCTGATCGGCGGGATCCGCCGCGACCTGCTGAAAGACGACATGATCCAGACCCGCCAGCTGGCGCAGCAGATGCGCCGCGACGTGCAGGAGCTGGTGGACATGCTGCTCAGCACGCCAAACATCGAGCAGCGCACCGTCGGGATTGGTCGTCTTGACCCGGAAATCGCCCGCGACTTCAGCAACGTCGGCCCGATGGTGCGCGCCAGCGGCCACGCCCGCGACACCCGCGCCGATCACCCGTTCGTCGGCTACGGCCTGCTGCCGATGACCGTGCACAGCGAGCAGGGCTGCGACGTCATCTCCCGCCTGAAGGTGCGCATCAACGAGGTGTTTACTGCGCTGAACATGATCGACTACGGCCTCGATAACCTGCCGGGCGGCCCGCTGATGGTGGAAGGCTTCACCTACATTCCAAACCGCTTTGCCCTCGGATTCGCCGAAGCGCCGCGCGGGGATGACATTCACTGGAGCATGACCGGCGACAACCAGAAGCTCTACCGCTGGCGCTGCCGTGCGGCGACCTACGCCAACTGGCCAACCCTGCGCTACATGCTGCGCGGTAACACCGTCTCTGACGCGCCGCTGATCATCGGCAGCCTCGACCCGTGCTACTCCTGCACCGACCGCATGACCGTCGTGGACGTGCGCAAGAAGAAAAGCCAGGTGGTGCCCTACAAAGAGCTTGAGCGCTACAGCATCGAGCGTAAGAACTCGCCGCTGAAATAAGGACTCGTCATGTTTACCTTTATCAAAAAAGTGATCAAAACCGGCGCGCAGACCAGCAGTTATCCGCTGGAGCCGATGCCGGTGGATAAAAACTTTCGCGGCAAGCCGGAGCACAACCCGCAGCAGTGCATCGGCTGCGCGGCCTGCGTCAACGCCTGCCCGTCGAATGCCTTAACGGTGGAAACGGACCTGAAAACCGGCGAGCTGGCCTGGCAGTTTAACCTCGGGCGCTGCATCTTCTGCGGCCGCTGCGAGGAGGTCTGCCCGACGGTAGCCATTCGCCTGTCTCAGGAGTACGAGCTGGCGGTGTGGAAAAAAGAGGATTTCCTCCAGCAGTCGCGCTTTGCGCTGTGCAACTGCCGCGTCTGCAAGCGTCCGTTCGCCGTGCAAAAAGAGATCGACTACGCCATCGCGCTGCTGAAGCACAACGGCGACGTGCGTGCGGAGCATCACCGTGAAAGCTTCGAAACCTGCCCGGAGTGCAAACGTCAGAAATGCCTGCTGCCGTCTGACCGCATCGATTTAACCCGTCATATGAGAGAGGCCAGCTGATGGAAAACTTACTCGGCCCGCGCGACGCTAACGGCATTCCGGTGCCGCTGACGGTGGAGGAGTCCATCGCCAGCATGAAGGCGTCGTTGCTGAAAAAAATCAAACGCTCGGCCTACGTCTATCGCGTGGACTGCGGCGGCTGCAACGGCTGTGAGATCGAAATCTTCGCCACCCTGTCACCGCTGTTTGACGCCGAACGCTTCGGCATCAAAGTGGTGCCGTCCCCGCGCCACGCGGATATCCTGCTGTTCACCGGCGCGGTCACCCGCGCGATGCGCTCGCCTGCGCTGCGCGCCTGGCAGTCTGCGCCGGATCCGAAAATCTGCATCTCCTACGGCGCCTGCGGCAACAGCGGCGGCATCTTCCACGATCTTTACTGCGTCTGGGGCGGCACCGACAAAATCGTGCCGGTGGACGTCTACATTCCGGGCTGCCCGCCGACGCCCGCCGCCACGCTGTACGGTTTTGCCATGGCGCTCGGCCTGCTGGAGCAGAAGATCCACGCCCGCGAGCCGGGCGAGCTGGACAACCAGCCAGCCACTCTCCTGCACCCGGATATGGTGCAGCCGCTGCGGGTGAAGATCGACCGCACGGCGCGCAGGCTGGCGGGTTACCGCTATGGCCGTCAGATTGCAGACGATTATCTGCGTCTGCTGAGCCAGGGCGACCATCAGGTGGCGCGCTGGCTGGAGGCGGAAAACGATCCGCGTCTCAATGAGATCGTGGCAAACCTGAACAGTATTGTGGATGAGGCGCGTATCCGATGAGTGAAACGGTGGTGTTCAGCCAGCTGAGCCGTAAGTTTATTGATGAGAACGATGCCACGCCGGATGCGGCGCAGCAGGTGGTCTATTACAGCCTGGCGATTGGGCACCACCTCGGGGTGATCGACTGCCTTGAAACGGCGCTAAGCTGCCCGTGGCCCGAGTACCTGGCGTGGATCGCCACGCTGGAGGAGGGCAGCACGGCGCGGCGCAAAATGGAGGGCGTGCCGAAGTACGGTGAGATCGTTATCGACGCCAACCACATTGCGATGCTCGCCAACGCCTTTGACGCGGCGCTGAGCGTACAAACCCCGGCGCAGCAGGCGTGGAGCAAAACGCTGCTCGGCATGCTGCACGATATTCATCAGGAGAGCGCCATCTACCTGATGGTGAGGAGATTACGTGACTGACGTTTTACTGTGTGTCGGCAACAGCATGATGGGCGACGACGGCGCGGGCCCGCTGCTGGCGGAGATGTGCGCCGCGAACCCGCCGGGCAACTGGGTGGTGATTGACGGCGGCAGCGCGCCGGAAAACGACGTGGTGGCCATTCGCGAGCTGCGCCCGGACAGGTTGTTAATCGTCGATGCCACCGATATGGGGCTCAACCCCGGCGAGATCCGCCTGATTGACCCGGACGACATCGCCGAGATGTTTATGATGACCACCCACAACATGCCGCTGAACTACCTGGTGGATCAGATTAAAGACGACGTGGGTGAGGTGCTGTTTCTGGGCATTCAGCCGGACATCGTCGGGTTTTATTATCCGATGACGCCGCCGGTGAAAGAGGCGGTGGACGTGGTGTATTCACGGCTTGCAGGGTGGGTTGGGGACGGGGGATTTCAGCCCCTCACCCCGGCCCTCTCCCCAGAGGGGAGAGGGTGAAAACCGCATCGAGCAGTTTGTACGCCGGGTAAGGCAACGCCGCCACCCGGCAAAACAGGCTACGCCAGATCCGCCCCGTTACTCGCAATCACCTTCTTATACCACCAGAACGATTTCTTGCGCTTGCGGTCCAGCGTGCCGTTCCCGGCGTCGTCGCGGTCGACGTAGACAAACCCGTAGCGCTTGCTCATCTCCCCGGTTGAGGCCGAGACCAGGTCAATGCAGCCCCAGGTGGTGTAGCCCAGCAGCGGCACGCCGTCCTCAATCGCGTCACCCATCGCACGGATATGCTCGCGCAGGTAGCTGATGCGGTAGTCGTCGTTGATCTCGCCGTTTTCATCAATGACGTCCTTCGCCCCGAGGCCGTTTTCCACCAGGAACAGCGGCTTCTGGTAGCGGTCATACATCATGTTCATGGTGATGCGCAGCCCGAGCGGGTCGATGCCCCAGCCCCACTCGCTCACCTGAATATGCGGGTTGCGCAGGGACTTCACGATGTTCGCCGCGCTGGTGTTGCCCGCGTTCATATCCGCCGACGCGCAGCGCGAGGCGTAATAACTGAACGAGACAAAGTCGACGGTGTTTTTCAGCAGGTCGTCGTCGCCGGGGTCTTTCACAATCACCACGCCTTTTTCGCGGAACACGCGGGCGGAGTAGGCCGGATAGCTGCCGCGCGCCTGCACGTCGATAAAGAACAGGTTCTCGCGATCTTTCTCCAGTGCCATCCACACGTCTTCCGGCTTGCAGGAGTAGGGGTAGAAGTTACCGCCCGCCAGCATGCAGCCGACCTGGTTTTCCGGGTTCACCTCGTGGGCGATTTTGGTCGCCAGCGCGCTCGCCACCAGCTCGTGGTGCGCGGCCTGGTATTTCACCTGGTCTTCGTTTTCCCCTTCCTCAAACACCAGCCCCGCGCCGGAGAACGGGCTGTGCAGCATGATGTTGATTTCGTTGAAGGTCAGCCAGTATTTCACCAGCCCGTTAAACGCCTCGAAGCAGGTGCGGGCGTAGCGGGCGAAGAAATCCACCATCTTACGGTTGCGCCAGGAGCCGTACTCCGTCACCAGGTGCATCGGCACGTCGAAATGGCAGAGCGTCACCAGCGGCTCGATGTTGTACTTTTTGCACTCCTCGAACACCGCGCGGTAGAAGGCAATGCCCTCCTGATTCGGCAACGGTTCGTCGCCGTTCGGGTAGAGGCGGCTCCAGGCAATCGAGGTGCGGAACACCGTAAAGCCCATCTCCGCCATCAGGGCAATGTCTTCTTTGTAACGATGGTAAAAATCAATCGCCTCGTGGCTCGGGTAAAATTCGTCGTCACGCAACGAAAACCGTTTTTCCTTGCCGACTTTTACCGCCAGACGGTTTGCGCCGTGGGGGATCATATCGACCGTCGTCAGTCCTTTGCCGCCTTCACGGTAAGCCCCTTCACTCTGGTTGGCGGCAAGCGCGCCGCCCCATAAAAATCCTTGTGGAAAAACAGACATTCTTACCTCGCTTTCAGTTTATGCTTCTGCTGCTTTGTTCTGTACCGGTGCGGTTTGCAGGGCGCGTGCTTTTTCGGCTTCGTCTTCTACCGGGATATCTTCAAACCCTAACAGCAGGGTCAGCACGAACGACAGCACCACCGCCAGACCCATCACGCCAAACACCCAGACGATGGTCATCGGGTTGGCCGGGTCGAAGAACTGCACGCTGGTGAACAGCCCCGGCGCTGCCATGGAGTGGCTGGCAAGACCGGCCATGCCGGCCACCGCGCCGCAGATAAAGCCGCTGATCAGGCTCGCAATCAGCGGACGTTTCAGGCGTACCGCCACGCCGTACAGCGCCGGTTCAGAGATCCCCGCCATGATGGCGGAGGCCGCAGCCGCCAGCGCCGTCTGGCGCAGCTCCGGGTTTTTGGTTTTCCACGCCACCGCCAGCGATGAACCGCCGAGTGACAGGTTGGCGCCAATTTCCGACGGCATCACCATCCCTTCTTTGCCCGTTTCGGCAATGGTCTGGATGATGGTCGGCGTAAACACGCGGTGCATCCCGGTCATCACCAGCAGCGGCCACAGCGCGCCCATAATGGCAACGGAGAGCCAGCCCAGATAGCCGTGAATGGTGTAGACCAGCGCGGAGATGGCGCTACCGATCCAGATCCCGAGCGGGCCAATCAGCACGATGGCGAGCGGGGCGGCAATCAGCACGATCAGCATCGGCTTGAGGAAGTTTTTGGTCACCGCCGGGGTGATGCGATCCACCCAGCGTTCGATATACGACAGGCACCAGGTCATCACCAGGGCCGGGATAACGGTATAGGTGTATTTCACCGCCGTCACCGGAATTAAGGCAAATTCTACATGCTCGCCCTGCGCCGCTTTCGCCATCAGCTCGATAAAGCTCGGGTGAACCAGTACGCCCGCAATGGCTATCGCCAGGGACATGTTGGTTTTGAACTTCACCGCTGCGGAAGCCGCCACCATCAGCGGCAGGAAGAAGAACGCGCCATCGCCGATAACGGTCAGGATCGTCAGCGTCGGGTCACCTTTGCCCAGCACGCCGGTCATCTCAAGGATCATCGCCAGCAGCTTGACCATCGACCCGCCGATGATCGCCGGGATCAGCGGAGACATGGTGCCGATCAACGCGTCGAGGATCCCGGCGCCAATCCGGCGCAGCGTAAGCTTCTGTGGACCTTCCGCTACGGCAGGTTGCAGGTTGGCGGGCAGCAGGCTCACCACTTCACGGTATGCCTGGGACACGGTGTTGCCGATGATCACCTGGCACTGATTGTCGTTGCGCACCACGCCGAGCACGCCGCTGATGCTTTTCAGACGCGCGGCGTCGGTAAGGCTTTCGTCTTTCAGAACGAAGCGCAGGCGCGTCATGCAGTGGGTGACGGCGACGATGTTCTCTTTACCGCCCAGCGCGCTAACCACGTCATTTGCCAGCGCAGCGTAATTTTTTGCCATCGGATGTGATCCTGTTATCGTTGTGAGAAGTGTAGGAAACCGGTTTCACATAATCATCATGAGTTTCTTTTAATGAAACAAGACCACTTTTTATGCATTTTTTCGTTTCGTGATGACGATCACTCGTGGCCGTAAAAAGCGTGATAACGCCGCTGCGACAATTTTTCTGCGGTGAAGTACACTGCGGCTCATCAGATTTGAATGGAATAACACTATGACCACGATGCTGGAAGTGGCGAAGCGGGCAGGCGTGTCGAAAGCGACGGTCTCCCGGGTGCTGTCGGGGAACGGTTACGTCAGCCAGGAGACGAAAGACCGCGTGTTTCAGGCCATCGAAGAGAGCGGGTATCGCCCCAATCTGCTGGCGCGAAACCTGGCGACCAAACGCACCCAGACCCTGGGGCTGGTGGTGACAAACACCCTGTACCATGGGGTCTACTTTAGCGAGCTGCTGTTTAACGCCGCGCGGATGACGGAAGAGAAGGGGCGTCAGCTGATCCTGGCGGACGGCAAGCACAGCGCCGAAGAGGAGCGCGAGGCGATCCAGTACCTGCTCGACATGCGCTGCGACGCGGTGATCATCTACCCGCGTTTTCTGAGCGTGGAAGCGCTGGACGAAATTATTGAGAAATGCGAGCAGCCGATTATGGTGCTCAACCGCCGTTTGCGGAAAAACAGCAGCCACAGCGTCTGGTCCGATCATAAAGCGTCGTGTCAGGACGCAGTATCGCAGCTGATTGAGAAAGGCCACCGGGAGATTGCGTTTATCACCGGTTCGCTGGATTCCCCCACCGGCGTGGAGCGTCTTTCCGGATACAAGGACGCGCTGGCGCAGCACGGCATTGCCCTGCGTGACGCGCTGATCGCCGAAGGGAAGTGGAGCCCGGCCAGCGGCGCGGCGGCGGTCTCTCAGCTGCTCACCCGCGGCGAAACGTTTACCGCCCTGGTGGCGAGTAACGACGATATGGCGATTGGCGCCATCAGGCAGTTGCACGAGAGCGGCGTCGCCACGCCGGGCGCGGTGTCCGTCATCGGCTTTGACGACGTGGCAATCGCGCCCTATATCGTGCCGTCCCTCTCCAGCGTGCGTATTCCGGTAACGGAGATGATCCAGGAGACCATCAGCCGCCTGATCTTCATGCTCGACGGCGGTGAGTTTAAGCCTCAGCAAACTTTTTCCGGCGAGCTTATCCTGCGCGGCTCCGTCATTGACGGCCCGCATCGCTGACGTCGACATCTGTCATCGTCACAAATGACGATGACAGATCCTCTTCTTTTTTATTTCTCTTTAAAATCAATGTATTAAATATTGGCACGGTTTATGAATAGCTTCGCGCATAACAGTTATGCCGGAGAAGCAGATGAACCGTTTTATTATGGCCGATGCCAGCAAATGCATTGGTTGCCGTACCTGTGAAGTGGCGTGCGTGGTGTCCCATCAGGCGGAGCAGGATTGCGCCTCCCTGACCCCCGACACCTTCCTGCCGCGCATCCACGTCATTAAAGGCGTGAACATTTCCACCGCCGCTATCTGTCGCCAGTGCGAAGACGCGCCGTGCGCCAACGTCTGTCCGAACGGGGCGATTAAGCGCGAGAAAGGCTTCGTGCATGTGATGCAGGAGCGCTGCATCGGGTGCAAAACCTGTGTGGTGGCGTGTCCGTATGGCGCGATGGAGGTGGTCGTTCGCCCGGTGGTGCGCAACAGCGGTATCGGGCTCAGCGTGCGCGCGGAGAAAGCCGAAGCCAATAAATGTGACCTCTGCTACCACCGCGACGCCGGTCCGGCGTGTATGGAAGCCTGTCCGACGCATGCGCTGGTCTGCGTCGATCGAGACAAGCTCGAACAGATGAGTGCCGAAAAACGCCGCCGTGCGGCGTTCGACACCTCGTCATCGCTGCTGTTTTAAGCTGCAATGCGCGTTAACGGCGTACAGCTTCGGGTGCGCGGCAAGGTGCAGGGGGTAGGATTTCGTCCCTTCGTCTGGCAGCTTGCACACCAGCTGGGGCTGGCGGGCGACGTGTGCAACGACGGAGAGGGTGTCCTGGTGCGTCTCGCGGGTAATGGGGGTGACTTTACCGCGAGACTGCGCCAGGACTGCCCACCGCTGGCGCGCATCGATCGCGTTGAAACGCAGCCGTACAGCTGGAATACGCTGCCGGACGAGTTTGTCATCCGCCACAGCGAGAGCGGGGCGATGGACACGCAAATCGTCCCGGATGCCGCCACCTGTCCCGCGTGCCTGGCGGAGATGCGCGATCCGCGCGAGCGCCGTTATCGCTACCCGTTTATCAACTGCACCCACTGCGGGCCGCGGTTTACCATTATCCGCGCCATGCCCTATGACCGCCCGGCCACGTCAATGGCGCCTTTCCCGCTCTGTGTGCCCTGTGAAACGGAGTACCGCAACCCGGCTGACCGGCGTTTTCACGCCCAGCCGGTGGCCTGCCCGGACTGCGGGCCGCAGCTGGAGTGGCAAGCCGGGGATGCTGCCACCACCCGCGAATCGGCGTTAAGCGCGGCGGTGGAGAGATTGAAAAACGGCGGGATTGTGGCGGTCAAAGGGCTGGGCGGATTTCACCTGGTCTGCGACGCGCTTAACCCACAGGCGATTCGGAAATTGCGGGCACGCAAGCAGCGCCCGACCAGGCCGCTGGCAGTGATGATCCCGCATGCGAACGATCTGCCGGAGGCCATCCAGACGCTGTTACGTTCACCCGCTGCGCCGATTGTGCTGACGCCAAAAGCCTGCCTTCCTGCGTTTCCTGAGGAGATTTCGCCGGGGCTGAATACAATTGGCGTGATGTTGCCTGCGAACCCGCTCCAGCATTTGCTGATGTTGGACTGCCAGCGCCCGCTGGTGATGACCTCCGGCAACCTCAGCGGCCATCCACCCGCCATAAGCAACCAGCAGGCGCTGGAAGAACTCAGTGACGTCGCTGACGGCTTCCTGCTGCACGACCGCGACATCCTGCAACGGATGGATGATTCAGTAATGGACCGGGAGGGCACGATGCTGCGTCGCGCACGCGGTTTTGTGCCGGATGCCATCACATTGCCCGCCGGATTCCGCGACATCTCGCCCATGTTATGCACCGGCGCGGAGATGAAAAATACCTTCTGCCTGGTACGTGGCAACCAGGCGGTGCCGAGCCAGCATTTTGGCGATCTGAGCGACGAGGGCGTAGAGGCGCAGTGGCGCAGTGCGCTCTCGACGATGCAGGACATCTACGCCTTCCAGCCAGAGCGCGTGGTGTGCGATGCCCATCCGGGATATCACGCCCGACAGTGGGCCCGGGCGCAGGCGCTGCCCGTAGAGACCGTGCTGCATCATCATGCGCATGCAGCAGCGTGTCTGGCGGAGAATGGCTGGCCGCTCGACGGCGGGGATGTTATTGCCCTGACGCTGGATGGGATCGGCATGGGTGAGAACGGCGCGCTGTGGGGCGGCGAGTGCCTGCGGGTGAACTATCGCGACTGCGAATGGCTGGGCGGTCTGCCAGCCGTTGCGCTGCCGGGGGGCGATCTGGCGGCAAAACAGCCGTGGCGCAATTTGCTCGCCCACTGTCTGGCGTTCGTACCTGACTGGCCGCAGTACCCGGAAACAGAGGCGGTACAGCGTGAGAACTGGCCGCTGCTGGCAACGGCAGTGTCGCGCGGTATCAATGCGCCGCGGGCCTCCTCCTGTGGTCGTCTGTTTGACGCCGTGGCCTGTGCGCTGGGCATTGAAACGCAACGCTATGAGGGCGAAGCCGCATGCCGGCTGGAGGCGCTGGCCGAACGCTGTGCAGGGGTTGATCATCCGGTGACGCTCAAGACGGATAACCTTGCGCTGTTCTGGCAGCAGTGGCTGGCCTGGCGGGCGGAGCCCGGAGAGCGCGCCTGGGCCTTTCACGATGCGCTGGCAAAAGGGCTGAGCGAACTGGCGGCAACGCATGCCCGCCGACGGTCGCTCTCTACGGTGTGCTTCAGCGGAGGTGTCCTTCACAACCGTCTGCTACGCGCGCGCTTTCGTCATTACCTTTCTGATTTCACGCTTCTTTTTCCTTCGTGCCTGCCCGCAGGCGACGGAGCGATCTCCTTCGGGCAGGCGGTGGTTGCTGCCGCCCGATCATGTTCACAAAGGATTTAAAATGTTACGACTTTTACGCAATGAACCTCGTGCAGCGTGCCTGCTGCTGGCTCTGGTGATGGCTAACCTGCTGGCCTGGGGGCTGGCGTGGCACACCTTTAGCGGCAGTACGGCGCTGATGGCGGCCAGCCTGCTGGCCTGGTGTTACGGACTGCGTCATGCGGTGGATGCCGACCATATCGCCGCGATTGATACCGTGACGCGTAAGATGATGCAGCAGGGCAAGCGCCCGTCCGGCGTGGGCGCATGGTTTTCCCTCGGACACTCCACCATCGTGGTGCTGGCCTCCATTGCCATCGCCGCCACCGCCACGGCGTTTCAGAAAAATATGGAATGGTTCCACGAAACCGGCAGCCTGATTGGCACCGCCGTCTCCGCCACCTTCCTGCTGGCGATGGCGCTGGTGAATATGGTGATCCTGCGCGGCGTCTGGCGCAGTTTTCAGGCACTGAAACACGGCAGGCCCGTGCAGGGCGACATCACGCTGCCTGCCCAGGGTGGCGTCATGAACTGGCTGTTCGGCAAAACCTTCCGCCTCGTCAATAAAAGCTGGCAGATGTATCTGGTGGGCTTCCTGTTTGGCCTCGGCTTTGACACGGCCACCGAAATCGGCGTGCTGGGGATCTCCGCCGCCAGCGCCTCCAGCGGGATGTCGGTGTGGTCGATCATGATCTTCCCGGCGCTCTTCGCCAGCGGCATGGCGCTGGTGGATACGCTCGATAACCTGCTGATGGTGGGTGCCTATGGCTGGGCGTTTAACAAGCCGCAGCGCAAGCTGTACTACAACATGACCATCACCGGCACTTCGGTGGTGGTGGCGCTGTTTATCGGCGGGCTGGAAGCGCTGGGTCTGCTGATGGACAAGTTCGCCCTCAGCGGCGGCGTGTGGGATCTGATTGGCGCGGTGAACGATAACCTGGGCGACGCCGGGTTTGTGGTGGTCGGGCTGTTTGTCGCCTGCTGGCTGATCTCGATGGCGAACTACCGCTGGCGCGGTTATGACGCGCTGGTGGTGCGGTCCTGAACCACGCAGCCCTGTTTTGCCCGGCGGCGCTACGCTTGCGCGGGCCTACAAGGTTTACCGTTATGGTGTTAAGTAGGCCGGGTAAGCGGAGCGCCACCCGGCATGACGAGGGTTAAGCAGGTAACGATTTCAGCAGCGCGAAGGCCTCCTTCATTCTGTCTTCGCTGACCACAAAGGCGCGCATCTGACCGACAGTATCGGTGCCGCGAGCTACCATGCCCTGAGCCGAAAGGGCAATCTCCCAGTTCAGATCCTGACGCTGCGTTTCACCTGCGAGATGCAGCGGTAGTTCCGGCGTTTTTACCTTCACCAGCATGGCGGGTAATTTCACCGGGGCGTTGCCGCCGAGCAGGTTTTTCGCCAGGAACATGGCGCTCAACTGAATCGGTTGCAGGAACGGCAGCACCTGGCCGTTAATTTCCGCGCAGTCGCCCAGGGCATAAATGTCCGGCTGGGTGGTTTGCAGGTAGCTGTCTACCTTCACGCCGCGATTGATCTCTGCGCCTGCGCGGTGCGCCAGCGCGGTTTCCGGGCGCAGCCCCGTCGCCGCAATAACCACATCCACTTCCACCCTGCGGGTGCGGTCGAGCGTCGCACAAATGCCGGTTTCGGTTTTGCTCAGGCTCTGCAACTGCGATTTCAGCAGCAGATGCACGCCCATGTCGGTCAAACGATGCTGTAAGCGACTGCTTACTTCTGCCGGCATCAGCGCTGACAGAATGCTGGCCGCGTGGTCAACAAGGGTGACGGATTTTCCCGCCCGGCAGAAGTCCATCGCCAGCTCGGTGCCAATCAGCCCGCCGCCGACAATCATCACCCGCATGGCGTCGCGTAACAGGGTCTCGCTGGCCTGATACTCCTGCTGACTGTTGAGCGTGACCATTAACTCGCGGCCCTCAACCGGCGGCACAAACGCAGATGCCCCCGTCGCCAGCACCAGCTTGTCGTACTGCCAGGTTTTATCTTTCGCGTTCACCACGTGGGCGTCGGCGTCGATATCGGTGACCCAGGTGTACGGAAACAGACGCAGATTAAATTGTTCTGCAAACTCCCCCGCCGTCTGGCGGGTGAGATCGTCGGCGCGCTGATTTTGGCTAATGACGTGGCTTAAATCAGGCTTGTTGTACTCATCCATGCTGTCGGCGGCGATCACCGTCAACGGCACGTTAGCATCCTGTTTGCGGATATTTTTCACCAGCTGGCGGGCGGCAAAGCCCGAGCCGATAATGACGATGCCGTGGCTCATTTTGCCTCCGTTGCCAGTTCATCAAAGACGTCTTTTCCGAGGGAACATTCCGGGCAGAGGAAGTTGTCCGGCACCTCGCTCCACGGTGTACCCGGCGCGACATCCTGCAACGGCTCGCCCAGCTCAGGATCGTAAATCCACTGGCAGACGCTGCACTGCATGCAGGGGCCGAGGTCGGCAGCGGCAGGAGCGGCTTCTGCTACGGCTTCCGGCGCAGCAGCCGCGGCGGGTGCGGTTTCCGGCAGCGGCGCAAGCGCCCACTGGCGGGCAATGTCGCGACCGTGCTGGCGACAGATTTCCAGCGCGTCGAGATCCGGACGCCATTTCGCCTTCAGGCTCAGTGACATCTCAAAACCGGCATCCTGTAAACGGGTGGAGAGACGGTCTACCGCGCCGCCGCTCCAGCCGTGTGAACCAAAGGCGCTGGCGCGTTTGTTACGGAAGCGCAGGCCGGTCATCTCTTCCACCAGTCCGGCAATTTTCGGCATCATCACGTTATTCATGGTGGAGGTACCCACCAGCACGCCTTTGGAGCGGAAGACGTTGGTCAATACCTCATTCTTATCGCTGCGCGCCACGTTGAAGATTTTCACTGCCACGTTCGGGTCCACTTCGTTGATGCCCTGGGCAATGGCGTCCGCCATCATGCGGGTGTTGTTGGACATGGTGTCGTAGAAGATCGTAATGCGGTCTTCCTGATAGTCCGCCGCCCACTTCAGGTACAGCTCGACGATCTGGGTTGGATTTTCACGCCATACCACGCCGTGGGAGGTGGCAATCATATCCACCGGCAGGTTGAAGCCGAGGATCTCGGTGATTTTTGGCGTGACCAGACGGCTGAACGGCGTCAGGATGTTGGCGTAGTAGCGCTGGCACTGTTCGAACAGCTCGGTCTGATCCACTTCGTCGTTGAACAGACGTTCGTCGCAGTAGTGCTGGCCGAAGGCGTCGTTACTGAACAGCACCGCGTCACCGGTCATGTAGGTCATCATGCTGTCCGGCCAGTGCAGCATTGGGGTTTCCACGAAGATCAGCTGTTTGCCGTTGCCGATATCCAGCGTGTCGCCGGTTTTTACAGTGTGGAAGTTCCACTCTGGATGGTGGTGGTGGCCGTTGATGGAGTCAATGGCATTGGTGGTGCAGTAGATCGGGGTATCCGGAATGTGGGACATCAGCTCGGTCAGCGCCCCGGCGTGATCCTCTTCCGCGTGGTTGATGATGATGTAGTCGATGTCATTCAAATCGATTTCGCTGCGCAGGTTCTGCACGAACTCGCGGCTGAATTTGTGATCGACGGTATCGATCAGGACGTTTTTACCTTCGCGAATGAGGTAGCTGTTGTAGCTGCTGCCGCGCAGCGTTTTGTATTCCGTCCCGTGAAAATCACGTACTTCCCAGTCACGTTGACCCACCCAATGAATGTTATTTTTAACCAGAATAGACATAGCAACCTCAACTTAATACGGCGTTTTCAAATAAGATGACTGTCATATATCAAGTTGCGTGCCAGTTTTTTAACTTATTGAAAATAATGTATTTGTGTTTTGATTCTCCCTAATGGGTAGTCATTTTGACTATCTTAAAAATTGTCAATATGACACTATGTGTTGTCAAAATGACAGTGAGGCAGAGATGAGCTTTTCCGTAGATGTGCTGGCGAAGATCGCCATAGAACTGCAAACCGGTATTGGTCATCAGGACCGCTTTCAACGGCTGATCTCCACGTTGCGCCACGTGCTGGATTGCGATGCCTCAGCGCTGCTGCGTTACGAAGGGCGGCAGTTTATTCCGCTGGCTATCGACGGTCTGGCGAAGGACGTACTCGGGCGGCGCTTTACCCTGGAGGGGCACCCGCGTCTGGAAACCATCGCCCGTGCGGGTGACGTGGTGCGTTTCCCGGCAGACAGCGATCTGCCCGATCCGTACGACGGCCTGATCCCCGGCCAGGAGAGCCTGAAGGTTCACGCCTGTATCGGCCTGCCGCTGTTTGCCGGGCAGAACCTGATTGGCGCGTTAACCCTCGACGGCATGTCGCCGGATCAGTTCGATACCTTCAGCGACGAAGAGCTACGGCTGATTGCCGCGCTGGCGGCCGGGGCGCTGAACAACGCCCTGCTGATAGAACAGCTGGAGAGCCAGAATATTCTTCCGGGTAGCCCGACGGCGTTTGAGCAGGTGGCGCACACCGAAATGATTGGCCTTTCGCCGGGCATGGTGCAGCTTAAAAAAGAGATTGAGATTGTCGCCGCGTCTGATTTGAACGTGCTGATCTTCGGGGAGACCGGCACCGGTAAAGAGCTGGTGGCGAAAGCGATCCACGAAGCCTCGCCCCGTGCGGTGAACCCGCTGGTGTATCTCAACTGCGCGGCGCTGCCGGAAAGCGTGGCGGAAAGCGAGCTGTTCGGACACGTCAAAGGGGCCTTTACCGGGGCGATCAGCAACCGCAGCGGCAAGTTCGAAATGGCTGATAACGGCACGCTGTTCCTCGATGAAATTGGCGAACTCTCCCTTTCGCTCCAGGCCAAACTGCTGCGGGTGTTGCAGTATGGCGATATTCAACGCGTGGGTGACGATCGCAGCTTACGCGTGGATGTGCGCGTGCTGGCGGCGACGAACCGCGATCTGCGCGAAGAGGTGCTGGCGGGCAATTTCCGCGCCGATCTGTTCCACCGTCTGAGCGTGTTCCCGCTCACGGTGCCGCCGCTGCGCGAGCGGGGCGATGATGTGGTGCTGCTGGCGGGCTTTTTCTGCGAACAGTGTCGGCACAAAATGGGGCTTTCCCGCGTGGTGCTAAGCCCCGGCGCGAGGACGCACCTGCTGAGCTACGGCTGGCCGGGTAACGTGCGTGAACTGGAACATGCGATTCACCGCGCGGTGGTGCTGGCGCGGGCTACGCGTTCGGGGGATGAAGTGGTTATTCATGCGCGCCATTTCGCGCTGCATGAGGAAACGACGCCGTCCGTGAAGCCGGTGATACCTGAGAGCGTGAACGAAAACCTGCGCGAGGCGACGGATGCGTTCCAGCGTCAGATGATCACCCGCGCCCTGGAGCAGAATAACCGCAGCTGGGCGGCATGCGCGCGGGCGCTGGAGATGGACGTCGCCAACCTTCACAGGCTGGCGAAACGTCTGGGGCTTAAGGGTTAAATAATCCCCGCCTGGTAGAAGTCTTGCAGGTTGATCGCGCCGCACAGCCTGCCGTGCTCGTCCACCACCGGCGCAGCGGTGATTTTGCGCTTCATCAGCACCTCTTTGGCTTCAATGGCGCGGCTGTCGGCATTCAGCGTCAGCCCGCCCCGGGTCATTGCTTCGGATACCCGCGCCTCCAGCTTGCCGCCGCCCACCAGCCAGCGGCGCAGGTCGCCGTCGGTGAATACGCCCTTCACCTGACGGTCGTTGTCGCATACCGCAACCAGCCCCAGCCCGGTGCGGCTCAGCTCCAGCATGGCGTCCATCACGCTGGTGTCGAGTTTGACCTGAGGAATGGCATCGTCCGTGCGCATCAGATGGTGAACCTTGTTGAGCAGACGTGCCCCAAGCGCGCCAGCAGGATGGGAACGGGCGAAATCCTCTTCGTTAAAGCCGCGCGCCTGCATCACCGCCATCGCCAGCGCGTCGCCCATCATCAGCGTGTTGACGGTGCTGGAGGTCGGTGCCAGGTGCATCGGGCAGGCTTCGCGCTCAACGGAAATATCCAGCGTTGCTTTCGCGGCCAGCGCCAGCGGCGAACGGGATTTGCCGGTCATCGCTAACAGGGCCACCGATTTTTCTTGCAGGCGAGGGATGATGAGATCCAGCTCTTTGGCTGAACCGGAGTAGGAGATAAACAGCATCACGTCGCGGCTTTCGATCATCCCCAGATCGCCGTGCAGCGCTTCGGCAGGATGCACGAAGAACGCCGGTGTGCCGGTGCTGGCAAGCGTCGCGGCAATCTTCTTGCCGATATGACCGGATTTACCGATACCCGCCACGATCACTTTGCCCTCGCAGTGGATAATGGTGTTGGCTGCACGAACAAAATCCTCACCCAGACGCTCCGGCAGGCGGCTGGCTTCCTGTAGCTCCAGCAGCAGAGTCTGGCGGCCTGCGTTTAACAGAAAATCACTCATTTTTCTCTCCGGTTACGATCACGTCGATGCCCTTCGCTTCCAGCGCTTTTTTAAATGCCGGATCGATACCTGCGTCGGTAATCAGCTTATCGACGCTTTCAAGGCTACAGACAATGTTGGGGCTTTTACGGCCAAACTTCGACGAGTCCGCCATCAAAATCACTTCCCGCGCGGCGTTGCACATCGCTTTGCTGACGCTGAACACCTCGTTGAAGGTGGTCACGCCCGCGTTGAGGTCGATGCCGTCCGTGCCCATAAACAGCTTATCGAAGCTGAAGTGGTCGAAGGCATTCTCCGCCAGCTGCCCGTGAAACGACGCGGATTTTTTACGGAAGGTGCCACCGGGCATCAGGATGGTCTGCTCGCTGTCGAACTCTGACAGGGCATTGACGATGTGCAGGCTGTTGGTCATCACGGTGATGTTATTAAAGCGGCTGAGCAGCGGGATCATCTGCAGGACGGTACTGCCAGCGTCGAGGATGATGGAATCGCCGTCCTGGATAAATTTGACCGCGGCTTCGGCAATCAACGCTTTCTGGTGCGTATTAATCAGCGTCTTGTGATCGATAGGCGGGTCGGCTTCGTCTTTATTGAGCACCACGCCGCCGTAGGTACGAATGACGGCGCCGGAGTTTTCGAGCAACACCAGGTCCTTGCGTATTGTCGTGCCGGTGGTGTCAAAGTAGTGGGCCAGATCCTCTACCGAGCACTTTCCCTGCTTTTGCAGATGCTCAAGTATGGCCGCCTGCCGCTGACGTGGTTTCATAGGCGCTTCGTTCCTTACGTTGCGAAATGATAATTCCGCAAGTTTATAACTTTCACAACGAAATTATCCATGTTTCAGATTAAGCGCTAATGATAGTGCATTCTGACAGAGTGAATCATGGGGGAAGATCACATCAGGTTGTAATTCATGCAGCAAAATGCCGTTGATCGCCTGGATTTTCACCGGGCGGGCAAAGACGGTCATGCCGCGCATGATGAGGGAATCGCAGACCTTATTGTTTTCATCCAGCGCAACAGCGACGACAACCCGCGGTTTGAAGCGTCCGCCGGAACGCCCGACGCCCACACGGCCTTTCTGGCACAGGGCGTCAAAGGCGCGGTTAAACTGATGGATCTGCCAGCCGCCAAACGCCATCTGGCAGATCCAGGCGAGGGCGGCGAAGGTGATTAATGCGGTTACCATATCGGCTCCTTAATTGCCGGGTGGCGGCTGCGCCTTACCCGGCCTACGGGGGTTGTAGCCCCGGTAAGTGCAGCGCCACCGGGGATTAAACTCAGAACATCACCTGCCCACCGGTGACGTTAATCGACTGCCCGGTGCAGTACGAGGCTTTCGGGCTGGCGTAAAACAGCAGCATGTTCAGCACGTCCTGATAATCACACCCGCGCTTGAGCGGCACTTTGTCGATGTAGTACTGCTCCACTTCTTCAGCTTTGATGCCGAGCTTGGAGGCGTACTGCGGAAGCAGGGACTGGAACATCGGCGATTTCAACAGGTTACCCAGCATCAGCGAGTGAACGGTGATGCCGTATTCGGCCAGATCCAGCGCCAGAGACTGCGTCAGCCCCACGCCGCCAAACTTCGCCGCGCTGTAGCCGGAGTTGTGCTTGCTGCCCACTTTCCCGGATTTCGAGTTGATCTGAATGATGCGCCCCTGAATACCATCGCGGATCATCAGCCGGGAAAACTCACGGGCGCAGAGGAAATAGCCCACCAGATTCACCTGCAACGAGCGGTCAAAATCCCCCAGTTCGAAATCGCTGATAAAGGCCGCTTTCGCGATCCCCGCGCTGTAGACCAGCAGGTCGATACGCCCAAATATCTTATCTACGCCGCGGGCCAGCGCCATCACGCTCTGCTCGCTGGTGGCGTCGGCACCAAATCCGTACGCCATCCCTTCGCCAAACTCGGTGTTGATGGCGTCCGCCACGCGGGCGGCTTTTTCACTCTGAATGTCCACAACCGCCACGCGGTAACCCTCTGCGGCAAGCCCACGGCAGAGGAACTCGCCTAAGGTTTGTCCCCCACCAATGACAACGGCAACCTGACTCATGTGTTTCTCCTTAATTACGCAACAAATTTTAACGTACAGCCTGGTGTGACAGCCTGCGGAACCGGCCCCTCAACGTGAACCGTGCCGGGATACTCCGCCTGCGGCTGCCCGTCAAAACGCAGGGTGATGTGCCCCAGCTCGCGCAGGTTTTGTTCAGCGACGTCGCCGACGGCGGTCACGGCATAGCGCGCCTCGCCCAGCTCAAGCTGGCTCCCGGCCTTCAGCTCGCCGTTTAGCTCGCCGTGGCAGTGGATAAAGCAAAACTCTTCGATATCCGCAGGCGCCCCTTCGCGGAAGGTGATCAGCATCTGGTCGCTCAGCGCATCGGCTGCGCTCTGGCCGATGCGGGTAATGGTGGTCTGGTAAATCACGGTCATGGCAGGAACCTCTTATTGATAAATAAAGCCGGAGACAAACCAGGCAATCAGCACCGTGGGCGCGCCCGTCAGGAAGCGGCTCACAAGCACGGAGGGGACGCCCACGCGCACGGTGTCCTGACGTGCTTCCGCCAGCGACAGCCCGACGGGGATGAAGTCGCACGCCGCCTGAGCGTTAATGGCGAAAAGGGCTGGCAGAGCGAGGTGCGGGGGAATGTTGCCCAGACCAATCTGTACGCCAATCAGCACGCCGATGACCTGGGCAATCACCGCGCCCGGGCCGAGAAACGGCGACAGCAGCGGGAAGGAGCAGATCAACGCCAGCGTCACCAGGCCGAGCGGGTGGCTGGCGAGCGGGGCGAGGCCGTGGGCAATCCAGTCGCCCAGGCCGGAGGCCATGATGATACCGATCAGCGCCGAGACGAACGCCATAAACGGCAGAATGGTTTTCAGCACCGTGTCGATGGTGTCGCGCCCGGACTGGAACAGCACCGCCACGGCGGACCCCATCCCCATCCCGACCTTCGCCAGCAGGCCATCGCTCTGCTCGGTGATTTTTTTGCTGGTGTCGTACTCGCGCGGGGCCGCTTTTTGCGGCGCGGATGTGCCATTCACCAGCGTGATGTTGTCCTCCTTCACCCCAGAGACATAAATATCCTCAAGGATGTACTGCGCCAGCGGGCCGGATTTCCCGGTGGAGTGAATATTTACCGTCGGAATGCGGCGCTTCGGATAGATGCCGCAGCGCAGCGTGCCGCCGCAGTCGATCACCGCCACGCCGATTTCCGCTTCCGGCGGTTCGCCTTCCTTGAAGCCGTCGACCGCTTCCCAGCCCGTCAGCTCGTGCAGCCTGTCGACGATCGCCGGGCGCGTGCCCGCGGTGATGTACACAATCTTTTTGCCTTCGGTGGCGTCGAACTCCAGCGGGCCACCCCAGCCGCCCGTGCCTTTCTCAATGCGGATCCGGTTCATGCTGTAGCTCCTGAAAGATGGACTTTCTGTTCAAGCTGGATGCCCATTTTTTTCTCAAAAATGGCGGTGGTGAGATCCGTCACCCAGCCGCGGAAGAAGTTGGTGACCAGACCGACCAGCAGGTAGCTCACCGCCAGCGGGCCGAGCGGCAGGCCAAGCGTGGTAAGGCCGCTGGCGATCCCGAGATAAACGAACAGCTCGCCGGGGTTGATGTGCGGGAACAGGCCGTTCATGGAATGGCAGCTGTAGGAGGCGGCGGCGTAATAGCTCGGCTTGTACTTCTCTGGCATAAAGCGGCCGAGGCTTAAGGTCATCGGGTTGCAGAACACAAAGGTGCCGATGAAGGGCAGGATCAGGTAGCGGGACAGCGGGTTTCCGGCGCAGCGCTGGGCGAAGCGTTCAATACGCTGCTGGCCGATAAAGTTAATCAGCGCGTTCATGATTACCAGCAGGCTGATCAGCAGGGGCAGGATCCCGGTCACCATGCCGGTGAATACCTCGCCGCCTTTCTGAAAAAGCCCGATGAACCACTCGGCGCCGTGGGTGATGGTTTCTATCATTCTTCTCTCCTGTAGGGCGTTTGTTTTTGTCTGTTCGGGGCTAATAATAATCAAATCGAAAGCTTTTAAAGTGTTAATCAGATCTCACAATGAAAGAAAAATGGATTAATTTGAAAGATAATTGGTGGGGCGAATGATTTTCGATGGAAAAAAGCGCGGATTTGCGTTGGGGAGGTGTGTACCGCTTCCTTGAGGTGTTGCGGATGCTTTACCATACTGGGTTCTTACCGAACTCGTTAAATGGATGCCACATGTTCAAGCGTCGTTATGCAGCGCTGTTACCTGCGCTTATTCTCCTGTCCGCCTGTAGTAGCAAACCCAGGACTGAAGCTGTTCAACAAACGGCGGGCGCGCCTTCCGGCGGGTTCCTGCTTGAGCCGCAGCACAATATGATGCAGATGGGCGGCGACTTCGCGAATAACCCTGCGGCCGAACAGTTCATCGATAAAATGGTGAGCAAGCACGGTTTTGATCGCCAGCAGCTGCATGCCATTTTGTCTCAGGCGAAGCGTCTGGACTACGTGCTGCGCCTGATGGACAGGCAGGCGCCGACGGCCCAGGTGCCGACCGGGCCAAACGGGGCGTGGCTGCGCTATCGCAAACAGTTTATTACCCCGGACAACGTGCAAAATGGCGTGGTGTTCTGGAATCAGTATGAAGACGCCCTGAATCGCGCGTGGCAGGTCTATGGCGTGCCGCCGGAGATCATCGTCGGTATTATTGGGGTTGAGACCCGCTGGGGACGGATTATGGGTAAAACCCGCATCCTCGATGCGCTGGCGACGCTCTCCTTCAACTACCCGCGCCGCGCCGAGTATTTCTCCTCTGAACTGGAAACCTTCCTGCTGATGGCGCGAGACGAACAGGACGATCCGTTAGATCTGAAAGGGTCGTTCGCCGGTGCGATGGGCTACGGCCAGTTTATGCCGTCCTCCTATAAGCAGTACGCGGTAGATTTTAACGGGGATGGTCACATCAACCTGTGGGATCCCGAAGACGCCATTGGCAGCGTGGCCAACTACTTCAAAGCGCACGGCTGGACGCCGGGCGGCCAGGTGGCGGTGCAGGCAAACGGCGAGGCGTTTGGTCTGGAAAACGGATTTAAAACCAAATACAGCGTGGCGCAGCTGGCAGCGGCAGGCTTAACGCCGTCGCAGCCGCTGGGCAATGTTGACCAGGTGAGCCTGCTGCGCCTGGATGTCGGAACCGGTTATCAGTACTGGTTCGGACTGCCGAACTTCTACACCATTACCCGCTACAACCACAGCACGCACTATGCGATGGCGGTGTGGCAGCTGGGGCTGGCGGTGTCTCAGGCGCGTGTGCCGGCAGCGTCACCGTTTAGCCAGTAAGTTACCCCGACGGGTAAGCCGGGTAAGGCAACGCCGCCACCCGGCATGGCTGCCCGCACGGTGCGGCCTGATGCCCTCACCCTGACCCTCTCCCACGGGAGAGGGAAGTTTGCAGAAACATTTCGCCACATTCCCATTTCACTCCCGCCGTTTACATCTTAATCGTCTTTCATTATTGTTATGTTATAACATAATTTTTAATTGAGATATCCATGTCCCTGTTTTCTCTCTCATCCCCGGTTCGTCTGCTGCTGGCGCTGGTGCTCATTCTGTTTCTCGGCCTGGCCGTGCGCTGGGCGGTGGCGTTGCCATGATCGTGATGAACGACCTGGTGGCGGGTTACGATCGCCAGCCCGTTACGCGCGCACTGTCCGGCGTGATTGAACGCGGGAGCATGACCGCCATCGTCGGGGCCAACGGCTGCGGCAAATCCACGCTGCTGAAAACGCTCGCTGGCTTTCTTCCGCCCGTCAGCGGTACGTTTCGCTGGCAGGGGAGACGTCCGGTGGTGGGCTGGCTGGCGCAGCGTCACGCGCTGGAGGCGCAATTTCCTCTGACCGTGCAGGACGTGGTGAGCATGGGCTGCTGGCCAGAAATCTCGCTATTTGCCGGTTTTCGTCGGGATACCCGCATGCGCATTGCCGGCGCGCTTGAGCGCGTGGGGCTGGCGTCCATGGCGTTATCCACCATCGATGAACTCTCCGGCGGGCAATTCCAGCGCATGCTGTTTGCCCGCGTTTTAGTGCAGCAGGCACCGCTGGTGATGCTGGACGAACCCTTCACCGGCGTTGATGAAGCGACCTGCAACGTGCTGATGGATCTGATGCTGGAGATGTATATGCAGGGGCAGACCCTGCTGGCGGTTCTGCATGACAGCGAGCGCGTAGCACGTCACTTCCCGCAGACGTTACGTCTGGACGCTGATAGTCCCCAATGGAAAACCGAGCGGGTGAGGGTGGCATGATCTGGCATACATTCTTCCAGCCGTTTATTGAGTACGGCTTTATGCGCCGTGCACTGGTGGTTTGCCTGGCGCTCTCCGTCAGCACCACGGCGCTGGGGGTATTCCTTCAGCTGCGTCGGATGAGCCTGATGGGGGACGCCCTTTCTCATGCCATTTTGCCGGGTGTCGCGGTGGGCTATCTGCTCAGCGGTATGTCGCTGCTGGCAATGACTGTCGGCGGGTTTATTGCCGGGATCGCCGTTGCGCTGGTGGCCGGGCTGGTCAGCCGCCGCACGCCGCTTAAAGAGGATGCCAGCTTCGCGGGGTTTTACCTGGGTTCCCTGGCGCTGGGCGTCACGCTGGTGTCGCTGCGCGGTTCAAATGTCGATCTGCTTCATCTTCTGTTTGGCTCCATTCTCGCCGTGGATAGCGCGTCAGCCCTGTTCGTGACGGGCGTTTGCATGTTCACGCTCCTCACGCTGGCGATGTTTTATCGGGGGCTGGTCAGCGAAGCGTTCGATACCGCGTGGTTGCAGGTGAACGCGCGCTGGCTGCCCGGGATGTTACACGGTCTGTTTCTGGCGCTGCTGGTGCTCAACCTGGTGGCCGGTTTTCAGGTGCTCGGCACGTTGATGGCCGTCGGGCTGATGATGTTACCCGCCGTGGCGGCACGCTGCTGGGTGCGCACCCTGCCAGGGTTACTTTTGATGGCGGGTATCAGCGGTATTTTTTGCGCGTGGCTGGGCTTAAGCCTTTCCTGGGCAGTGAGTCTGCCCGCCGGGCCCTCCATTGTGCTGACCGCCAGCGCATTGTTCTTTATTTCCGTTTTATTTGGCACGCGCAGCAGGCTGGCGGATAGCCTGCGGGCGCTTTTTTAACGCAAGGGGAAACGATGAAACGTACAGGGTTAGCCGTGGCGCTCGCGCTCGGCATGATGACGCACGGCGTAATGGCGAAAACGCTTAATGTGGTGACCAGCTTTTCCATCCTGGGAGACATCACGCAGCAGGTTGGCGGCGATCGTGTGAAGGTGACGACGCTGGTGGGGCCGGACGGTGATCCCCATACTTTCGAACCCTCGCCCAAAGACAGCGCGGCGCTGAGTAAAGCCGACGTGGTGGTAGTCAATGGGCTGGGGCTGGAAGGCTGGCTCGATCGTCTGGTGAAAGCCTCCGGATTCAAAGGCCAGCTGGTGGTTGCTTCGGACGGCGTGAAAACGCACACGCTGGAAGAGGACGGTAAAACCGTGACCGATCCGCACGCGTGGAACAGCGCGGCGAACGGCGCGCTGTATGCGCAAAATATTCTCTCAGGGCTGGTGAAGGCCGATCCTGAAGATACGGCGGCGCTTGAAGCTACCGGTAAACCCTATATTGCGCAGCTCTCTCAGCTGGACGGTTGGGCTAAAAAGCGTTTCAGCGACATCCCACAGGCGAAGCGCAAAGTGCTGACCAGCCACGACGCCTTCGGCTATTTCAGCCGCGCCTACGGCGTGACGTTTATGGCGCCGCAGGGGCTGTCGTCTGAGAGTGAAGCCAGCGCGGCGCAGGTAGCGGAGATCATCAATCAGATTAAAGCTGACGGTGTGAAAACCTGGTTTATGGAAAACCAGCTTGATCCGCGCCTGGTGAAGCAGATTGCGACCGCCACGGGCGCCCAGCCGGGCGGTGAACTTTACCCGGAAGCGCTGTCCGCGAAGGGCGGCGTGGCGGACACCTACGTCAAGGCGTTTCGCCACAATGTGGATACCCTCGCTAACAGCATGAAATAAGCGTCTCTCTGGCCGGTGCGCCCGCATCGGCTTTTTTCTGAAGCCCCCTCGTAAAACCCGACGCGCATCCCCATATTTGATGAGAAAGTGCTATCTTGTGCTGCATGTTTTTCTAAGGCCTGGAGCGAGAATGACTGACCATGAATTGATGCAGCTAAGCGAAGTGGTGGGGCTGGCGCTGAAACAGCGCGGCGCGACTCTTACGACCGCAGAATCCTGCACCGGCGGCTGGGTGGCGAAAGCAATTACCGATATTGCTGGCAGTTCCGCCTGGTTTGAACGCGGCTTTGTGACCTACAGTAACGAGGCTAAAGCGCAGATGATTGGCGTGCGTGAAGCCACGCTTGAGCAGCATGGCGCGGTCAGCGAGCCGGTGGTGATCGAAATGGCGATTGGCGCGCTGAAAGAGGCGCGCGCAGATTACGCTATCTCCATCAGCGGTATCGCGGGGCCGGACGGCGGCAGCGACGTGAAGCCTGTCGGCACCGTCTGGTTTGGCTTTGCCACCTCAAAAGGTGAAGGGATCACCCGCCGGGAATGCTTCAGCGGCGATCGCGAAAGCGTGCGTCGTCAGGCAACGGAATACGCGTTAAAAACGCTCTGGCAACAATTTCTACAAAATACTTGATACTGTATGACTATACAGTATAATTGCCTCAACAGAACAGAAGTCCATGGTGAAGCGCAGTTGCTTCTCCCGGCATGACAGGAGTAATAATGGCTATCGACGAAAACAAACAGAAAGCGTTGGCGGCAGCACTGGGCCAGATCGAAAAGCAATTCGGTAAAGGCTCCATCATGCGCCTGGGTGAAGACCGTTCCATGGATGTGGAAACTATCTCCACTGGTTCGCTTTCTCTTGATATCGCACTGGGCGCTGGCGGTTTGCCGATGGGCCGTATCGTAGAAATCTACGGTCCGGAATCCTCGGGTAAAACCACCCTGACGTTGCAGGTTGTTGCGGCGGCACAGCGCGAAGGTAAAACCTGTGCGTTTATCGATGCCGAGCACGCGCTGGACCCGGTCTATGCCCGTAAACTGGGCGTTGATATCGACAACCTGCTGTGCTCACAGCCGGACACCGGCGAGCAGGCCCTGGAAATTTGTGACGCGCTGGCGCGCTCAGGTGCGGTTGACGTGATCATCGTCGACTCCGTTGCGGCGCTGACGCCAAAAGCGGAAATTGAAGGTGAAATCGGTGACTCTCACATGGGCCTCGCGGCACGTATGATGAGCCAGGCGATGCGTAAGCTGGCGGGTAACCTGAAGCAGTCCAATACGCTGCTGATCTTCATCAACCAGATCCGTATGAAAATTGGTGTAATGTTCGGTAACCCGGAAACCACCACCGGCGGTAACGCTCTGAAATTCTACGCTTCTGTCCGTCTGGATATCCGCCGTATCGGCGCGGTGAAAGAGGGGGATAACGTCGTCGGTAGCGAAACCCGCGTGAAGGTTGTGAAGAACAAAATCGCAGCACCGTTCAAACAGGCTGAATTCCAGATCCTCTACGGCGAAGGTATCAACTTCCTCGGCGAGCTGGTTGACCTGGGCGTGAAAGAGAAGCTGATTGAAAAAGCGGGCGCATGGTACAGCTACAACGGTGACAAGATTGGTCAGGGTAAAGCGAATGCTATCTCCTGGCTGAAAGAGAACCCGGCGGCGGCGAAAGAGATTGAGAAGAAGGTGCGTGAACTCCTGCTGAGCAACCAGGACTCTAAACCTGATTTCGTGGTCGACGGCGCGGATGCTGAAGAAACCAACGAAGACTTTTAATCCTCTCGGATAAAAATGAAGGGCTGCTGATGCGGCCCTTTTTGCATTTCTGAATCGACAGGTTTTTTATGAGTGAACCGACATCACGCCGACCAGCCTACTCACGCTTGCTGGATCGGGCCGTGCGTATTCTTGCCGTGCGTGACCATAGCGAACAGGAGCTGCGGCGGAAACTGTCAGCGCCCGTCATGAGCAAAAACGGTCCGGAAGACATTGATGCCACCGCGGAAGATTATGACCGTGTGGTTGCCTGGTGCTACGAGCATCACTATCTGGATGACGGCCGTTTTGCCGCTCGCTTTCTTGCCAGCCGTGGTCGTAAAGGCTATGGGCCAGCGCGTATCCGCCAGGAGCTGAACCAGAAAGGTGTAGCCCGTGAATCGATTGAAAAAGCCATGCGCGAAAGTGAAATCGACTGGTGCGAACTGGCGCGTGAGCAGGCGGTACGAAAGTACGGTGAGCCGCTGCCGCGTGAATTTTCAGAAAAAGTTAAAATCCAGCGCTTTTTGCTCTACCGCGGCTTCCTGATGGAAGATATTCAGGATATCTGGCGTAATTTTACCGATTGAACGCATGCGGGATTTTACTTCCCACTAAAGAAAACTTATCTTATTCCCACTTTTTCCAGTAGCTGGTCCGTCCAACTGTTTACAGATACAGATCTGCTGCGACATTTCGTTAGCTTGATTTCAGGATAATTATGAGCAAGAGCACCGCTGAGATCCGTCAGGCGTTTCTCGATTTTTTCCATAGTAAGGGACACCAGGTTGTTGCCAGCAGCTCCCTGGTACCGAACAATGACCCGACTCTGCTGTTTACCAACGCCGGGATGAACCAGTTCAAGGATGTGTTCCTTGGTCTCGACAAGCGTAATTATTCCCGCGCCACAACCTCACAGCGTTGCGTGCGTGCGGGCGGTAAACACAACGATCTGGAAAACGTCGGTTACACCGCGCGCCACCACACTTTCTTCGAAATGCTGGGTAACTTCAGCTTCGGCGACTACTTCAAACACGACGCCATTCAATATGCGTGGGAACTGCTGACCGGTGAAAACTGGTTTAATCTGCCGAAAGAGCGTCTGTGGGTGACCGTGTATGAGACCGATGACGAAGCGTTCGACATCTGGGAAAAAGAAGTGGGTATCCCTCGCGAACGTATCATCCGTATCGGTGACAACAAAGGCGCGCCTTACGCGTCTGATAACTTCTGGCAGATGGGCGACACTGGCCCTTGCGGTCCGTGCACCGAGATCTTCTACGATCATGGTGACCACATCTGGGGCGGCCCTCCGGGAAGCGCGGAAGAAGATGGCGATCGCTACATTGAGATCTGGAACATTGTCTTCATGCAGTTCAACCGTCAGGCCGACGGCACCATGGAGCCGCTGCCAAAACCGTCCGTAGATACCGGTATGGGTCTTGAGCGTATCGCGGCCGTTCTGCAACACGTTAACTCCAACTATGAGATTGACCTGTTCAGCACCCTGATCAAAGCCGTTGCCGAAGTGACGGGCGCAACCGATCTGAACAACAAATCACTGCGCGTTATCGCAGACCATATTCGTTCCTGTGCGTTCCTGATTGCTGACGGCGTTATCCCGTCGAATGAAAACCGTGGCTATGTGCTGCGTCGTATCATTCGTCGTGCGATCCGTCATGGCAACATGCTGGGCGCGAAGGACACCTTCTTCTATAAACTCGTTGGTCCACTGATTGGCGTGATGGGCTCTGCCGGTGACGAGCTGAAACGCCAGCAGGCGCAGGTTGAACAGGTTCTGAAAACCGAAGAAGAGCAGTTTGCCCGTACGCTGGAGCGCGGACTGGCGCTGCTGGACGACGAGCTGGCGAAACTCAAGGGCGACACGCTGGATGGCGAAACCGCTTTCCGCCTGTACGACACCTACGGCTTCCCGGTTGACCTGACGGCGGACGTTTGCCGCGAGCGCAACATCAAAGTTGACGAAGCAGGCTTTGAAGCCGCAATGGAAGAGCAGCGTCGTCGTGCGCGTGAATCCAGCGGTTTTGGCGCGGACTACAACGCGATGATCCGCGTTGATAGCGCGTCTGAATTTAAAGGCTACGAAGAGCTGGCTCTGACCAGCAACGTGACCGCGCTGTTTGTTGACGGTAAAGCCGTAGACAGCATTAGCGCAGGTCAGGACGCGGTTGTTATCCTGGATAAAACACCGTTCTATGCGGAATCCGGCGGCCAGGTTGGCGATAAAGGCGAACTGAAAGGCAATGGCTTCAGCTTCAGCGTAAGCGATACCCAGAAATACGGTCAGGCAATTGGTCACCAGGGCAAACTGGTTTCCGGTTCTCTGAAAGTGGGCGAGGGCGTTCAGGCCAACGTTGACGAAGCTCGCCGCGCGCGCATTCGTCTGAACCACTCGGCAACCCACCTGATGCACGCAGCCCTGCGCGAAGTGCTGGGTACGCACGTTGCACAGAAAGGTTCTCTGGTTAACGACAAAGTGCTGCGTTTCGACTTCTCGCATTTTGAAGCGATGAAGCCGTCTGAAATTCGTGCGGTGGAAGACCTGGTGAATGCCCAGATCCGCCGTAACCTGCCAATCGAAACCCACATCATGGATCTTGAGGCAGCGAAGAAGAAAGGTGCGATGGCGCTGTTTGGCGAGAAATATGACGACCGCGTTCGCGTGCTGAGCATGGGCGACTTCTCTACCGAACTGTGTGGCGGTACTCACGCATCCCGCACCGGTGACATCGGCTTGTTCCGCATCGTTTCCGAGTCGGGTACGGCGGCAGGCGTGCGTCGTATTGAGGCGGTGACCGGGGAAGGTGCAATTGCCAGCCTGCATGCGCAGAGCGACCAGCTGCACGAGATCGCGCAGCTGCTGAAAGGCGATAGCCAGAACCTGGGCGAGAAAGTGCGTGTCGCGCTGGATCGTACCCGTCAGTTGGAAAAAGAACTCCAGCAGCTGAAAGAACAGGCTGCGGCGCAGGAGAGCGCAAACCTCTCCAGCAAAGCGGTAGACATTAAGGGCGTCAAACTGCTGGTCAGCGACCTGGCGGGCGTTGAGCCTAAGATGCTGCGTACCATGGTCGACGATCTGAAGAACCAGCTTGGTTCGACGGTTATCGTGCTGGCAACGGTCGCAGAGGGTAAGGTTTCTCTGATTGCGGGCGTCTCTAAGGATGTGACGGATCGTGTCAAAGCAGGGGAACTGATTGGCATGGTCGCCCAGCAGGTGGGTGGCAAAGGTGGCGGTCGTCCGGACATGGCGCAAGCCGGTGGTACGGATGCGGCGGCACTTCCCGCGGCATTAGCCAGCGTTGAAAGCTGGGTAAGCGCGAAACTGTAATAACTACAAAGCACAAGCAGACGCCATAGCGGTAACGTTATGGCGTCTTGCTCACTGCGCTATCGATAACGATAAAGTCAGGTTGAGTTTGTGTATATCGGCTAAACTTACGTTTAACAGAATGTGATGCCGTGACTGCTTACACTTTACGTGTTTGTCATCGCTTACTTTTTGGCGTTATATGATGGATAATGCCGGGATACAAGAGACCCGACTCTTTTAATCTTTCAAGGAGCAAAGAATGCTGATTCTGACTCGTCGAGTTGGTGAGACCCTCATGATTGGGGATGAGGTCACCGTGACAGTTTTAGGGGTAAAGGGTAACCAGGTACGTATTGGTGTTAACGCTCCTAAAGAAGTATCTGTCCACCGTGAAGAGATCTACCAGCGTATCCAGGCTGAAAAATCCCAGCAGTCCAGTTACTGATATTGTCGCGTCTCGCTGTCGGGCGAGACGCAACCCTCCCGCTATTTTTCCTGCATAAAGTTACCGTTCTATTTCAAACGCTTCGTTTTTGACCACTCTCATAATCTTATCTCATCCAAATGACGCGCTTCTCTCAACACAATTCTGTGAAGATGCCTGCAAAATCCGCTTATAAAACACTCTCTTTGCGGCTTTTACATGCGAATTGCGTGCGAATTGTGCAAACGAAAAAAGCATGTGGAAAATTGTTTGACTTATAAGTCCCAGAAAGTAATATATGCGCCACGCAGCGACGAGAAGCTCTTAACGAGTTGCTCGAAGCACTCGAAAGAGGCGTTGTGTGGTGAGGTGGCCGAGAGGCTGAAGGCGCTCCCCTGCTAAGGGAGTATGCGGTCAAAAGCTGCATCCGGGGTTCGAATCCCCGCCTCACCGCCATTTTGCATCCGTAGCTCAGCTGGATAGAGTACTCGGCTACGAACCGAGCGGTCGGAGGTTCGAATCCTCCCGGATGCACCATCTATTACTTCATATTGCTTTCGAAGTGATATGAATATCGAGCAGTACAGTAGTAAATCCCGATGCATCCGTAGCTCAGCTGGATAGAGTACTCGGCTACGAACCGAGCGGTCGGAGGTTCGAATCCTCCCGGATGCACCATTTTTTACTTCATATTGCTTTTGAAGTGATATGAGTATCGAGAAGTACAGCAGTAAATCCCGATGCATCCGTAGCTCAGCTGGATAGAGTACTCGGCTACGAACCGAGCGGTCGGAGGTTCGAATCCTCCCGGATGCACCATTTTTTAATTCATATTGCTTTTGAAGTGATATGAGTATCGAGAAGTACAGCAGCAAATCCCGATGCATCCGTAGCTCAGCTGGATAGAGTACTCGGCTACGAACCGAGCGGTCGGAGGTTCGAATCCTCCCGGATGCACCATCTCTTCTTGTGATCCCCTTCGATGTTTAGTTCTTAATCACTCTCATTGTTATCACTTCGCAATCAGCGACAAAAATCCCCTTTTACGATAAAGTAATGCTTTGTTAATCGTTTAGCGAGAGCACGATGTACGCACAGTATGACGGTTTGATCTTCGACATGGACGGCACCCTCCTGGATACCGAACCCACGCATCGTCAGGCCTGGGCCGAAGTCCTGGGCCGTTACGGTATGCGCTTCGATTTACAGGCGATGATTGCCCTCAACGGATCGCCCACCTGGCGTATCGCACAGGCCGTGATTGAGCTGAATCAGGCCGATCTCGACCCGCACCAGCTCGCGCGTGAAAAAACCGACGCGGTAAAAGCCATACTGTTAGACACCGTGCAGCCTTTACCACTCATTGACGTCGTCAAGGAGTGGCACGGCCGTCGTCCTATGTCTGTCGGTACGGGCAGCGAGAGCGCGATTGCTGAAGCGCTACTCAAACACCTTGGCCTGCGCCACTATTTTTCTGCCGTCGTTGCCGCCGATCATGTTAAACATCACAAACCCGCACCGGATACCTTCCTGCGCTGTGCAGAATTAATGGGTGTACCACCTGCAAAATGCGTGGTGTTTGAAGATGCTGATTTTGGCATTCAGGCCGCGCGTGATGCCGGAATGGCGGCGGTGGATGTTCGCTTACTGTGAGTGACGCGCTGTCACTCGCTTCATTATTCGCCAGCAGTTTTTTAAGCTCCACCCTCTTACCGGGGAATTCGGAAGTGGTGCTGGTGGCGATGCTGTTGTCCGGCGTGAGTCAGCCCTGGTTGCTGGTCTTAATAGCAACAATGGGTAATAGCCTTGGAGGGCTGACTAACGTTATTCTTGGACGTTTCTTTCCGCTACGCGAAAAATCTCGCTGGCAGGAAAAGGCAGTGGGCTGGCTAAAACGCTATGGCGCTGCCACGCTGTTATTAAGCTGGATGCCTGTAATAGGCGATTTACTGTGTCTGCTGGCGGGATGGATGCGCATCTCCTGGGGACCGGTGCTCTTTTTTTTGTGCCTTGGCAAGGCGTTACGCTATGTTTTACTGGCATGGGTAACACTACAGGGTATGACGTGGTGGCACTAATTGGTGGAATGAATTCGCGACCTTCAATCGTCAACCATTACAATTATGCTGAGTGACAATTTTTTGACAGGCGGGAGGTCAAATTGATCCCGGACGTATCACAGGCGCTGGCCTGGCTGGAAAATCACCCTCAGGCACTGAAGGGGATTCAGCGTGGGCTTGAGCGCGAAACGCTGCGCGTAAATGCGGATGGTAGCTTAGCGACTACGGGACACCCGAAGGCGTTAGGCTCGGCGCTGACACATAAATGGATCACAACCGATTTCGCCGAAGCGCTGCTGGAGTTCATTACGCCAGTAGACGGTGATATTGATCATATGCTGACGATCATGCGCGACGTGCATCGCTTCACCGCCCGCAACCTCGGCGACGAGCGTATGTGGCCGCTCAGCATGCCGTGCTATATCGAGCAGGGGCAGGATATCGAGCTGGCTCAGTACGGCACCTCGAATATTGGACGGCTGAAAACGCTGTATCGCGAAGGACTGAAAAATCGCTACGGCGCACTGATGCAGACGATCTCTGGCGTGCACTACAATTTCTCTCTGCCGATGGCGTTCTGGCAGGCGAAGTGCGGTGAAACGGATAAAGAAGCGATCTCCGCGGGCTACTTCCGCCTGATCCGCAACTACTACCGTTTTGGCTGGGTTATTCCTTATCTGTTCGGCGCGTCCCCGGCCATTTGTTCTTCGTTCCTGCAAGGGAAACCGACCACGCTGCCGTTCGAGAAGACCGAGTGTGGCATGTACTATCTGCCGTACGCGACCTCGCTGCGCCTGAGCGACCTTGGCTATACCAATAAGTCGCAAAGCAATCTCGGAATTACGTTTAACGATCTGCACGAATATGTGGCAGGCCTGAAGCGGGCGATAAAAACCCCGTCGGAAGAGTACGAAAAAATCGGCCTCGAAAAAGACGGCAAGCGCCTGCAAATTAACACCAACGTATTGCAGATTGAAAATGAACTGTATGCGCCGATTCGTCCGAAGCGCGTGACGCGCAGCGGTGAAACGCCGTCGGATGCGCTACAGCGCGGCGGGATCGAATACATTGAAGTGCGCTCGCTGGATATCAACCCGTTCTCACCGATTGGCGTTGACGAGCAGCAGGTTCGCTTCCTTGACCTGTTTATGGTCTGGTGCGTACTGGCGGATGCGCCGGAAATGAGTTCCGACGAACTGCTGTGTACTCGTGCCAACTGGAATCGCGTGATTCTGGAAGGGCGCAAGCCGGGTCTGACGTTAGGTATTGGCTGTGAAACGGCCCAGTTCCCACTGTCTAAGGTAGGGAAGGATCTGTTCCATGACCTGAAGCGCGTAGCCCAGACGCTGGATAGCGTGTACGGCGGCGAAGCTTACCAGAAGGTCTGCGACGAACTGGTTGAAAGCTTCGATAACCCGGAACTGACATTCTCAGCACGTATTCTGCGTTCTATGATTGAACAGGGAATTGGTGGCACAGGGCGTTCACTCTCAGCGGAGTACCGTGAGATGCTGATGCAGGAGCCGTTAGAGATCCTGAGCGAAGCGGATTTTGTGGCAGAGCGCGATGCGTCCGTTGTGCGTCAGAAAGAGGTCGAAGCGGCGGATACGGAGTCGTTTGAGGCGTTTCTGGCGAAGCAGGCCTGAACCAAAAGAAAAAGGCCACATCGCTGTGGCCAAAATATACATCTCTGAATTCAGGGATGATGATAACAAATGCGCGTCTTTCATATACTCAGACGCGCATTCTGTAGAAGAGTTCAGTTTATTTTAAAAAAAATCACTATCGGAGGTGACGTATGCCGTTATTAGATAGCTTTACTGTCGACCATACCCGTATGGAAGCACCAGCAGTCCGCGTGGCGAAGACCATGAACACGCCGCACGGCGACACGATCACCGTTTTCGACCTGCGCTTCTGCGTGCCGAATAAAGAAGTGATGCCAGAGAAAGGCATTCACACGCTGGAACACCTTTTCGCCGGATTCATGCGCGACCACCTGAACGGCAACGGCGTGGAGATCATCGATATCTCTCCGATGGGCTGCCGCACCGGTTTCTACATGAGCCTGATTGGTCAGCCTGAAGAGAAACGCGTCGCGGATGCGTGGAAAGCGGCCATGGAAGACGTGCTGAAGGTGAAAGAGCAGAACCAGATCCCAGAGCTGAACGTTTACCAGTGCGGCACTTACCAGATGCACTCTCTGGAAGAAGCTCAGGAGATTGCCCGCCATATCATCGAACGTGATGTTCGTGTAAACAGCAACGACGAGCTGGCCCTGCCAAAAGAAAAACTTCAGGAACTGCACATTTAGTATTTTGCCTGTGGATGCCCGGTGGCGCTTCGCTGACCGGGCCTACAATACTGATGACGACAACCACGGCCAGCTCCGCGCTGGCGACGCCGGTATCGCGATCGTTTTGCGGATGCACGCTGATACAGACGTCGCTGCGGCGGCTGAAGTGGTGGCAGAAATATTCGATCTGGTCGAGATAGACGTTCGGCGTGCTCACTTCGACGTAAGTCTGTCGAGAGCCAGCGCGTGGCGCGGGTGTGTTCAGCATGGTACGCTCCTGTTATCTTTTCACTCTCGTGAATCAATTTCAGGCGCGCTGCTTTATCGGAACTGACAATCGCTGTCGCGTTTTGGACATGGTGCGGTGTTTTGCCGGATGGCGGCTACGCCTTATCCGGCCTACGTTCGTAGGCCCGGTAAGCGTAGCGCCACCGGGCAACCCGTGCACAGGGCTAGTGCGCTCCACCGCCCCCGCTACCGGCACCAAACGGTGGTTTGGCAAACCACACCAGCCCCAGCAGGACGATGAAGATCCCCGCCGATATCCAGAAAATCTCGTTTGCCGAGATAATCAGCCCCTGGTTGGTGATCTGCTGGGCAAGCCAGCCGGACGCCTGCTGCTCCGTCATCCCCATCCCCTCAAGCTGGCTATACATCTGCTGAGCGTTAGGGTTGAACGGGTTCACCGCTTCGGTCAGCTGGGCATGGTGCATCGCTTCCCGGTTGGTCCACAGCGTGGTGGTGATCGATGTCCCGATGGAGCCCGCCAGCGTACGGGTGAAGTTCGACAGGCTCGATGCCGCCGCCATCCGCTCAGGCGGCAAGCCGGAAAGCGTAATGGTGGTCAGTGGCATAAAGAAGCACGCCACAGCAAAGCCCTGAATAAACTGCGGCCACGCGGAGGCGCCAAAGTCCATTCCCGGTTCAAACGTATACGCGCGCCAGTAGAAGCACACGGCGTACATGATGAAGCTGAACGTCACCAGCCTGCGCATGTCGAGCTTATGGGCGAAACGGCCAATAATCGGCGACAGCAGAACCGGAATTAACCCCACCGGCGCGGAGGCCAGCCCCGCCCAGGTTGCGGTATAGCCGTACACCTCCTGCAACAGCTGCGGCAGCAGAACAATCGCGCCGAAGTAGAGCATATAGGCGAGGCTGATACAGAGGCAGCCGATGGTGAAGTTTCGCGATTTAAACAGCGAGAGGTCGACTATCGGATTTTCGTCCGTCAGCTCCCAGACAATCAGGAAGCTAATGGCAACCACGGCGACCACCGTCAGCACGATGATTTCCGTAGAGGCGAACCAGTCCAGCTCTTTGCCGCGGTCGAGCATGATTTGCAGGCTGCCGATGCCGACAACCAGCAGTGCCAGCCCGATGCCGTCGATCCGCCGCTGTTCGGTCCGCGTTTCGCGACCACGCAGAGACTGTAGCGTCATCAGCACCACCAGCGCACCGATGGGTACGTTGATGAAGAAGATCCAGCCCCAGTGATAGTTATCGCTGATATAGCCGCCGAGGATTGGCCCGCAAATTGGGGCGACAATCACCGTCATCGACCACAGCGCGAGCGCGATGGAGCGCTTGGCGGGCGGATAGTTGTTCAGCAGTAAACTCTGCGACAGCGGAATCAACGGCCCGGCGACAATCCCCTGGATGACGCGGAAGAAAATCAGCATCGTCAGGCTGCTGGACATGCCGCAGGCCCAGGAGGCCAGCACGAACAGGATCGTCGACCAGAGGAACAGCTTCACTTCACCGACGCGCTTCGCCAGCCAGCCGGTGATGGGAATAGAGATGGCGTTCGCCACCCCGAATGAGGTAATGACCCAGGTCCCCTGGCTCAGCGATGAGCCAAGGTTCCCGGCGATCGTAGGGATCGCCACGTTTGCGATGGTGGAGTCCAGCACCTGCATGAATGTCGCCAGCGACAGCGCAATGGTCATAATGACCAGCTGCGCCCCCTCAAGCGGTTTTTGCGGCTTTTGCTGTTGCATAACGCTCACCTTCGGCTTAACCGGCGTTTGCCTTCACGATGTCATCGATCAGCTTATTGACCGGATCGAGGCTAATTTCACGGGCGTTACTTTCATAAGCTGGCGTGCTGCGCACCTGGCTTGCGAGGATCTGACCGTCGCGGTTGGCGGTATCGACCGTCACCAGCGTGGAAAGGCCAATTCGCAGCGGATGGTCTGCCAGCTGCTTAGGATCCAGCTCGATACGTACAGGCAAGCGCTGTACCACTTTGATCCAGTTGCCGGTGGCGTTCTGTGCAGGCAGCAGGCTGAAGGCGCTGCCGGTCCCCATGTCCAGACCGACTACTTTACCGGTGTACTTCACGTCATCGCCGTAGATATCGCTGACCACGGTTGCGGTCTGGCCGATACGCATATGCGCCAGCTGGGTCTCTTTGAAGTTCGCGTCCACCCACAGGTTGTTCGCCGGAACGACCGCCATCAGCGGCGTGGTGGTGCTAATTTGCGCACCCGGCTGCACGGAACGACGGGAAACGTAACCGGTCATCGGGCTGACGATTTTGGTACGTTGCAAGGCAAGCCATGCGTTACGCACTTCGGTCGCCGCCTGTTTCACCGCCGGCTGGTTTTCCAGAGAGGTGCCCAGCACCATCGCCTGGTTGGCGTTGTACTGTTGGATCGCCACGTCCAGCTGCGCCTGTGCGCTCGCCACCGCATCGCGGGCGTGCTGCAACTCTTCACGGCCAATCAGGTTGGCGGTGCCGAGAGGAACACGACGCTTGAGGTCGCTCTGCGCCTGGGCCAGGGCCGTTTTCTGCACGTCGATATTGGCCTGAAGCTGTTTGCTGTTGATCATCAACTGGCGGGTCTGGCGAACGCTGGAGGCCAGCGCCGTCTGTGCTTTTTCAAACGCCTGTTGGGCGTCGGTCGGGTCAAGCGTGACCAGCACATCCCCTTTTTTCACAAAGTCGGTGTTGTCAGCCCAGACTTTCGTCACGCTGCCTGACACCTGCGCCATGATTTGAACCTGATTCCCTGCCACGTATGCATCGTCTGTCTCTTCAACATGACGCAAGACTAAAAACCAATAGATCCCATATGCCACGGCAATAATAATAAAGAGCAAGGTCAGCAGAATAAGGGCGCTCTTACGTTTGCCCTTCTTGTTGACCGGTTGCTGCGGGGGGGTGTTCTCCGCATTTGCGCTCATTGTTGTTCTCCACGATCTTTTTATTTTCACATCGGCTGAGCCGACCTGTTGTCAGAAAGGCCAGCAGTTTCACGTGCTGGCCTGTCAGTTTTTCTTTTGCAATCTGGAATGTTGAGCGGATCGTCGCGTTAGCGCAGCGCCTCAAGAATGACGCCATCTTCATCCATCTGGTCCAGACGGGTGAGCAGCTTGCGAGTAATGTGCTCAAGCTGGTCGCGCTCGGCGGTGCTGAGGGCAGACCAAAGCTGGTGCAGGCAGTTATGCTGCGGTGGCAACACTTCGCGCAGGAATTCGTGACCTTTCTCGGTCAGTTGCAGATGCAGGCAGCGGCGATCGTTATCGCTCTCACGGCGCTCTATCCAGCCGCGCTTCTCCAGCTCATCAGCAATACGGGTTGCATTGGTACGGGATGAACCCAGCGCGCAGCTCAGTTCAGACGGCTGAATGCTGTGGTTTTCCTGAGACTCAAGCGTAATCAACGCCATAAACAACGTCTCGTTAATCCCTTGCGCTTTCAGCATCTTGTTACGATTTTCCAGCAGCTTACCCTGCATGTGCATGCACAGGCGGGTCAGCAGGATCTCCTGATACGGGAAGTCCTCATGACGACTGGCGCGGAACTTAAGCATTTGTTCAATGGGCGTAAACGAACTATCCATTTTGGGCATAACCTCATTAATTACAGCCGATATAGTAACGATAGTGACAAATAATGTAAATGAATTATTTGTGCGGTTATATCCGCCAAACGTATGTCACCATCAGAAAGCGCCGGGTAAATCCGTGACCCGGTGAGCACAGAAAGTGTGGGGTGTGTACCCGCGAAAGAGGGGATGTGAGGACAGGGGTCTGAACTATTCATGCCGGTAGTAAATATGTCACCCACAGTAAAATTTCTGGGATAAATGATTACCGTTACCTTAACAGATGCAGGCCCCCTTTACACCCCAGGGGGCCCAAAGCAATGTAAAACTTAGTGAATTGCTTCCTGGCGGTGATAGCCGCGCCACCATACCAGCAGATTTATCGCCGCCACGATGGCGCCGATTGCGCACACGCCCGTCCAGCCCGCATGCTGCCAGGCGGAGGCTGAGATTAGCGAGCCCGCCGCGCCGCCGATAAAGTAGCTGGTCATGTACCCGGCCGTCAGACGGTTACGGGCGTCTGGTTTCACGCGGTAAATCACGGTCTGGTTGGTGATATGAACGCCCTGCACGGTGAGGTCGAGTACCAGAATACCGACAATTAGCGCCAGCACTGAGACGTGTCCGTACCAGATAGCCGCCCATGAGAGCAGGAGTAAAACCAGCCCTGCGGAGGTGGTCATATGAGATTTACCTTTGTCGGCCAGGCCACCCGCCGGGCGCGCGCCCAGTGCGCCAGCCGCGCCTGCCAGCCCGAACAGGCCAATCACGCCTTCTGAGTAGTTAAACGGCGGCGCGGCGAGCAGAAACGCCATCGACGTCCATAAGATGCTGAAGTTGGCGAAGGTGAGACACCCCAGAACGGCGCGTGTGCGCAGGAGTTTATCCCGGGTGAAGAGGCTGAAAACGGAGGCGAGGAGCTGCGGATAGTTCAGGTGATTCTCCTGCTTCACCTTTGGCAGGCCGCGCCACAGGGCCAGCGCCATGATAACCATCAGTACGCTTGCCACCCAGTAAACGGTGCGCCAGCCGCCGAGGCTCGCCAGCAGCCCGGCAACGGTTCGCGCCAGCAGGATGCCCAGCAGCAGGCCGCTCATAATAGTGCCAACCACTTTGCCGCGTTTTTCCGGGGAAGCCAACGTCGCCGCGAGGGGAACCAGAATTTGTGCCACCACCGAGAACAGCCCCGTCAGCGCGGTACCGATAATCATCATCGTTAACGACTGGCTGCTGGCGGTGATCAACATCCCGCCTGCGGCCAGCAGCGTCATGGAGACGATAAGCATCCGGCGCTCAAACATATCGCCTAATGGCACCAGGAACAGCAGCCCGGCCGCATAGCCGAGCTGCGCAGCGGTGACGATAAAGCCGGCGGAGCTGGCTGAAAGATCGAAAGCACGCGCGATAGTATCAAGCAGAGGTTGCGCGTAATAGTTGCTGGCGACGGCCAGTCCCGTTGCCACGGACATTAAAAGGATGAGTGCGGGGCTAAGCCCTTGAGTTGTTTTTGTCATTTGTTTCAGGAATCGTAAGTTAAGTGATTATTTTTCCGGAAACATAATAACCAATGATTGTGAATGTTGGGGGATTGTTACGTGGTGGATTGTGCGGTTTAGGTTGGGTGCGGTTTGATCCCCTCACCCTGCCCTCTCCCCTTTGGGGAGAGGGCAGGGTGAGGGGTAGTATTTTTACTTCTGCGCCTCAAGCGCCTCTTTCACCCAGCCATCGAACTGCTGCTGGTGGGCTTTGATCCAGCCATCCACGTGGCCTTTGATATCAGCTTCGGATGATTTACCCGCATGCATCATCGCGTTCTGGGCGTTTATGTCTGCCAGCGGCAGTTTCATTACCGAGAACAGCTTCGCCGCCGCCGGGTTTTTCTCGGCCCAGGCTTTGTTCGCCACGATATGCATGGTATTCACCGGGAAGCCATAGTTCATGCCGTTTGGCAGTTTGGTGTCGATATCTTTCTGCTCGCCCGGCAGGGAGGAGAAGGGCACCTGCAACCACACCACGTCTTTGCCCGGCTTCAGCACGTCGCTCACCCAGTACGGCGTCCAGGTGTAGTAGATCACCGGCTTGCCTTCTTTAAAGCGGGCGATGGTATCGGCCATCATCGCAGAGTAATTGCCGTGGCTCACGTCGACGGTCTTCGCCAGATCGAAGGCTTTGTTCTGGTGGTTAATCACCGCTTCACAGCCCCAGCCCGGCGAGCAGCCCATCATGTCGGCTTTGCCGTCACCGTTGGTATCAAAGAGTTTGGCGATCTTCGGATCTTTCAACTGTTCAATATTGGTGATGTGATACTTATCGGCGGTTTTCTTGTCGATCAAATATCCCTGCGCAGCGCCGGTCACAAAGGTGCCTTCGCGGTAGAATTTCTTGTCACCGCCTGCGGCGGCATACATATCGTCGTGCAGCGGCTGCCAGTTCACGGCGGTAAAGGTGGCATCGCCGGAGGCAATAGAGGTATAGCCCACGTTGTAATCCACTTCACTGGCGGTATTCACCGTATAGCCCAGTTTCTCCAGCGCACGGCTGACAATCTGGGTCTGGAAGGACTCTTCCGAAATGGTGCTCTGCACCGGCTGCACGGTAATGCCTTTGCCCGGCAGGTCAGCGGCAACTGCGCTGGTGGAGACAAGGGTCGCAAACGCTGTGGCAAAAAGTACGTTATGTCGCATCGTTGTTCCTTATTTTGTGAATGGGCGGGTGAGTAACCCGACAGGGCCGGTGGTATACCAGCGACGGTTGCCGCGACTGCGTGAATCACGACCGACAGCCTGGGTCAGGCGGTCAAGAATGATGGCGAGGATCACAATCCCGACGCCACCGACGGTCGCCAGCCCCATATCGAGACGGCCAATGCCGCGCAGTACCATCTGACCTAACCCGCCAACGGCAATCATTGAGGCGATCACCACCATCGACAGCGCCAGCATCAGCGTCTGGTTAACACCTGCCATAATGGTCGGCATCGCCAGCGGAAGCTGAACCTTAAACAGCATCTGACGCGGGCTGGCGCCAAACGAGCGTGATGCCTCTATCAGATCCGCAGGCACCTGGTTAATGCCCAGAATGGTCAGGCGAATAATCGGCGGCAGGGCGAAGATAATGGTCACGACCACCCCCGGTACGTTACCGATGCCGAACAGCATCACGATAGGCACCAGGTAAACGAACGCTGGCGTGGTCTGCATTGCATCCAGCAGCGGGCGGATAATTTTTGCGGCCCGCGGGCTGCGCGCCAGCCAGATCCCCATCGGCAGGCCGATCGCCACGCAGAACAGCAGGGCGGTCAGCACCAGCGCCAGGGTGATCATCGCCTGAGACCACGCGCCAATCGCGCCGATGGCAACCAGGGAGATCAGCGTGGCGATCCCCATACCCGCGCTGCCGAACTGCCATGCGATCAGCGAGAACAGGATAATCGCCACCGGCGCGGGCATGCCCAGCATCAGCTGCTGGAAGCCGTTCAGGATGTAATCCACCGGGATACGGATCCCCTGGAACACCGGACGGAAGTGGGTAACGACCCAGTCGATCCCCTCCGTTACCCAGCTATCCAGCGGGATCAGCGTCTTGTGGAACGGATCCATAATATTGAAATGCTCTGGGGCAGGCGCCGGTGCGCTGTTGAGCCAGTCTGCCGCGCCGCCGCCATCGGCAGGCGCAGGCGTCGACCCCCACGCATCGGCAGATTGCGCCGCGCTGTCCGCTGCTTCAGTGGTGCCCCATGGGTTTGATTGATCAGCCATTGTTTGTCCCCTCGCGATCTAAAGCCTGTAGCAGCATCCGTTTTGAGATGATGCCAACGTACTGTTGTTCTTCACCGACAACCGGCACGGCGCACGGCGCCTGACCCACGTGAGAGAGCAACTCGCTGAGCGGCGTTTCGGCGTCCACGGCAAGCGGAGCGTCAATCAACGCCGCATCGATTCCCTGGTTTTCGCTCAGGGCGGTTTTCAGGGAGTCGATGGAGACAACGCCGACAAATTTATTGCCGCGTTCAACCAGATAACCGTATTCACGGTCTTCGTCCTGCAACAGCTTCAGCGCGGAGCGCGGACCAAAACCTGGCGTTTTTCGAATAATGCCGTTTGGTGTTCGACGGGCAATATCTTTCGCACTGAATACGTGGCTAATATCCACGCCGCGGAAGAAGGTGCGCACATAATCATTCGCCGGATTATTGAGAATTTCATCCGGTGTGCCGACCTGCACCACTTCACCATTTTGCATAATGGCGATACGGTCGCCAATACGCATGGCTTCATCCAGATCGTGAGAAATAAAAACAATGGTGCGCTGATGTTTGGCCTGTAATTTTACCAACTCATCCTGCATCTCGGTGCGAATTAAGGGATCGAGCGCCGAGAAGGCTTCGTCCATTAATAAAATATCCGGATTAATCGCTAATGCGCGCGCTAATCCTACGCGCTGACGCATACCGCCGGAGAGCTCATCCGGATACGCATGAGCATAATTTTCCAGCCCGACCTGACGCAATGCATCAAGGGCTTTTTCCTGACGTTCCTGAGCGGGCGTGCCGGCTAACTCCATGCCAAAGGCGGTATTATCGAGTACCGTCATGTGCGGCATCAGTGCAAATGACTGAAACACCATCGCAATTTTCTTTCTGCGCACCTCGCGGAGTTCCGCGTCTGATATTCTGGCGATATCAACGCCGTCAATCAGCACCTGTCCGCGGGTGGGTTCAATCAGGCGATTGAGAAGGCGAACCATAGTGGATTTACCCGAACCGGATAATCCCATGATGACAAAAATCTCGCCTTCTTCAATGGCCAGACTGGCGTCTTTAACGCCAAGCGATAGCCCGGTTTTTTCCAGAATTTGCTCTTTCGAAAGGCCTTTCTCAATATATTTGAAAGCACGCTGCGGGTGCTCGCCAAATACTTTATAAAGATTTTTCACTTCTAATTTAATTGCCATGCAATAGAGAGTGTCCTGTTATTTGTTTATGTCGATATGATTACCATGGTAAATAGTTAACTGGCATTACCCTAACATACTCAGAATCTGAGACAACCCTGGACCTGCCTGAGGTCGGAATTTTACCGCAAGCGAAACGGCTGAATTTCCCATGAATAAAGGGCTGAGGGCGCTTTGAATTTTTCTCAATTTTTTGCTACTGCATGGGAGAATTTCGCCTGAATCGGTGTGATTCAGGCGAATATGAAGGGGAAATTACAGTGTAGTACGTAGTGGAATATTCGGCTGGAAATAATGAAATGTAGAGTTAATTAATGAACGTTAATTCATTCATTAAAAATCCCAGTCCTCGTCTTGCGTCTCCACCGCTTTACCCATCACGTACGACGAGCCGGACCCGGAAAAGAAGTCGTGGTTTTCATCGGCGTTGGGCGACAGCGCCGCGAGGATCGCCGGGTTCACTTCCGCCATTTCCGGTGGGAATAACGCTTCGTAGCCCAGGTTCATCAGCGCCTTGTTGGCGTTGTAGCAGAGGAAGGCTTTTACGTCCTCTTCCCAGCCCGTTCCGGCGTACAGCTCCTCGGTATAGCTCAGCTCGTTGTCATACAGATCCATCAGTAAATCGAGGGCAAAACCTTTGAGTTCCTCGCGTTTTTCCGGGGTGACTTTCTCCAGTCCTTTCTGGTACTTATAGCCGATGTAATACCCGTGTACCGCTTCATCGCGGATGATGAGGCGAATCAAATCGGCGGTATTGGTGAGCTTGCCCCGGCTCGACCAGTACATGGGCAGCCAGAAGCCGGAATAGAAGAGAAAAGATTCCAGGAACACGCTGGCGATCTTCTTCTTCAGCGGCTCGTCGGCCCGGTAATATTCCAGCACCAGATCTGCCTTGCGCTGCAATGACGCGCTCTCTTCGCTCCAGGCGTAGGCCGCGTCCACGTCTCTGGTCTGGCACAGGGTGGAGAAAATCGAGCTGTAAGAGCGGGCATGGACCGCCTCCATAAAGCTGATATTCGACATTACCGCCTCTTCGTGCGGGGTCAGCGCATCACTCATCAGCGCGGGCGCACCCACGGTATTCTGAATGGTGTCCAGCAGCGTCAGGCCGGTAAAGACGCGGATTGTCAGCTGCTGCTCGGCATGGTTCAGGGTTTGCCAGGCCGGAATATCGTTGGAGAGCGGCACCTTTTCCGGCAGCCAGAAGTTGCTGGTCAGGCGGTTCCAGACCTCCAGGTCTTTATCATCCTGAATTTTGTTCCAGTTAACGGCACTTACGCGTGACAGTTTCATCCTTTCTCCTTACAGCGCGCAGGACACGCAGCCTTCAATTTCGGTACCTTCCAGCGCGAGCTGGCGCAGGCGAATGTAGTACAGCGTTTTGATGCCTCTCTTCCAGGCGTAGATCTGCGCTTTATTGATGTCCCGCGTGGTGGCGGTGTCCGGGAAGAAGAGCGTCAGCGACAGCCCCTGGTCCACATGTCTGGTCGCCTCGGCGTAGGTATCAATGATCTTTTCCGGGCCGATCTCATAGGCGTCCTGGTACAGAGCCAGATTCTCGTTAGTCATAAACGGGGCAGGGTAGTAGACGCGTCCGGTTTTGCCTTCCTTGCGGATTTCAATCTTCGACACGATCGGATGGATGCTCGACGTGGCATGATTTATATAGGAAATGGAGCCGGTTGGCGGAACCGCCTGAAGGTTCTGGTTATAGATGCCGTAGTGCATCACATCCTCACGCAGCTGTTGCCACATCTCACGCGTCGGCAGGGTGATGCCGGCGCGGTCGAAAAGCGCGCGTACTTTTTCGGTTTTCGGCTGCCAGTCGCCTTCCAGATACTGGCTGAAATACTCTCCGCTGGCGTAGCGGGACCGCTCAAAGCCTGCGAACCGCTGGTTGCGTTCGCGCGCCAGCATCATCGAGGTATGCAGCGCATGCCAGGTGATGGTATAGAAATAAAGGTTGGTGAAATCCAGCCCTTCCGGGCTGCCGTAGGCGATACCCTCCCGCGCCAGATAGCCGTGCAGGTTCATCTGCCCAAGGCCGATGGCATGCGACGCGGCGTTGCCCGCCTCAATGGACGGTACGCTGCGGATGTGGCTCATGTCCGATACCGCCGTCAGCCCGCGAATGGCGGTCTCTACCGTGCGGCCAAAATCGGGGGAATCCATGGTGTGGGCAATATTCAGCGAACCGAGATTGCAGGAGATATCTTTGCCGATATCCGCGTAGTCGAGGTTCTCGTCGTAACTGGACGCGCTGTTGACCTGCAAAATCTCCGAGCACAGATTGCTCATGTTGATGCGCCCGGCAATCGGGTTGGCGCGGTTCACCGTATCCTCGTACATGATGTACGGGTACCCGGACTCAAACTGAATTTCGGCAAGCGTCTGGAAAAAGTCGCGGGCGTTAATGTATTTCTTACGAATGCGCTCGTCCGCCACCAGTTCGTCATACAGTTCGCTGATGGCCACATCGCCAAAGGCTTTGCCGTAGATACGCTCGACGTCATACGGCGAGAAAAGCGCCATGTCGGCATTTTCTTTGGCCAGCTTAAACGTGATATCCGGGATCACCACGCCGAGCGACAGGGTTTTAATGCGGATCTTTTCGTCGGCGTTTTCACGTTTGGTATCCAGAAAACGCAGAATGTCCGGATGATGCGCGTGCAGATAAACCGCACCCGCGCCCTGACGTGCGCCAAGCTGGTTAGCGTATGAGAAAGCATCTTCCAGCATCTTCATCACCGGGATGACGCCGGAGGACTGGTTTTCGATGCGCTTGATCGGCGCGCCCGCTTCCCGCAGGTTCGAAAGCAGAAATGCCACGCCGCCGCCGCGTTTCGACAGCTGTAGCGCCGAATTTACCGCACGGCCAATCGACTCCATATTGTCTTCAATACGCAGCAGGAAGCAGGAGACCAGCTCGCCGCGCTGGGCTTTGCCGCAGTTAAGGAACGTTGGCGTGGCGGGCTGGAAGCGACCGGAGAGGATCTCCTCCGTCAGTCTTTCGGCCAGGGCTTCATCGCCCTGCGCCAGCGTCAGGGCTACCATCACCACCCGATCTTCAAAGCTTTCTAAATAGCGTTTGCCGTCGAAGGTTTTCAGGGTGTAGCTGGTGTAATACTTCCACGCGCCGAGAAACGTCTGGAAGCGAAAACCGCTGGCGTGCGCCCGTTCAAACAATGCCACCGCGAAGGCGCGGTCGTAGCGGGTCAGGACGCGCTCTTCGTAATAACCCTCTTTTACCAGCCAGTCGAGACGTTCCTGCTGGCTGCCAAAGACGACGCTGTTCGGGCGTACATGAGCGGCAAAAAAGGCGTCCACCGCCTCACGATCTTTGCCAAACTGAATGCGCCCCTCCCGGTCATAGAGGTTTAGCATGGCGTTTAATGCATGGTAATCCGGCGTCGCCTGAATCACGCGCTCTGCGGTTGTCGTTGCCAAAATTCGTTCACTCCTTTACGCACGTTCTCTACGTCCTGCTGTGTCCCCATCAGTTCAAAACGATAGAGATACGGCACGCCGCATTTTTGAGAGATGACATCCCCGGCGCGGGCAAAGGCCTCGCCGAAGTTGCGATTGCCTGCCGCGATCACGCCGCGAATCAGCTGCCGGTTATGGGGGTCGTTCAGAAAGCGGATCACCTGACGAGGCACAGCCCCCGCGGTGCCGCCACCGCCATAGCTGGGCACTACCAGAATGTAGGGTTCGTCTACCTGAATACGCTCCCGCTCGTTCAGCGGAATGCGAATCGCGGGCAGCCCGAGACGCTCCATAAACCGAAGCGTGTTTTCCGAGCTGCTGGAAAAGTAGACCAGCCTGCTCATGCACTGACGCCCTGAGCGGCAAGGCGGTTGATCATGTCCGGACGAAAGCCAGACCAGCTGGTGTCGCCGGCAACCACAACCGGAAGCTGACGAAAACCCTGCGCCCGCAGGGTGTCTGCCGCGTCAGGCACCTGATCTATATTGACCATCTCAAATGCCACGCCGCGACTCTCCATCGCCCGTTTCGTGGCGTGGCACTGAACACAATCGTTACGAGTGTAAATAATAATGCTCATGATTCGTATTTCCATTTAGAATGAGAGAACGGCGCGAGTAAACGCGTCATGTTGTGTCTGTCTTGCTAAAGGGAATACTAGATGTAGTTGAGATAACTTTCAACCACACAAGATATGGGAAATTCAGATTGATAAGGCCCCAATGATGAGCCTGGCGGGGCAGGGCGAACTGCGCGGGTTTTTCAGGCTTTCAGGCAAAGAAAAGCCCCGGCGCCTGAGGCTGCCGGGGCTGAGAACGCGTGCTTACTTACGCAGGCTAAGCAGGGCGCCGACAAAAATCCCGACGGCCGCGACCGTTCCCAACGTACACAGCGGTTTCTCTCGTACGAAGGTGGTGGCGCAGCTGGCCATATCGCAGGCCGCCTGAGTGGTACGTGAGCGGCCATTCATCCTTGCGCGCGTTTCACGCAGCAGAGACTGAGCCTTACGTTTCGCGGCATCTGCTTCATCCTTCGCGTCAGAGCCCCAGGATTTCAATACGGCTTCCAGCGTGTCCGCTAATTGGCTGACATCGTTACGAATATCCTGGGTGTCGTCGTTAATATCGTTTCGGTTCGGTCTGTTAAACATACGATCCTCCATAATTTGTGTTCCCGTTTAGTTTAGTCCAGAAATGTAATATCTGAAGCGAGTCACGGCTTATCGGGCAGTTTATGGAATATTCTGAAAGCCCTGCTAATGCTGAATACTGTAAGGTTGCCCGGCAGGTATGATAATGAGGAAAAGATATGTATTTACGACCCGATGAGGTGGCGCGCGTTCTTGAAAAAGAAGGGTTCACCATGGATGAGGTAACATCAAAAGCGTACGGATATCGCCGTGGTGAGAATTATGTTTACGTCAACCGTGAAGCAAGAATGGGGCGTACTGCTCTCATTATTCACCCGACACTCAAAGACAGAAGCCTGTCATTTGCTGAGCCCGCCTCGGATATTAAAACCTGCGATCATTATCAGCAATTTCCGCTCTATTTAGGCGGCGAGACGCATGAACATTATGGTATTCCGCACGGTTTCAGCTCGCGTATGGCGCTGGAGCGTTTTCTGAAAGGGCTGTTTGGCGACGTACAATAACTCAGCGACTGGCATGAGCCAGTCGCCTTATCTTACGCTTTTGCCTGGCTATAAGGGCTGACTTTAAACAGGCGGCGGCAGTAGTCAAGGAAGTAACCGTACACCGCACCCATCAGCATAGATACCACGATATTTGAACTTACCGCGGCGGCGATTTGATGCCAGTCTGCGCCCACCGTCAGCAAAATAACCACATACACCGGGGACTGGAACGTCACGTAAGCCAGCACGTCCGCCAGGTTTTTTACCCAACCTGCCGGGCTAATACGCCGGGCGAAACGCATCACCGCATCGCGATACATTCCGTACGGCCAGGCAATCATGATATTCACCGGAATGGCCACCAGGCGCGATGAGAGGGACTGCTCAAAGGTCATTCCGGACAGGAAAATTTCAATCAGCATGTTTACGACGGAACAGTAAACGACCATCGCGAACGTATCCGCTACCGCATGGCGCAGGCGAGACTGCGGTGAGAACATGTCTGAACTCCTCGAACAGGACAAAAAAGTGGCGTTTTTACCTGCGGCGTTTAGTGCTTTAGGTTGGTTTGTTTTGAGTGTATAGCGTATCCCTCTGGCTTTTAACTAACAAGTAGTGATTAATTTTTATTTATGGGCGCTTTGTCGATAAAATTCTCTAAAGTTGGCTGTTTTTTGTGCGAGTCGTTATTTTCTTTCCCATTCACCGTTTTATTAAACGAAATCAAACTATTAGCTTATCTGAGCAAGCGTATAACGTTTGTTATTCGGAGGATGCCGGGCGGTTTTTTGAACGGCATTAAACAGGGATTTTTGACCAGGTGCAGGACGGAATATTACGCATTAAAACTGACAGGTTATTCGGGGTTATATTAACGGGATATTCTAAAACATTTACAATAATGTCAAAACGACAGAGTGGGTAGATATCAGAACAAAAATCAATTATTCTGTTGCCTGATTTATGTTATACACACGAAGAAAGGTTTCTCATTATTATGGCTTTAACGTTACAGAATCTTAATAATATCCGTACGCTCCGGGCGCTGGCGCGTGAATTATCCATGGATGTTCTGGAAGAAGTGCTGGAAAAAGTTCGGATTGTCACAGAAGAAAAACGCAGCGAGCAGGCTGAATTAGAGCGCCAGCGCGCTGAACAGCAGGATAAAATTAATGCTCTGCTGGAACTGATGAAGGCAGACGGTATTTCCCCGAGCGATCTGTTAGGCGGAGAACTGGCTCATGCGGGCCAGCCGGCTAAAAAACGTAAAGCGCGTGCGGCGAAATATCGTTTCATCGACGCGAACGGTGAAGAGAAAACGTGGACCGGTCAGGGACGTACGCCAAAGCCAATTGCGAACGCACTGGCAAACGGTAAATCGCTGGACGATTTCCTGATCTGATGATTATTCGGGCGGTATATTCCGCCCGATTATTGACTTAGCAGACGCCAAAGTCACCTTCTTCGGAGTACAGAACTACGTCCGCCGCTTTCAGGTGATATTTCTCGCCCTGCTCATTGCTGGCCTGCACGGCCACAATGTTTTCACCATTTACTTCGAGCACTTTCAGTTTCGGACCGCCCTGACGCGGTTGGACATAATCACCGACAGAAAACATAGCACCTCCTCATCATTGTCACGATCTTCACCATAGCCCACGTCCGGGGCGGGGTACAGCCTAATCTTTCAGATACCCCTTATCAGGTACGTCGGTTCCACGGCATCACTTTCAGCAGTCGCGCCATACCGCAAAAACCTGTCACTCCGGCGAACAGCAGCCCGGCGCCCACAAAACCGCTTAGCAGGAAAAAGCCGCTGGAGACGCTGTAACCCAGCACCACGCCGCAGAGAATCAGCAGCCCGGCGGCGATCTGCACCTGACGCATCAGCGGAAGTGGCTGCGATTTATCTTCAACGGTCAGCAGCCCGGCTTGCTTCCAGCCCTGAATGCCTCCCTCAACCACAAAGGCGTTCGCAGGGGACGCTGCCTGGGCAAGACGAGCATCATTGTTTGCGGTTCTTGCGCCAGACTGACAGTGGAAAATCACCGTTTCTCCCGGCGCTGCGTTAAGCCCGCCGGGTAACGAATCCAGCGGAATGGAGTGCGCCGCTGGAATATGCTCGCGGGCATACTCGTCGGGGTCGCGAATATCGATAAGTTTGGCGCCTTCAGCAATAAGCGCGTTTGCCTGCTGCGGCGAAATAAGAGGAAGAGACATTGTGTTTCCTTACGGTCAATTTCAGAACAGTAGAGCATTTAAGGCAGGGTTTCAGCCAGTGTAAAGAGGGTAAAGGCAGGTAAAAGCGCGAGAGACGAATGGCAGTTACCCGTAAACTGGCTACGCTTAGAGAAGTGTCTTTTATAATTTTCAATTGGTTAGCTTGCACGGAGTTATTTATGGGTTTTTGGCGCGTTGTTTTTACGATTATTCTCCCGCCGCTGGGCGTGCTGCTTGGCAAGGGACTGGGCTGGGCGTTTATCCTGAACATCCTTCTGACCATCCTGGGTTACTTCCCGGGTCTTATCCACGCGTTTTGGGTTCAGACGAAAAGCTAGGTACGCCACAATAGATCACTGTAGATCCGGGTCAGCGCGCCCTCGGGACCAAACTGCTGTTTGATCCAGCGCGTGACCTGACCGGTCGCCGCATGCTGCGTGGCGAGCAGCATGCGCGAGTCCTGGCGCGGATTATTGATTCGCCGCTTTACCAGCAGCCCGTCCTCCACCGCCTCACGCGTCATATACTCCGGTAAAAATCCAATACCTTCCCCCAGGATCTGACACTGACATTTGGTGTTAAAGTCCGGTACCAGAATCGCCTCCTGACCGTGAAGCAGCCAGCCGACCTTCTTGTTGATGGTATGCGCGGTGTCCTCAACCATGATATTGGGATACAGACGCAGCTGACTTTCGGAAATGGGCTCCGGGGCGAACGCCAGCGGATGCGTGGGCGCGATGGCAAATACCCAGCGGATCGCGCCTATCTCGGTGTAATCGATGCCTCCGCCATCCAGCAGCGTATCCGGCGCGCCAATGGCGATGTTGGCCTGATTATTAATGATGGAATCCCAGACGCCGTTATACACCTCGGTCGTCACCGTGATTTGGCAGGTAGGAAACTGTTTTTTCAGCACCTGGAGCAAACGCGCGGTATGGCGTGGCGTATACAAAAGCTGATTAATGCAGATGCGCACCCGCGTCTCAATGCCCTGCGAAATGGTATCAATCCCGCGCTTGATGGCATGAAAGTCATTCAGCAGGTCGGTCGCTTTACGATAAAAATAAAAACCGGATTCGGTAAGCTCAATGCTGCGCGTGTTGCGTACAAACAGCACCACGTCCAGCCCGGTCTCCATACGTTTGATGGTGTAACTGATGGCGGAAGTGGTGACGCCCAGCTCGGCAGCCGCTTTGCTAAAACTGCCAAAGCGTGCCGCGGTGGTGAAGGCCAGCAAATTCTCTTCGGTAAAGATGGAATTCATATTATGGCTCCTGGTTACCATCAGTTTTGAACATATTTTAACACCGGCGTTACATCATAGTTGATGTCGGTCACAGTTCTGGATTTTTACGTAGAGCCGCGCTGTGTAAGGCTTTTTCATTCATAAGGATAATGCAGCCCGAGGCGCGTAAAACCGGTAAACCATAAGAAAAAGGTTGCACAGACGCACGTTTTTGCCGGACTGTTGAATTTAACTCAACAATGAATTGCGTGTCGATGAATCATTTTTAAGCGGATTCTTTTATGACCAGGCTGTTGCTATTCTCAGGTCATCAGAAGTGAAACATAGGGAGTCTGAATATGTCTGCAACTGTACTGGTTACAGAATTTTTGCTGGCGGCAGAAGAGGGTAATATCGACGCGCTAAAAGCCTGCCTGGAAAAAGGCGTGGATATTAACGCGACCAACCGCCAGAAAAGAACCGCCATTATTATTGCCAGCCTGAAAAAGCATTACGCCTGTGTGGAATTTTTAATTGCCGCCGGGGCGGATATTGATAAACAGGACCAGACCTGTTTTAACCCCTTCCTGATCGGCTGCCTGACCAATGATTTAACCCTGCTGCGCATTGTCCTTCCGGCGGATCCGGATCTCGACCGTCTGACGCGCTTTGGCGGCGTGGGCATTACCCCTGCCAGTGAAAAAGGGCACGTTGAAATCGTGCGCGAGCTGCTGGAAAAAACCGACATTAACGTCAACCACACCAATTTTGTCGGCTGGACGCCGCTGCTTGAGGCCATCGTGTTAAACGACGGCGGCGCAAAGCAGCAGGAAATTGTGAAGCTGCTGCTGGATCACGGCGCGAATCCGCACATGACTGATAAATACGGCAAAACCCCGCTCGAACTGGCGCGGGAAAAAGGCTTCAACGCGATCGCAGACCTTCTGCTGGCGGCAGGCGCATAGCGCATTCGGTCAGCCTTCCCCTGGCTGGCCGTGAATCAAAAAACGCATTGTTACCGACGTGCATTTAGCACGACGGCGGCCCCCTTTTATCTTAAACAGGTGAAAATAATGCCAACCAAAATCGTCATAAAAAAGAATACGTATTTCGATTCGGTTTCCTTAATGTCGGTTTCCACCAAAGCCAATAAATTGCCGGGCGTCGAGCAGGCGTTTGTGGCGATGGCGACGGAAATGAACAAAGGGGTATTAAAAAACCTCGGGCTATTAACGCCGGAATTAGCGGACGCGAAAAACGGCGACCTGATGATCGTTATTAAAGGCGACGCGGCGAATGAGGAAACCCTTGCCGCCATTGAAGCGTTATTTACGCGTAAAGAGAGCGCTGGCTCCCATGAAGCACGCTACGCGACGATTGCCAGCGCCAAAACCCATCGTCCGGACAGCAACCTTGCGGTGATATCCGTCAACGGCACCTTCGCCGCCCGCGAAGCGCGCCAGGCGCTGGAAAACGATCTCAACGTGATGCTGTTTTCCGATAATGTGTCGCTCGACGACGAGCTGGCGCTGAAGCAGCTGGCGCATGACAAAGGATTGCTAATGATGGGGCCGGACTGCGGCACCGCCATTATCAACGGCGCGGGGCTGTGCTTTGCCAACGCGGTACGTCGCGGGCCGATTGGCATCGTTGGCGCCTCCGGCACCGGTAGCCAGGAGCTGAGCGTGCGCATTCACGAGTTCGGCGGTGGCGTGTCGCAGCTGATCGGCACCGGCGGGCGCGATCTCAGCGAGAAGATTGGCGGCCTGATGATGCTCGACGCCATCGACATGCTGGAGGCGGACGACGCGACCCGGGTGATAGCGCTCATCTCCAAACCGCCTGCACCCGCGGTGGCAGAGAAGGTGCTGGCCCGGGCACGCGCCTGCCGCAAGCCTGTGGTTGTGTGCTTCCTGGGCCGCAACGAACCGCCTGCCGATGAAGACCGTTTACAGTTTGCTCGTGGCACCAAAGAGGCGGCCCTGAAAGCGGTGCTGCTTACCGGCATTAAAAAAGACACCCTGGATTTACATCCGCTCAACTGGCCGCTAATCGAAGAGGTACGCGCCCGCCTGACGCCGCAGCAGAAGTACATTCGCGGCCTGTTCTGCGGCGGCACCCTGTGCGACGAAGCGATGTTTGCCGCGCTGGAGAAGTTTGACGATGTTTACAGCAACATCCAGCCGGACCCGGCCAGGCGTCTGAAAGATATCAGCGTCAGCCAGGCCCACACCTTCCTTGATTTCGGTGACGATGACTTCACCAACGGCAAGCCACACCCGATGATCGACCCGACCAACCGCATCAGCCGCCTGCTACAGGAGGCGCGCGATCCGCAGGTGGGCGTCATCGTGATGGACTTCGTGCTGGGCTTTGGCGCACACGAGGATCCGGTGGGGGTGATGATCGAGGCGATCAAAGAGGCACAGGCAATCGCGAAAGCCGACAACCGTCCGCTGGAAATTCTCGGCTACGTGCTCGGCACCGATCAGGATCCGCAGTCGCTGGCCCAGCAGTGCCAGCTGCTGACCGACGCAGGCGTCATCTGGGCCAGCAGCAGCACCAATACCGGATTACTGGCACGCGAATTTGTCTGCAAAGGGGAGAGAGCATAATGACGACCTTATTCAACCAGCCGCTGAACGTGATTAACGTCGGGATTGCGATGTTCAGCGACGACCTCAAAAAACAGCACGTTCCCGTGACCCAGCTCGACTGGACGCCGCCGGGGCAGGGCAATATGCAGGTGGTGGACGCGCTGGACCGGCTGGCGGAAAAACCGCTGGCGGAGAAAATTGCCGCCGCGAACAACATTGCCCTTGAGCGCATTATTCAGTCCCATCCGGTGCTGGTGGGCTATGACCAGGCCATCAACGTGGTGCCGGGCATGACCCGCACCACCATTCTGCACGCCGGTCCGCCTGTTACCTGGGAAAACATGTGCGGGGCGATGAAGGGCGCGGTTACCGGCGCGCTGGTGTTTGAAGGGCTGGCGACGGATCTGGAGGACGCCGCAAGGCTGGCGGCTTCAGGGAAGATCACCTTCTCGCCGTGCCACGAGCACGACTGTGTGGGCTCTATGGCGGGCGTCACCTCCGCGTCGATGTTTATGCACATCGTTGAGAACAAAACCTACGGCAACCGCGCCTTCACCAACCTCAGCGAGCAGATGGCGAAGATCCTGCGCATGGGGGCCAACGATCAGAGCGTGATCGACCGCCTGAACTGGATGCGCGACGTGCTCGGCCCAATGCTGCGCGACGCGATGAAGATTATCGGCGAAATCGACCTGCGCCTGATGCTGGCCCAGGCGTTGCACATGGGCGACGAGTGCCACAACCGCAACAACGCGGGCACCACGCTGCTTATTCAGGCGCTGACGCCGGGGCTGATCCAGGCGGGCTATCCGGTGGCGCAGCAGCGTGAAGTGTTCGAGTTTGTCGCCAGCAGCGACTACTTCTCCGGTCCGACGTGGATGGCAATGTGTAAGGCCGCGCTGGATGCCGCCCACGGCATTGAGTACAGCACCGTCGTCACCACCATGGCGCGCAACGGCTACGAGTTCGGCCTGCGCGTCTCCGGCCTGCCGGGGCAGTGGTTCACCGGCCCGGCGCAGCAGGTGATCGGCCCGATGTTCGCGGGCTATAAGCCGGAAGACTCCGGGCTGGATATCGGCGATAGCGCGATTACCGAAACCTACGGCATCGGCGGCTTTGCGATGGCGACAGCCCCGGCAATCGTGGCGCTGGTGGGCGGCACGGTGGAGGAAGCCATCGATTTCTCCCGCCAGATGCGCGAAATCACTCTCGGCGAAAACCCGAACGTCACCATTCCGCTGCTGTCGTTTATGGGCATCCCGTCCGCCATCGACATCACGAAGGTCGCGGGCAGCGGCATTCTGCCGGTCATTAATACCGCCATTGCCCATAAGGACGCCGGTATCGGCATGATTGGGGCGGGCATCGTTCACCCGCCGTTTAGCTGTTTTGAAAAGGCGCTGTTAACCTTCCGCGATCGCTACGTTCTATAAGGTATGCATCCATGAAAAACATGAAACTGGAGTGGAAAAGAGGTGACTGGGCAGCTTATTTCGGGTTGATGACCAACAACCTGACCAATTTGCTGACCATGATGGGGTTGCTCATTTTTGTCGTCGGCATCCCGAAGGAGATTGTTTATGGACGCATCGCGCCAGCCTTCGGGCTGGCGGTGCTGGTAGCGAGTCTTTGCTATACGTGGTTTGGCCTGCAAATGGCGCGCGCCACCGGACGAACGGACGTCACCGCGCTGCCGTCCGGCCCGAGCGCGCCGTCGATTTTTACCGTGACCTTCCTGGTCTTAATGCCGGTTTACCAGCAAACCGGCGATGCGGATTTCGCGATTCAGATTGGCCTGGTGTGGTGCTTTGTGGAAGCGATGATCCTCGCGGGCGGTTCCTTCCTGGGGGAAACCATCCGCAAGATGATCCCGCGTACCGTGCTGCTGTCGTGCCTGTCCGGTCTTGGCCTGCTCCTGCTGGCGATGAACCCGATGTTGCAGGCGTTCGAAGCGCCGACCGTGTCGTTTATCGTCCTGCTGCTGATCTTCATTAACTGGTTCGGTAAAAAGCCGATTTTCGCCCGCATCCCGACCGGCCTGCTGCTGTTGATTGCCGGTACTCTGCTTGCGTGGATCTCCGGCCTGCAAAGCCCGGATGCCATTAAAGCGTCCATGTCATCCTTCGGCTTTAACCCGCCGGAAGTGCATGTGGACAGCTTTATGCAGGGGTTGCCGCACGCGCTGCCGTATCTGGCGTCCGCCGTACCGCTGGGGCTGGCGAACTACATCTTTGACCTGGAGAACATCGAAAGCGCCCATGCGGCGGGGGATGAATACCCGACCCGCAAGGTAATGCTGGCGAACGGTCTGGCCTCCATGCTCGGCTGCCTGATGGGCAATCCGTTCCCGGTCACGGTCTACGTCGGCCATCCTGGCTGGAAAGCGATGGGCGCCAGCATCGGCTACACCCTGGCGTCCGGCGTGACCATGTTCATCGTGCCGCTGTTCGGGCTGGGGGCCTTTATGCTCGCCATCATCCCGATGACCGCCATCGTGCCGATTCTGGTGTTTATCGGCGTTGTCACCGCCAACCAGGTGGTGAGGGAAACCCCGAAAGTGGAGGTGCCCGTCATCTTCATCTGCCTGTTCCCGTGGATTGCCAACTGGGCGCTGACCATGATGAACAGCGTGATGAGCGCGGCCGGGACCAGCGCGGCGAAAATTGGCACCGACGTGCTGCACAGCAAGGGGATCTACTACGAAGGCCTGATGCATCTCGGCAACGGCGCGCCGCTCGCCAGCATGCTCTGGGGCTGTATCGCCATCTTCGCCATCATCAACAAACCGCTACGGGGGGCCGTCGCCGCCGCAGGAGGCGCGCTGCTGGCGCTGTTTGGCGTGATCCACGCCCCGGTGGTGGGCTTTGCCGAGGGCAGTTCCCTGATGTTCGTCACGGCCTACCTGATGATGGGCGGGATGTTTGTGGTGAAGCATGTTCTCGATAACTCTGTTAATCCCCCTCTCCCAGTGGGAGAGGGCCAGGGTGAGGGCGCCAGAACGCACCTTCTAAAGGAAACAAAATGAAAGAGCTTATGGTCGTTGCCATCGGCGGCAACAGCATTATCAAAGACAACGCCAGCCAGTCGATTGAGCATCAGGCGCAGGCGGTCAAAGCGGTGGCTGAGTCGGTGCTCGAAATGCTGGCCTCGGACTATGACATCGTGCTCACCCACGGCAATGGCCCGCAGGTGGGGCTGGATCTGCGCCGCGCCGAGATCGCCCACGAGCGGGAAGGGCTGCCGCTGACCCCGCTGGCAAACTGCGTGGCGGATACCCAGGGCGGCATCGGCTACCTGATCCAGCAGGCGCTCAACAACCGCCTGGCGGCGCGCGGGGAACAAAAAGCGGTCACGGTCGTCACGCAGGTGGAGGTGGATAAAAATGATCCTGGCTTTATGCACCCGACGAAACCCATCGGCGCGTTCTTCAGCGAGGCGCAGCGCGACGAACTGCAACTTGCGCACCCGGACTGGCATTTTGTCGAGGATTCAGGCCGGGGCTATCGCCGCGTGGTAGCTTCACCGCAGCCGCGGCGCATTGTCGAGGCGGATGCCATCAAGGCGCTGACGCAGAAAGGATTTGTGGTGATCGGCGCGGGCGGCGGAGGCATTCCTGTGGTGCGCAGTGACCAGGGCGATTATCAGAGCGTGGACGCGGTGATAGATAAAGATCTCTCCACCGCGCTGCTGGCGTGCGAGATCGGCGCCGACGTGCTGGTGATCACCACCGGCGTGGAGAAAGTGTGCGTGAACTTCGGCAAGCCGAACCAGCAGGCGCTGGATACCGTCAACGTGGCGCAGATGACGCGCTACAGGGATGAAGGCCACTTCCCGGCGGGCAGCATGTTGCCGAAAATCGTCGCCTCGCTGGAATTTTTACGCCATGGCGGCAGGCGCGTGATCATCACCTCGCCGGACTGCCTGCCCGCAGCGCTGCGCGGTGAAACGGGTACCCACATTGTTAACGAAGGAAGATAAGATGAGTGAGAATAAAAGCCGCCGCGAGTTTATTAGCCAGAGCGGTAAAATGGTTACCGCCTGCGCGCTGTTTGGCGCCACGGGTTCCGTCGCGTATGCTGCCGATTCTGCTAAGGCAACCTGCGAGACGGGTAAACCGATGAACATCACCGCAAAACATTACTATCTCGACAACGTGCTGCTGGAAGCCGGGTTTAACTTCGACGGCAGCGTGGCGACAAGCACCCGCACCGAGCTGAAAACGCTTGAGATCAAAGACGGGAAAATCGTCGCCCTGCGCGATAACAACAGCCACGCCGACGCGGCCCTGCCGCACTTCGATGCGGGCAAAAAGCTGATGCTCCCGGCGATGTGCGACATGCATATCCATCTGGACAAAACCTTCTATGGCGGCCCGTGGCGCTCCCTGAACCGTCCGGCGGGTACCACTATTCAGGACATGATCCGCCTGGAGCAGAAGCTGCTGCCGGAATTACAGCCTTACACGCAAGAACGCGCCGAAAAGCTGATCGACCTGATCCAGTCCAAAGGGTCCACCATCGCCCGCAGCCACTGCAACATAGAGCCGGTTTCCGGCCTGAAAAACCTGGAAAATTTGCAGGCGGTACTGGCGCGCCGTAAGCCAGGTTTTGACTGTGAAATCGTTGCCTTCCCGCAGCACGGTCTGCTGCTCTCCAACTCTGAAAAGCTGATGCGCGAGGCGATGCAGGCCGGAGCGCACTACGTGGGCGGGCTGGACCCAACCAGCGTCGACGGCGCGATGGAGAAATCCCTCGACACCATGTTCCAGATTGCGCTGGATTATGACAAAGGGGTGGATATCCATCTGCACGAAACCAGCCCGGCGGGCGTGGCGGCGGTGAACTACATGGTAGAAACCGTGGAGAAAACGCCGGAGCTGAAGGGGAAGCTGACCATCAGCCACGCCTTCGCGCTGGCGACGCTTAACGAACAGCAGGTGGATGAGATCGCCACCCGCATGGCGGCACAGCAGGTGACCATCGCCTCGACCGTGCCGATTGGCACCCTGCACATGCCGCTGAAGCATTTACGTGATAAAGGCGTGTTTGTCATGACCGGTACCGACAGCGTGATTGACCACTGGTCCCCGTACGGTCTGGGGGACATGCTGGAGAAAGCCAACCTCTACGCCCAGCTCTATATTCGCCCGAACGAACAGACGCTTTCGCGGGCGCTGGGCATCGCCACCGGCGACGTGCTGCCGCTGAACGACAAAGGTGAGCGCGTGTGGCCTAAAGCGCAGGACGACGCCAGCTTCGTGCTGGTGGATGCCTCCTGTTCCGCCGAGGCCGTGGCGCGTATCTCTCCGCGTACCGCGACGTTCCACAAGGGGAATCTGGTCTGGGGCTCAGTGGGCTAATGTGATGCCGGGTGGCGCTGCGCTTACCCGGCCTACGGTTCGGAGATTTTGTAGGTCGGGTAAGGCGAAGCCGCCACCCGACAATGCAGTATACTGCTATGCACATTCTTAAAGAGGGATCTGCCATGGCACAAAACATCTACGACAATCCGGCGTTTTTCGAAGGCTACGCCCAGCTTCCGCGCTCGGTTCAGGGGCTGGACGGCGCGCCAGAGTGGCCTGCGCTTAAGGCGATGCTGCCGGATTTAACTGGCACATCGGTTATCGATCTTGGGTGCGGCTACGGCTGGTTCTGCCGCGTGGCGCGCGAGCTGGGCGCTTGTGACGTCACGGGCGTCGATATCTCTGAAAAGATGCTCGCCCGCGCGGCAGAACTGACGGATGACACGCAGATCCACTATCAGCGTAGCGATCTGGAATCTCTTCAGCTTCGCGAAAACAGTCTCGATCTGGTCTACAGCTCGCTGGCGCTGCACTATCTGCCGGAACTGGACGCGTTATTCGCCAGGGTGCAGCGTGCGCTTAAACCCGGCGGCAGCCTGGTTTTCTCGATGGAGCACCCGATTTATACCTGCGCCACCCGTCAGGGCTGGCTCACCGACGACAACGGTGAGCGGTTCTGGGGCGTGAACCATTATCAGGACGAAGGCAAGCGCGTCAGCAACTGGCTGGCAGAGGGGGTAATCAAATACCACCGCACTCTGGGTACCACGCTTAACGCGCTGATCAAGGCCGGATTGACGATAAGTGAAGTCAATGAGTGGGGACCAACGCAGGCGCAGGTTGACGCCTGGCCCGCGCTGGCCGAAGAGGCGGAACGCCCGATGCTGGTGCTGATCGCCGCCCGTAAGGCTTAATAGCCGACTTTATATACCCGCCCGCTCTGTACCCCTTCCACGCTGCGGCGGTAGGCCTGCGCAACGGTCGCAGCGGGAACGCTTTCAAAGCCCGGGAAGAAGCCATCATATGCTTCGACGGATTCCGTCAGCACCGTCGGGCTGATCAAGTTAATGCGGATCCCGCGCGGCAGTTCACAGGCCGCGGCGCGCACAAACCCTTCCAGCGCCGCGTTTACGGTGGTGGCATTGACGCCCTGAGCAATCGGCTCGTGCGCCACAATCCCGCTTATCAGCGTGATCGAGCCGCCTTCGTTCAGGAAGTGCTGGCCGGTCAGCGCCAGACGAACCTGCCCCAGTAGCTTATCCTGCAAGCCCCGGTTGAACTCGCCGTCGGTCATGGTTGCGAGCGGGCCGAAGTGTACCCCACCGCTGGCGGAGACAATCGCATCCACCGGGCCGATCTTTTCGAACAGCGCCTGTACGCTCGCCTGCGAGGTGATATCCACCTGATGCTCGCCCTGCGTGCGACCCACGCGGATCGTCTCGTGGCGTTGGCTTAACTCTTCTGTGACTGCACGACCGACCGTACCGCTGGCACCAATAATGACGATTTTCATAGCAGACTCCTTATGTTGTGAGCCTTCATTCTTTAATAACTAAAAACTCAGATAAACTGGGCTAACGTTAGAAGATTACTAACCAGAGGTTTGGAATATGGATAAGCTTCGCGGGATGGAGACGTTCATCGCGGTGGTGGAAAGCGGCAGCTTCACCGGCGCGGCGGCCCGGCTGGAGATGTCGGCGGTGATGGTCGGGAAGTATATTGCGCTGCTGGAATCGCAGCTCGGCACGCGGCTGCTGGAGCGCAACACCCGTCGCCAGAGCCTGACCGACGCCGGACGCGTTTATTTCGAAGAGGCCAGGCGCGTGCTGGAGCAGGTCTCGATTGCTGAAAACGCAGTTGAACGTCTGCGAGCCACGCCCGCCGGCACCCTGCGCGTGACGGCACCCACCTCGTTTGGCGGCTGCGTTATCGCGCCTCTGACGGCCACGTTTTTACAGCGCTACCCGCAAGTGCGCATCGAACTGGATCTCACCAACCGAATGGTGGATCTGGTGGAGGAAGGGGTCGATCTGGCCATTCGCATCGGGGAGATCCGAAATGAGGATCTGGTGGCGAAATACCTGTGTCCCTACAACATGACGATCTGCGCCGCGCCGGAATATCTGGCGCGTCACGGTACGCCGCAAACGCCAGCCGATCTGGTGGATCACCTGTGTCTGTCGCACACGGTATGGACGGCGCGTAACGAGTGGCGGCTGCCCGGTGTGGAAGGCGAGGTGCGCTGGAAGCGTGATGCCGTCTTACGATGCAATGACGGCTACGGCTTACGCATGGCGGCGCGAGCCGGGGCAGGACTATTGCTGCAACCGGAAGTGCTGGTGGCTGAAGAGCTGGCAAACGGCAGGCTGGTTCGGGTTCTGGAAGCGTTTACGCCCGCGCCGAGGCCGGTGCATTTATTGTGGCGCCAGGATTTGCGTCCGCTGCCTAAGCTAACGGAATTTATTGCCCATATTCTGCTAAGATTGGGCACAATATAAAAAAAGAAGGTAAGTAAAGAATGTCTGCAAACAAACTCGCCAGCAGCGCGCAGGGCCTGCAATCCTCTGCCATCCGTGAATTATTAAAACATAGCAAAATGGCAGGCGTGATTTCGCTGGGGGGCGGTATTCCAAACCCGGATCTGTTCGATCATGAAGGTTTAAAAATTGCCGCTGATGCCGTGCTGTCTCAGCATTTTGGCGAAGCGTTCCAGTACGGCCTGACGGAAGGCGTCCCGGGGCTGCGCGAAGAGATCCAACGCATCTGTGAAGGTCGCGGCATCGCCTGTAAAGCCGATGACGTGGTCATTACATCCGGCTCTCAACAGTCGCTTGACGTGCTGGCGCGTGCGTTAATTAACCCGGGCGATACGGTCGTCGTTGAGCGTCCGACCTACCTCGCCGCGTTGCAGGTCTTTGGCCTGGCACAGGCGAATTTTGAATCCGTCGGCACCGACGGCGACGGCATGAAAGTAGATGAACTTGAAGCGCTGGTGGCAACCAAAACCATCAAAGCGGTTTATATCGTGCCAACCTTTGGTAACCCGGGCGGCGTGACGCTCTCCGAGGCGCGTCGTAAACAGCTGGTGGAATTATCGAAGCGCTATGACTTCGTGATTATCGAAGACGATCCGTACAGCGAAATCAACTATACCGAGGAAGCGTTCCGCCCGCTGATTGCTCATGCCAAAGATATCGGCAATGAGGATAACGTAGTGTACACCTCCACCTTCTCTAAAATCCTCGCGCCGGGCACCCGCGTGGGCTGGGTGCTGGTGCCGGAGTGGCTGAAGCGTGCGGTGGTGAACCTCAAGCAAACCACCGATCTGCACACCAGCACGCTGTCGCAGCTGATGACGTACGAATATCTGAAAACCGGTCGTCTGGCGAATCAGATTAAAATGATCCGCGAAGCCTATCGCCAGAAATACCAGACCTTTGCCAGTGAACTGGAAGCGGAGCTGGGCGATGTGATGTCGTTCCACAAGCCAAAGGGCGGCATGTTCCTGTGGGCGAAAATGAATAACGGCATCAATACGACGAAATGGCTGGAAAAAACGTTGAGCAACGGCGTCGTGTTTGTGCCGGGTGAGTTCTTCTACTGCAACGAGCCGGACCACACCACGCTGCGCATGTCTTTCGTTACCCCAACGGATGAGCAGCTTAAAGAAGCGGTTCGACGTCTGAAAATTTCCCTGTAAGCGGATGCGCATAATGGCAGATGCCGTTATGCGCTGTTCCCGTGTAGGGTAAGGTTATTGCATGGCGTGGGCGAGGGTGCGGTCAAATGCATCGCCGTCTGGCACCTGTGTGACTTCATGGATCCGACAAATTTTCCCCTCGCGCAGCGTGGCAAACATATACACCTCTAATTCTGCCTGGCGACCATCCGGATATGTCACGGCCACTCTGTGCCGGTCTGCCACACATTCGTTATGGCAACATAACGCTTCCACGGTAAACGTAATCTCGCGGATCTGCGCACGCACATGGTTCAGGTGTTTCATAAATCCCTGATAATCAAGCATGTGACCGTCCGTAACCTGCTGGTAGTCGGGCGTAAACACCTCTGCCGGATCTACATTGCCATTGAATAAGCGGGTTAACAGACAGGCCATTTGCTCGCGCTGCGCGGTGTTGTCGGGCTGGTTTATCAGGGATGTAATGATGGTCATGTTAGCTCCTCGTGATGTTGAGCCGCTATTATCCTTGACAGCATAAGGCGTAGTTTCTGTAATAAGTCGAAGAATAACGATTTTCGGTCAAATTCATGCTGACAACTGAGAGGCTTGTTCATCCCGGCGGCTATCACACCCCGTGGCACAGCCATCATGCCGGCCAGCTCTGGCGCATTGCTGCGGGGCTGCTGTTGATTGAGACGCCGCTGGGGCGTTCGGTGGTACCCGCAAAACATATCGGCTGGATCCCGCCTGGTCAGCAGCACGCTGCCTTTTCGGAAAGTGCGATTGAAGGTTGCGCTGTCTATCTTGACCCTGCCCATTGTGAAGGGCTTCCGGAAGAGGCCACGCTTTTCGAGTCTGACGATTTTACCGATGCACTGTTTTCCCGTTTAAGCGTTGCCGGGAGTGAATACGATCCCCGAAAGCTCATCCTGCTGCTGGAGGAGTTGGCTCTGGCGTCTCAGGTCCGCTTTTATCTGCCCGTACCGACCGATCCCCGGCTGAAAAATGTGGTCAGGAAACTGCTGCAATCCGTCGATGATAATCAGACGGTGGAAAGCCATGCCAGCCGTGCCGGGATGAGCGTACGTACATTCAACCGGCGGTTTAGCGCGGAGACGGGGATGAACTTCGTCAACTGGCGCCAGCTGGCGCGCGTCATGCAGGCGATGGAGTGGCTGGCGGCGGGGAAGCCGGTGGGGTGGATTGCGCTCTCGTGCGGATACAGCAGCGTCAGCGCATTTATTGAAGTTTTCAGAACGTGGACCGGTAAAACGCCGGGGCAGTGGGCGATTAAAGAAGGCCCTTTTGCGCAAAGGTAATGCGCGTGGCCTCGTTGAGATCCAGCTCTCTTAACGATTCCGGATAAACCCAGGCGATCTCCTGAAACTCGTCGTTAAACGTAACATCCCGATTGGCGCTGATGCAGTCGAAGATCAGATAAATCATATAAATTTCCTCGGTGGTACCATCGGCGTAAGTTTTGACCCTGATGTCATCGCGAAAAGCCCAGGGCTTGACGTCGATAATGTCCAGCGCGTCGCCCAGCTCCTCACGGACTTCACGGCGCAGCGCCTGTTCCATGGTTTCGCCTGGTTCCATTCCACCACCGCAGAGTGCCCACTGACCGGGGAATACACCGCGATCGTCGGCCATTTTACATAGCAGGTAGGCTCCGTCATTCTGGATGATGGGGCAGACAATGGTTCGTTGGCGCATGATTTCTTCCTGAAAAATGAATTTGGGCTACTATAGCAGATTGGTGATGGAGATCATGTTAGGTGTGTTGGATCCTCATCACTCGGAACAGCGGTGTAGGCCGGGTAAGGCGAAGCCGCCACCCGGCGTTTGACTACCGCTCCCTCAGCGCCTCCTTCGCCCGGTTAAACGGCTTAATCAGATAATCCAGCACCGTTTTCTCCCCGGTCTTAATATCCACCGTCGCAATCATCCCCGGCACAATCGAAAAGTGCCTGCCCGCCTTGTTCACCAGATAATCCTGGCTGGTGCGAATGAATACACGGTAGTAGAACACCTCCGGCTTCGCTTCGTCCTGAATGGTGTCCGGGGAAATGGTCTCCACCACTCCGTGCAGCCCGCCGTAAATCGCGTAATCGTAGGCGGTGATTTTCACCAGCGCCTCCTGATTAGGATGGATAAAGGCGATATCCCGTGGCGAGAGGCGGGTTTCAATCAGCAGGTGATCGTCCACCGGCACAATTTCCATTAACTCGCCGTTGGGCGGTATGACGCCGCCGATGGTGGTCACCTTGATGTTTTTCACGATCCCGCGCACCGGCGACTTCACAGTCAGGCGGGTAACGGAATCCTCGCGGCCTTTCAGGATCGCTGACACCATATCCACCTCGGCGTTGGCCTTCGACAGCGCTTCACGGGCCTGCACGTAATACTGGGAACGCACGTCGGTGAGCTTCAGCTCCAGGTCGCTTTTCTGCCGTTGCAGGCGTAGCACTTCCACGTGGCTGGCGGCACCGGTTTTCACCAGCCGTTGAGTGATCGCCAGTTCTTTATTGGCGAGCGCTAACGCGGAGCGTAGTTCACGCTGCGTATCCTCCAGCTGGGCGCGGCGAGAGTTGTAAAGCCGCGTTTCTGCGGCGGTCAGGTCGGTCCATTTCGCCAGGGAAGGCGGGAATTTCAGCGGGAGATCGTTCACCTCGGCGTACAGGCGCACGCTGGAGGCCAGCGACGCGCGGTAACGCGCCGCGCTTTCGCCGACGTTAGATTCCGAGCGGGTAGGATCCAGCCGCGCCAGCACCTGTCCGGCCTGCACCTGATCCCCTTCGTGTACGTTCAGCTCGGTGAGGATCCCCCCATCCAGCGACTGCAATACCTGCTCGCGTGAACTGGGGATCACTTTTCCGGTGCCGGTTGAGACTTCATCCAGCACCCCGAACCACGCCCAGACGCCGAGCACCACAAACATCAGCAGGGAGAAGAAAACGATGCGCCGGGCACCGGTATAACCGCTTTCGGAGTCGAGCGCGTTATCCAGATCTTCTACTGCGGCAACGTCACGCTGATTGATTTTCATTGTTCCACTCCCGTCCGGTTGCCTGCTGCTGTTGCTGCATACGGCTGTTGTTCAGCGCCTGCGCTTTTGGCGCGTCCATCACCAGCATGCCATCTTTGAGTACCACCACGCGCTCCACCAGCTCCAGTACCGGCACGCGGTGGGTCGCGACAACCAGCGTGCGGTTGCCGAGCCACGCCCCGAGACGTTGAATAAATTCCCGCTCAGTATGTTCATCAAGGGAGGCGGTCGGTTCATCCATCAGCACGATATTCGGGTCGCGCAGCAGCATCCGCGCCAGCAGAATAGACTGCCGCTGCCCGCCGGACAGCCCGACGCCGTTCTCCATAATCGGGTAATCCAGCCCCTTTGGCAGCTTCTGCACAAAGCTGGCCGCGCCGCACATCTCCAGCACCTCGAAGATCTCTTCATCGGTGGCGCGCGGCATGCCGAGCGTGATGTTCTCGCGCAGGGTGCCGTAAAACAGCCGGGCGTTTTGGGTCATAAAGCCGACGTTTCTCCGCACGTCAGCCACGTCCAGATGCGGCAGGCTGAGGTTGTCGAGCCGCAGTTCACCGCCCGCCAGATCCATCCCGCCCGCCATCGCCTGCAACAGGGTTGATTTACCCGCGCCGTTGCGCCCGAGGATCGCCACTTTTTCGCCCGCTTTGATCTCCAGGCGGTTAATGCGCAGCGCCATGCGGGGATCTTCCGGGTGATAGCGGAACTGCGCCTGCTCGAAAAGATAGTGGCCGCGCAGCACGTCCTGGCGGATCGGCGTCTCTTCGCGCTGGTTCTCGGTCGGCAGCTGCATAATGCTGTCCAGCCCCTCTTTGGCCGCCTTCACCTGCTGCCAGCGGGCCAGCACGCCGCACAGCGTCGCCATCGGGGCGATCATCCGTGAGGCGAGCATCGAGGCGGCCACCACCGAACCGGTGGTTAAGGTGCCGTCGATCACCATCGGCGCGCCCACCACGATCACCCCGGCATAGACCAGGCTCTGAATGGTCATCCCCCAGCTGATCAGGTTCTGCGTCAGTTCGCGGGTGCGCAGGCCGGATTCGGCGGTGATCTGGATATAGCTGTTCCACTGCTGCAAAAAGCGGTTCTCCGCCTGCATCAGCTTGATGTCCTCCAGCCCCTGCACGCTCTCCACCAGTACCGCGTTGCGCAGGGTAGATTCATGCGCCGACTGCTTCGCCAGCTCTGCCAGTTTCTTTTGCAGCAGCAGGCCAGGCAGGACCATGATCACCGCCGCCACCGGGGCGATCCACGCCAGCTGCGGGGCGATGATCGCCAGCACAATCACAAACAGGATAAAGAACGGCAGATCGACGATGGTGGAAATGGTGGAGGAGGTGACCATCTCGCGGATCTGCTCCAGCTCGCGCAGCTGGGAGATAAAGCTGCCGGTGGAGCGCGGAATGGCGCTATGGCGTAGCCGCAGCGCGTGGCCGAAGACCCGATCCGAGACGCGCATATCCGAGCGTTTGCCCAGCAGATCCATAATGTGCCCGCGCGCCACGCGCAGCACAAAACCAAACAGCGTGGCGATCAGTACCCCAATAGTCAGTACGTAGAGCGTCGGGTAGGACTGGGCGGGGATCACCCGGTCATACACCTGCATGGAAAAGACAATGCCGGAGAGGGAGAGCACGTTGATAAACAGCGCCGCCAGCATCACCCAGCTGTAAGGGCGAAGGTCGCGCATCACCAGCCGGTAGAGCCAGTCCGGGCGGTATTTTGAGATATAGGCGTCCACGCGGCTGTCCTTCAGCGCCGCCAGCGGACGCAGGGCGATGACGTGGCGGATGGCAGGCAGCATCGCGCTCATCGACAGGCGGTTGGTGTGCGTGTTGTCGTCGAAAAAGCTGACCTCAAGCGTATCCTCGCCGTCGAAATTGTCGATCACGCCGATTTTACCGTCGTTTAGCTCTACCACCACCGGCAGACGCCAGCTGTTGATGGCGTGCTGATCGGCCGTCAGCAGCTGGAACGTCAGCCCGGCTTCACGGGCGAGCTGCGTCAGCGCGGGCACCATCGGTTTGCCTTTCAGCCACGGCGCGCCCGCGATCAGCGAGCCTGGCGAGCAGGCAACGCGATAGCGCGTCGCCACATAGCCAAACGCCTGCGCCCACTGCTCCAGCGCCTCATCCGTCATGTTTTCACCCTGCGGAATATCGCGTTGCTTCATGGCTGGATCTCCACGGTCTGGATGGTGCGGTTTTCAAGATCGAACGCCTGACGTATGCGCCCGGTTTGGTAGAGACAGTTCAGCTGAAGCTGGCGGAGCTGTCCGGCGGTTTGCTGCTGGGTAAAGCGCGCCTGATACACCTCCTGCTCGGCGTTGAGCACGTCGAGCAGTGGGCGGGAACCAAGATCGAGATACTGCTGCTGATACAGCTCGCGGGTACGGGCGCTGAGCGCTTCCTGGCGGCCCTGGATCTGAAGCGTGCTCATCAGGCTCATCACCTGGCTGCGCGCTTCCAGCAGTTTTTGCCGCACCTCAAGACGGGTGCGCTGAATGGTGGACTGGGCCGATTCCACCGCGTGTCCGGCGGCATTACGCCGGGCGGTGAGGCCGCCGCCCTGATAGAGCGGCATCTGCACTTTTACCCACGCGGAGTACTGGGTGCGGTCCCGCGTTTCGTTGCCTGAGTAACGGTCGTTAAGATAGTGGCGGACTTCCGGCTCCAGCGAGACGGTAGGGGTCATCTGCGCGTTGGCATAGTCGAGATTGGCCTGCGCGACGTTGGCCTGCGCCCAGGCCGCTAAAACCGAGGGTACCAGGCGATCGTCCGGCTCGGCAATATCGCAGCTGCGGGCCAGACTTTGCGGAAATTCATTGCTGACCGCGTTCAGGCCGTCCCAGCCCAGCATGCTCATCAGCGTGGCGCGTGAGCTGTCGAGGCTGGCCTGATACTGCATCAGCTGCGCTCGCGCGCCTTCGATACGGGCATCGGTCTGCACCACGTCAGAGAGCGACGTGGCGCCTTCGTCATTACGCAGCTTCGTCAGTGTGCCGATGGAGGTCAGGGCGTCCAGCTGTTCTTTAGCGGTCTCGACCATCTGCTGCCAGGTCTGCACCTGCACCATAGCGATGGCGGTATCGTGGGCGATAGTGTCGATGCTCACCAGCACGTTGGCCTGCTGCTGGGCGACGCCCGCGTTTTCGGCGCGCACCTGGCTTGCGACTTTGCCGAAGTCGTAAAGCATTTGCGAAAGCGAAAGCACCAGCGAGGGGGTAAAGCCATTATCGTCGCCGTCGTGGCTATAGCCGTTATCCATGCCAGCGTTAATTTGCGGATAATATTTTGATTTGGCGACGTCCACATTTTCGCTCTGCTGATAGAGTTTGCCGACGGCTTCACTGATGGCCGGATGCCAGGTCACGGCGCGGTTAACCGCTTCATTCAGCTGTAGCGTGCCGGGGGCGGCTTTGCTGGCTACGGGCGCCACGCGGCCATTTAAAGAGGGGAGTTCCTGCGTTTCGCTTAATTGTCCGGTATTAATCATCGCCGCAGGGTTTGCCGCGATAGCGGGCACAGATATCAGGCAGCACGAGAGCCACCAGTAAGGCATCTTCTTTCCCATGTCTTGTCCCTAATAAAAAAGTACTGCTTTATTGTTTATGCCCGGGCGCTGTGCGCGCCCGGGTCATTTCTTGCAGGTGCTATCAGGTAATGATGTGTTGCTGGTTTACAAGCTCGTCGTAGGTGGTCTGAACATTGTCCAGCGTAACGAGCGTAGATTTAGTGTAGGCGGCTCCCGTGCCGTCACGGTCGATGGAGATCACAGTATTGTTACCGCTTTGTGAAACAGAGACATAGTTCCCCAGCGTCGACGCGCTACCGTTCCAGCCCACCAGCAGATCGCCAATGTCGATCTTGTCTCCCTGCGACAGGGAGAAGTTCGTCCAGTGGTCACCCGTGCTGTTACCTGCGGTGGCGTTACCCGCCGTAGTGTTCAACACCTGATAAATCAGCGTGTCGCCGTAGGCCGTGCCGCTAATCACATCGTTATGTTCCGAACTGACAAATTTCGGTGCCATATTGATGGTCAGCGAGGCGGTATCCCGGGTGCCGTTGGCGTCGGTCAGGGTGTAGTTAAAGACCTCCTTGCTGGTGATGGTAGAGAACGATATCCCAGGGTTGAGTGTGTAGGTGTAACTGCCGTCTGCGGCAATTGCCAGCGTGCCGTAGTGGCCCGTGATGTTTACCTGCGTGCTGCCGGTGTAAGGATCCAGCGTGGTGGTTACGCCGTCGTAGCCGGTAATGCTGAGACGGGTATCCACCGAGTGCAGCTGGTCCATCGCGCCCGCGGAGCCGGTGCCGTCAAAGATATTGCCGTCAACGGTGTGGGTGCCCGTGGCGTCAAACTGCGACAGGGAGTAGCTGGTCCCGGTGACGCTTGGGGTAACGGTGATATTTCCCACCCCCAGCGGTCCCATTCTGCCGGTATAGTTCAGCGTATAGGTTCCCGCCTCCAGATCGAGACCCGTCAGGTTGATGGTCGCCGTGCCGCCCAGCAGCAGCCCGCCGTTAAATGAGCCGGATCTGAGGGTGGTGGTGCCGTTGGTCAGCGTCCAGTCGACCGTTAACCCGGTAAGGGTCAGCAGCGAGGCGACGTTAAACGACAGAACCACGTTATGCAGTGCAGTATTAGGATCCACCACGAAGGTCCCGCTTCCGCTGCCCTGGGTTGAGGCAAGCAGCGCGGCGTTCCAGCTCGCCGACCCGACGGTGGTATCCGAGTATGCGGCGGTGCGGTGCACCGAGTTCACGTCCATCGCCGTGCTGACATCGTTCACCGCGTCCATTGGCTGCGCGGTCGGGGTGATGTTCAGCGATGCCGTGTCTTTCGAGCCGTTCGGCGCGGTGATGGTGTAGACGAAGGTATCCGGGGTGCTGATGTTGTCAGCGCCGACTCCGCTGTCCAGGGTGTAAGTGTACTCCCCGGCTGCGTTGATCCGCAGCGTACCGTACTCGCCAGTGATCTCCGTCAGGCCGCTGCTGTTCACCGCCACGCCGTTAACGTCGGAGACCACGGTACCTGCTGGCGCAATATCATCCGCCAGCACATCCCCGGTCGTGCTCTCGCTCACGCTTGCCACGCTGTAGACATGATCCTGCAAGACGTTCAGCGTGTAGGCCGTCAGCGCGGTGATCCCCGCCGCCGTATTGAGCAGGAACAGGTACTCGCCAGCGGGCAGGTTCAACGTCAGCTGCGGGGAGGTGCCGCCCAGCAGCGGCGCGCGCAGCCAGCCGGGTTCAACGCGCATCTGCTCGAAGGTCTGCGTCGCATTGTTGAACTTATAGATGTAGAGGTCGAAAACCGAGGCCAGCGCGACGCCGCCCACGGACGCCTGAACGGTCATGGTGCGGGTGGTGCCTTCTTCCACGTTATAGATGATCGGGTTGGCCAGATCGTCCAGCAGGTTCAGCCCCAGGGTATTGCCAAGGTTGATCCCCACCAGGGTAAAGCCGCCCTGCGACGAGGTGCCGTTGTTGATCGCCTCCACAGTGGTGTCGAAGGTCAGCGAGGCGGTATCGTCCACGGCCACGATCCCGCTGCTGGTAGTGCCTTCGCCCAGCGACAGAACCAGATTTGCCGAGGCGCTGGTGCCGTTGTGGGTGATGGTGTAGGTAAAGTTCTCCGTGCGGCCAATGACGGCGGCGCTGGTGTTGGTCAGGTTATAGGTATAGCTGCCGTCCAGGTTGATGGTCAGCGTGCCGTATTGCCCCTGAATCACCGTGCCGTCAGCCGTAACGCTGGTGGTGGTGCCCTGGGCGTTGGTGACCGTAGTGACGGTGGTGCCCGCCGGGGCGTTGTCGCTGCCTGCGGTTGGATCCACGTCAGTGATGACGTTCCCGACAACGCTGGTCTCGCCGGACACGGTGCCTGCGCTGGTCTCTTTCACCGCCACATCGAGGCTGGTGTAAGAGCCGGTTGCCAGCAGGTTAGTGTTGTAGCTCAGGACGCGATACTGACCATTCGCCAGCCCGGTCAGGTTCAGCGACACCCCCGTCGCGCCGAGGGTCAACAGGTCAGCGAACTGCGGCTGCCCGGTATCGACCACGGTAGTCCAGGTATTATTGGCGGCGTCGAAGCGCTGTACCACCAGCTCAAGGGTATTGAGCAGGGAAAGAACGGCACCCGTGGCGTTGGCGTTCACGGCAATATCCGCACTGCCGCCGTTGCCGACGGTGAAACCTACCTGCGCGGTATCGTTGCCGAGCAGCGTCAGCACGTTACCTAAGGCGCCTACCAGCAGGAAACCATAGTCGCTGTACTGCGAATTGGTCACCGTGGCGGTGGTCGTGAGCGCCAGTTCTTCAGCGTTGGTGCTGGCAGAGAGCGGCACCACCGGCGCAAGGGCTGAGCCGGGCAGCGAAACGTTGCCTGCCGCATCGGTGGCGGTGATTTGCAGCGTCTGACCTTCCGTCTGTTTATTGAGGAAGGTGTAGCTCCAGGAACCGTTGCTGTCCGCCGTGGCGGTGACCGTTGAATTATCCGCCAGGCGGATGGTGACGGTGCTGCCCGCTTCAGCGCTACCGGTCAGTACGCTGCCGTCTGCGTTGAAGGTCCCGGTTGGAGCCGTTGGCGCAGTGAGATCGACAATGACGGTGGTTGACGTGGAAATCGGGCTGGTGCCCGAGCCGTTGCTCGCCGTGGCGGTGAAGGCATGCGGGCCTTCGCTCAGCACCGGCGTGGTGAAGCTCCAGTTGCCGCTGGCATTCGCGGTGACCGTGCCCATCAGCACCCCGTTGTTATAGAGGGTGATGGTCGTGTTCGGCTGCGCCGTGCCGCTCAGGGTTGGCGTGGTGTCATCGGTGGTATTCCCGTTGGTCAGGTTGCCCGTCACCGTGCCAACGTTATCGTCAATATTGGCGATAACAGGCGCGTTCGGGATTGTGGTGATCGGGGCAATCACGGAGGTAGTGATACCCGCGTTACCGGCCTTATCGGTAGCAAAGACGATCAGGGATTCACCGGCGGTCTGTGCAGGGGTGATGGTGGCGCTGAAGCTTCCGCTACCGTCCGCGACGGCCGTTCCAAGCACGGTTCCGGTGCTGCTGGTGATGGTGACGGTGCTTCCCGCTTCTGCTGTACCGGTGACCTGCGTCCCGTTGGTGATCACCGCCAGCCCGGTTGGGGCTGGTGGCGGCGTCAGGTCAACGTTAATCGTGATAATCGGTGAAGCCACGCTGATATTGCCCGCGGCATCGGTGGCGGTTGCGGTGAAGTTATGCGCGCCTTCCGTCAGCGTGGTGCTGGTTTGCGGCAGCGTCCAGTTGCCGTTGGCATCGGCAGTGACGGTCCCCACCAGCGTCGTGCCGTCGTAAATACGTACGGTGGCATTGGCTTCTGCCGTACCGTTTAAGGTCGGACGGGTGTCGTTGGTTGGGTTGGTGCCAGTAACAGGTCCGGTGACGGTCCCCACATCATCCTCAATCGAGGTGATTGCCGGTACGACAGGGGCGGTGGCATCCACATTAATGGTGTAACCGCCGGTCTGCGCGCTGGCGTTGCCCACCGCGTCGGTAGCGGAGAAGGTCAGATTATGCGGCCCGTCAGCCAGCGGGGTGGAAGGCGTAAAGCTCCACGCGCCACCGGTGGCGACTGCGGTGCCAATCTGTACCCCATTATCAAAGATGGTGACCGTCGCGCCGGCTTCTGCCGTACCGGTGAGCGTTGGCCGCGCGTCGTTGGTTAACCCGCCGTTGGCGACAGGCGCAGCGGCGTTACCGACATCGTCGGTGATGCTGGTCAGCACCGGCAGCGCTGGCGGTGTGGTATCAATGGTCAGGCTGAAGTCGGCGGACGACGTGCTGGTGTTACCCGCCTGATCCGTTGCTTCTGCGGTAAAGGTGTGTGACCCACTGTCCAGCGGCACGGTGATATCGACGGTCCAGTTGCCATCGGCATCGGCAGTACCGGTGCCCACCAGCGTGGTGCCCTCATAAATATTCACGGTGGCCAGCGGCTCGCTGGTCCCCACCAGACGCGGGAGAGGATCGTTGGTGGTCTGGCCGGAACCTATTGCCCCGGTGATGGTGCCAACGTCGTCAATCGCCTGGGTGATAACCGGCGCGACAGGCGCAGCCGTATCTACCACCAGCGTAAAGCCTGGTGAGGCAGGGCTGACGTTGCCCGCGGCATCGGTTACCGTGGCGGTCCAGGTGTGGCTGCCGTTTGCCAGCGTACCGGTGGTAAAGCTCCATACGCCGTTTGCGTCCGCCACGGCGGTACCCACTTCACGGCCACTTTCATAAATGGTGATGGTCGCGTTGGCCGCCGCGGTGCCGTTCAGCGTTGGCGTGGTGTCGTCTGTGCTTTGTCCCGAGGCGACCGGGCCCAGCACGGTACCAGCATCGTCAGTGGCCGGGGTAAAGACCGGTGCCTCAGGCACCGAGGTATCCACCGTCAGGTTGAACGGTGGTGAGGTGACCCCGGTATTGCCTGCGGCATCGGTGGCGTTGAAGGTAATAACGTGCGGCCCTTCGCCCAGTTCAGTGGTCGGCGTGAAGGTCCAGTTACCCTGGGCGTTGACGACCGCCGTGCCAATTTCCACATCATCGACAATAACGTGTACCGTTGCGCCCACTTCCCCCGTACCGTTGAAGGTTGGACGGGTGTCGTTCGTGGAGCCGTCGCTGGCGAGGGTTCCCGTTCCCGGGCTGACATCGTCTATTACCGTGGTAACCACCGGGGCCGCAGGCCCGGCGGTATCCACCGTAAAGGCGAACACTGGCGAGTTGGCGGAGACGTTTCCGACATCATCGCTGGCGTTAACGCGCAGGTTATACGTCCCGTCCGTCAGTACCGGATCCGGCGTAAAGGTCCAGTTGCCGCTGCCGTCGACCGTGGTGGTGCCAATCTCCACGCCGTTATTAAGCACGTGAATGATGGTACCCGCCTGGCCGGTGCCGCTGAGGGTTGGCGTGGTGTCATTGGTCACCTGCCCGGCGGTAAGCGGGCCGGTTGCGCCTCCCGGGGCGTTGTCGCTGACCGTAACGATCGTCGGCACCTGTGGCGCAGTCAGATCGATTTCGACGCTCCAGGCGTTTGACGGCTGGCTGACGTTGCCCTGCGGATCCGTCGCTCTGACGGTAAAGTCATGCGTCCCTTCGCCGAGGGCGGTTTCAGGAGTAAATGTCCAGGCACCGGTGCCGTCTGCTGCCACCGTACCAATTTGCGTAGCGCCATCAAAAATGGCGACGACGCTGTTCGGCTCGGCGCTACCGGTCAGGGTTGGCGTAGTGTCGTTGGTTGGATCGCCGCTTGGGACAGGCGTTGCCGCATTCCCTGCGTTATCCGTCACGCTGGTAATTACCGGCGTGGTGGAAACGGTGTCGACCACAATGGTGATCCCGGCCGACGGGGCGCTCTCATTGCCTGCCGGGTCGGTGGCGGTCACGGTCAGGGTGTGGCTGCCGTCGTCCAGCGCAGGCGGCGTGTAGCTCCAGGTGCCGGTCGGACCGACAACAACGGTGCCCAGCGGGTCGCCGTCATCGTACACCGTAATGGTGTCCCCGGCCGTGCCTGTTCCGGTCAGGGTAGGACGGTTGTCGTTGGTGCTCTGCCCGTCAGCGATTGGGCCGGTGACCGGGCCTACGTCATCGGTCACCGCACCGATGGCTGGTGCGGTCGGATCGGTGAGGTCGACGATGACGGTCGCGATCGGCGACTGCCCGCTGGTCGCGCCGGTGGTGGTGTTTGTGGCGGTGACGGCGAAGGTGTGTGGGCCTTCCGCGAGCGGCAGTAGAGGCGTATAGCTCCAGTTGCCGTCTGTATCCGCAACAATTTCGGTCAGCGGAACCAGCGCCCCATCCAGATAAATGGTGATGACGCTACCCGGATCGGCGGTGCCGGTAAGGGTAGGCGTGGTGTCATTGGTGGTTTTATCTTTCACATCGCCAGTGACGGGATCGGCGTCATCGTTGATTGCCGTAATCACCGGCACCGCTGGCAGAATAAGCGGGGAGTCCGGTACGTCAAAGGTGGTTGTCGGGCTTGCATTACCTGCGGCGTCCGTGGCGAACAGCGTCAGCGTCGCGGGATCCAGTTGGGCCGGGGAGAGGGCGATGGAGAAGGTGCCTCCCGTCGCGACCCCGGTCCCGATGATATTGCCGCCGGCGTCACGCACCGTCACCGTGGTTCCGTCATCTGCCGTACCGGTCAGCGGCGTGCCCTCTGCGGCAATGGTGATATTGGTTGGCGTTGCAGGAAGCAGCGTATCCACCGTCACGCTGAGATCGCCGGAGCTGGCGGAGGTATTCCCCGCCGCGTCACTTGCGGCAACCGAGAAGGTGTGCGGCCCTTCCGCAAGCGCGGGGTCGGCTGTCCAGGACCATGTCCCGTTCGGCTGAACCACCACGACCACCGGAGACGGCGTGCCATCAACAGAAACGGTTACGCTCGAACCCGGCTCGCCAATCCCGGTGAGGGTTGGGGTACCGTCGCGGGTGTAAAGCACGCTGTTGGTCAGTTGGCTGTCAGAGACGGCGTCAATTTGCGGCACGGTCGGTGCCTGCGTATCGACCGTCACGCTAAAGACCGGGCTGACCGGGCTCAGGTTACCCGCGTCGTCCACCGCGGCGACGGTGATATTCAGCGGACCATCGGTTTGTGTCGGCAGGGTGTATGACCACTCGCCATTGGCGATTTCAACGCGATCCACTTCCACGCCGTTGTTGTAGATAATCACCGTTTCGCCGGTCGTGCCGCCTCCGCCAATGACAGGTGTGTTATCGTTGGTTGAGCCTCCATTCTGAGCGCCGCCAATGGAACCGATGAGCGGGGTATCCGGGGCGAGGGTGTCGACCGTTATCGTGATACCGGTTGATGGCAGAGATTCATTGCCGGCTTCATCGGTGGCGGTCGCCGTGTATTGGTGCGTCCCTTCGCCAATGTTGCTCTCAGGACGCCAGCTCCAGTTACCGCTACCGTCCACCGTGACGCTGCCCACGGCCTGCGGCTCGCCTGTACCCACCTGGTCATAGATGGTAATGACGTCATTCGGCGTACCGGTGCCGCTCAGTACCGGGCGCGGATCGTTGGTGGTTCCGCCGTTGTCCACTGGCCCGGTGATCTGGCTTACGCTGTCTGTCACCGTCGGGATCCCCGGCTGGCCCGGCGCGTCGGTATCAATGGTAATGGTCACTGGCGTGGACGGTGCGCTTTCGTTCCCGGCGCTGTCCTGATTGGTCACCGTCAGGGAGAGATCGTAGGTGCCGTCAGGGAGCGGATCTTCCGGTATCCAGCTCCAGTTACCGTCGCCATCGATCTCGGCTTCACCTATTTTGGTTGCGCCATCGTAAATGCTTACGGTATCTCCCGGCGTGCCCGAGCCGCTCAGGGTTGGTGTGGTATCGCGGGTGGTCTCCCCAGGATTCAGAGCCGTCCCCGGTGTGGCGCCGTCCGGGTTCACGGTGATCTCAGGAATATCCGGCGTTGCAGGCGCGGTCGTGTCGATCGCCAGCTCAAACGGTGGCGAGATGGTGGTATTACCCGCCTCATCCGTCGCATGGACCGTCAGCGAATGCGGGCCGTCCGTCAGCGGCGTGGTTGGCGTAAAGCTCCAGCCGCCGCTGCCGTCAAGCACGGCCGTGCCGAGCAGGGTGGTCCCGTCATAGATAGTGATGGTGGTGCCTTCCGGTGCGGTTCCCTGCAGCTGCGGCAGCGTGTCATCGGTAGTATCCCCGCTGTTAAGCGGAACCTGCACAGTGCCGATGTTATCGGAGACGGTGTCAAGGGTGGCCGCCGGTGGCGGAGTGGTATCGACGGTAAAGGTAAAGCCGGGTGATGATGCGCTGGTGTTGCCGGCCGCATCGCTCGCGACGACGGTGAACGTATGCTGCCCGTTCCCTAATGCGGTAGTGGGCGTGAAGGTCCATGCGCCGCCGTTGTTCACAATGGCAGTACCAATATCCTGTCCGTCCAGGCGGATCGTCACGGTGGAGCCCGGCTCGCCGGTACCGTTCAGCGTCGGGAGCGTGTCGTTGGTGATTTGGTTGTTGTCGAGCGGCCCCGTGCGGCCCGGTACGTCATCAATGACCTGCGTAATGGCTGGAGCGCCCGGCGCGGCGGTATCCACCGTGATGCTCCAGGTGTTCGATGTCCCGCTGAGGTTATTGTTGGCGTCAACCGCCGTCGCCGTCAGCACGTGCCCGCCGTCGGGAAGATCCGTTTCCAGCGTGATGGACCACTGGCCGTCAGGCCCAACCACCGCGGTTCCGATTTCAGTGGTGCCGCTGTAGAGGGTGATCGTCGTGCCGGGCTCGCCCGTTCCGTTGATGGTCGGGGTTTTGTCGTTGGTGAGACCGTTCTGGCTGACAGGACCGGTGACGTCGAGCGCATCATCCTCCACGCCTGTGATGACCGGGGTTTGTGCCGCGGTGATGTCCGGCGCGTCAAACGGCGCGGTCGGGCCGGTGTTTCCGGCGGTATCGGTGGCATCTGCGGTCAGGGCTTCGCCGTTGGCTTTCGGCGGGATCAGATCAACGCTGAAATTACCCTGATCGTCGGCGACCGCTTCCCCGACCTTAACGCCATTTTCACGAATGGTGACGGTGCTGCCCGGCTCGGCTGTACCGGTTACCGTGGTGCCGTCGGCAGAGATCACCACGTTTTCCGGTGCCAGCGGTGGCGTGCTGTCTGGCGCGTCGGCAAAGCCGGACGGACTGGTGTTGCCGCTGCCGTCGGTGGCCGTCACTTCAAGGGCTTCGCCGTTGGTCTGGGCTGGCGAAATCGGGATGGTAAAGGTGCCGTCCGGACCGGCGGTGGCCTGGCCGATGATCGTACCGTCCGGCGCTTTAATAATAATCGTGCTGTTTGGCTCGGCGGTTCCGCTGACGCTTGCCCCGTCTTCCGCCACCACCAGGTTACCCGGTGCGGCAGGCGCGGTGATGTCCGCTGCGTTAACCAGCGCCGGGGAACTCTGGTTGCCTGCGGCATCGGAGGCGACCACGGAGATGATCTCGCCGTTCACTTGTGCAGGGTTCAGGTTGGCGATGTAGTTGCCGTTGCTGTCGGCAGTGGCGGTCCCGATTTGCACCCCGGCGTTGTTGGTGATGACAATTTTGCTGCCCGGCTCGGCAGTACCGGTGATTTGCGTGCCTGTCGAATTGAGCGTCGCCTCCGGCATGTCTGGCGGCGTAAGATCGACGGTAAAGTTGATCGGCTGAGACAGGCCGCTCTGGTTGCCTGCCGCATCGGTTTCGCGCAGGGTAATCGAATGTGCACCCTCTGCCAGCGGCGTTGTCGGCGTGATGCTCCAGGTACCGTTCGGCAGAACCGTTGTGCTGCCAATCGCAACGCCGTTATCGTAAACCGTAATCGTGCTGCCTGGTTCTCCTCGGCCCGTCAGGCGGGGCTGCGACTCGTCGGTAAACTGCCCGGCGGTAATCGTGCCTTTCAGCCCTCCGGTGTCATCGTTAACGATAAATCCTGTCGGCACCGGCGGGGTGGTGACATCCACCGTTACGGTAAAGGCCGGCGAGGCCGGACCGGTGTTACCGGCGATGTCGGTGGCGCGTACGGTAAGCTGGTGGCTGCCTTCGCTCAGGTTAACCGACGGCGTAAAGCTCCAGCTTCCGTTGCTGCCTACAACCGCTGTGCCAATGGCAATGCCGTTATCATAGATGGTGACCGTAGAGCCCGCTTCCGCCGTGCCGGTGAGCTGCGGGCGCGGATCGTTAGTGGTGCTTCCGCTTCCGAGCACGCCGGTATTGGGCGCAACGTCGTCGGTCATGCCGGTGATGGCCGGGGCACCTGGTGCGACCGTATCCACCACGAAGGTCACCGCCGTGGACGCCGGGCTGGTATTGCCTGCCGCATCGGTCGCGGTGGTGGTAATGGCGTGGTTTCCTTCAAACAGGTTGGTCGACGGGGTAAAGCTCCATTTCCCGGTAGCATCGGCCGTGGCGGTGCCGATCGGCTTGCCGTTGTCATAGAAGGTAATAACGGTGCCAGCTTCACTGATGCCGCTGAACGTCGGGCGTGCATCGTCCGTGCGTTGTCCGTTGCTCAGCGGGCCCGCTTCGGTGCCCACGTTATCATTGACGGTGACAATCTCGGGGGCAGCCGGCGCGGTTGAATCCGGTGCCGTGACCTGAACGCCCGGGCTGGTATTGCCGGACGGATCGGTGGCGGTGGCGGTGATCTGCTCCCCGTTGGTGAGCGGCGTGCCGAGATCGATAGTAAATTTCCCGTCGCTGCCAGCCTTGCCCGTTCCGATGGTGTTGCCATCGGCATCTTTCAGTGTCACGGTGCTGCCCGGCTCAGCCGTACCGGAGACGGTTTTGCCGTCAGGCGAAACCTCCAGATTGGCAGGTGCATCCGGCGCGGTGAGATCCGGTGCTGTGACCTGACCACCCTGGCTGGTATTGCCGGACGGGTCGGTGGCCGTGGCGGTGATCTGCTCCCCGTTGGTGAGCGGCGTACCGAGATCGATAGTAAATTTGCCGTCGCTGCCGACCTTGCCCGTTCCAATGGTGTTGCCATCGGCATCTTTAAGGGTAATCGTGCTGCCCGGTTCAGCCGTACCTGTTACGGTTTTGCCGTCAGGTGAGACCTGAAGATTAGTGGGAGCATTCGGAGGCGTAGTATCAGGTTCGGAAGGATTTCCCGGATTACCGGGATTCGGGTTGTTGTTATCGTCATCTCCGCCACCTCCACCGCCGGTTCCCGCTGCAATAGCAATCCCACCTGCGGCGGCCAGGCCACCCAGCACCCAGGGCCACGCAGCGGCGCCACCAGCATCACTCCCTGACGCCGCCAGTAATGCATCGGTGGAGGCGATGGATTCATAGGTCGCGGCACCGGTTGGATCTTCAATCCACCACAGCGCTCCGTCACTCTCTTCAAGCACCAGCTGGCTTACGCCCTGCGCATCAGTGACGTAGAAATTCTTGAGAGTAATCACTTCGCCCGAATTGAGGGTAATCACCAGATCGTTTCCGCTGCGGGAGTAATCTGCGATGTTGGCTCGATCCACGTTAAGCTTAACGATTGAGGAGTGATCGAGTGTTATCTGTGTCCCTTCCGTGGTCGTTTCCACGCCAGTTAATTTAGATATAACAGATATTTGGCTCATACAGTTATTACTCCAGCAGAGTGATTGGTTACGGCGTGTCAAACAAAGCCATCGTTTCTGAAGGGATGAACGCGCTCCCGGCGAAAATACTGTTTAATAAACAGGATTTACCGTTACTTTCTTTAGCGCGACCGATGCCCGCCAGGATTAAAAGTGGCAACCTCAGGGCAAAGCTAATTATTTACACAGGAAATAGTTGTTTATTTATATGTTTGCGATTTATAAGCCTTATTATTTGTGCAGGTATTAAATTATTTCGTTATAAAAATGATATAGCTATAAATGTCTGAATACGCAAATTAAGTGTTCGTAAACCCAACGCGGCTATTGCAGGGGAGATTAATTGATAGCGTGAATATATTTCGTTAGCTATGAGGGCGCGTGGATAAAGGGTTTTGGCGTAAAAGGTGCAACCCTTAAAACGGTGCTGGCGGGGCGATATTATTAATTATAATATGCGATAAATATCTAATTTTGGTTAGGTTTAACTGCTGCTTAATTGTAGTTTAAGTTAGGGTAAAATATCTGGTGTATGATATATTTAAAACTGTCTCATTTATAAAATATATTTTTACGGGTGGGTTAATTTCTGCTACTCAAAAAATAACGTGTTTTCTTCTCATGTTTAATAAATAAAAGGCCGCAAGCGTGGCCTTTCAGAGGCTATCGGTATTAGCCTAAAGAAATTATGCCGATTTCCACGAGGGCGGCTAATGTCAAAAGAATAAAGAGGATAACAACTATTGGTCTGTACATTTTTAAGGTTCCATCCTTGTGTGAAGTCCTGCCCATCGTGTCCGTTGTCATTTTCCATGGTAATGACGTGCTGTCGTTGATGCTCATCAAAGGGATGCAGTAGATTGAGGAAAATCTGCATTCAGGGTTGGAACCATTTAACGCAGTGTAGGCTGCGTGGCGGGGAGCTGTCGCCACTGGCGGATGTGCTCGATCAGGGCTCTGAGCTTGGGGGCCATATTGTGGCGCTGGGGAAAATAGAGATAAAAACCAGGAAAAGATGGAAGAAACGCATCCAGTAAGGAAACCAGCTGTCCTGATTCAATGTACGGTGTGAAGGTGTCCTCCGTGGCAAAGGTTATGCCACCGCCGGCCAGCGCGAGGCTGAGCATAAGACGCAGATCGTTAGTGGTGATTTGTGGTTCAATTGCCACATCGAAAGGGACGCCTGCTTCCTCAAACTCCCAGCGATAGGGGGCAACGTCCGGGGAAGGGCGCCAGCCGATACACCGATGAGCGACCAGCTCACGGGGGTGCGTCGGTGCGCTGTGTGTCGCCAGATAGGAAGGTGAAGCCACCACCCGTTCACGCTGCTGGCCCGTAAGGGGAATAGCGATCATGTCTTTTTCGATAACTTCGCCCAGCCTCACCCCGGCGTCATAGCCCGCTGCCACGATATCGAATTCCTCATCTGACACGAAAACATCAAGCGATACCGCAGGATGCGCGGCCGTAAACGAGGCGAGCAGTGGGCCCGAAAGAAACGCTTCCGCAATTGAGGTGACAGCGATCCTGAGCTGTCCGCGCGGTATGCTGTCCGAGATGACGTCGTCAAAGGCCGCCTCAATGTTGGCGATGGGCCCCAGCAACGATTTATGCAACCGTTCACCCGCTTCGGTGAGCCTTACTGAGCGCGTGGTGCGCATCACCAGCAGGGTCTGAAACCCATCTTCGAGACGTCTTATTCCCTGGCTGACAGCGGAACGGGTTATGCCCAGGCGCCCGGCGGCAGCGCTGAAGCTGCGTTCTTCGGCGACCGCCAGAAAAAGCGGTAACAAATTAAGATCGATTTTCATTGTTTAACATTGCTAACCAGTGAGTCCAGTAAAGGCAGGATACAAGAAACAATGGTCTGTATCTATGATTGCAGTGAACTCAACTGAAGGAGTAAAACATGAACAAAGTCATCTTAATTACCGGTGCCTCCAGCGGTATCGGAGAAGGTATCGCCAGAGAGCTCGGCAAGGCTGGCGCAAAAGTGTTCCTGGGGGCTCGCAGGCTGGAGCGCATCCACGCCCTGGCTGATGAAATCCGCAGCGCAGGAGGAGAGGCAGAGGCTCAGGTATTAGACGTTACCAGCCGCCAGTCGATGGCCGCCTTCGTTCAGGCAGCACGGGATAAGTGGGGCCGCATTGACGTACTTATTAACAACGCGGGCATTATGCCTCTCTCTCCGCTTTCGGCTGGCAAGCAGGATGAATGGGAGCGCACCATTGAGGTAAATATCAAGGGCGTACTGTGGGGTATTGGTGCTGTTTTGCCGATTATGGAAGCCCAGGGCTCGGGGCAGATCGTCAATATAGGCTCGATTGGTGCCTTGGCCGTCGTGCCCACGGCCGCCGTCTATTGCGCGACCAAATTTGCGGTACGGGCCATTTCCGATGGTTTACGTCAGGAAAGTTCGAACATCCGTGTGACCTGCGTCAACCCTGGGGTAGTGGAAAGCGAACTGGCCTCGACCATTACGCACGAAGAAACCATGGCGGTGATGGATGCGTACCGGGCTATTGCTCTCAAACCGGCTGATATCGCTCGCGCCGTGCGCCACATCATCGAGGCGCCTGAGAGTGTCGATACCACCGAAATCACCATCAGACCTACGGCCTCTGCAAACTAACGTAGCGGGTCAGGCACCAGCCTGACCCGCTTCACCCTCTTACCACGGCTGTTCGGTCGGCATAATAAACAGCTCTGCCACGTCCACATGTTCCGGTGCCTGCAATACGTAAAGAATCGAGTCGGCGATATCATCGGCTTTCAGGAACGTCATCTTCTCCTTCAGCTGTTCCATCTGTGCACGATAATTTTCGTCACTGATATGCTCGAATAATTCACTTTCAACGGCACCCGGCTGAAGCGAGGTGACGCGAATGTTGAACTGAGGGGCCAGCTCCATACGCAAAATATCCGAGAAGGCGGCAACCGCGTGCTTCGTCGCGCAGTATACGCCCAGTCCGGGAAACGTTTTACGCCCGGCGATCGACGAGGTATTGATGATATGACCCGAGCGCTGTGACTGCATAATCGGCAATACGGCCGCGACCGTGTTAAACAGGCCCTTTACGTTTACATCTACCATTCGATGCCACTCGTCAACCCGGAGGCTGGCGATATCCGAAATCGGCATCAGCCCGGCGTTATTAAAGGCGATATCAATATGGCCATAGCGTTTGTGCAGTGCCTCCACCCCTTTATTAACTGAGGCCGGGTCAGTGACATCCATGGCCAGCGCCATGGCTTCCCCGCCAGCAGCCTCAATTTCAGACACCAGCGCCTGAAGACGATCCAGACGGCGGGCAGCGAGACCCACCCTGACGCCCTGTTCCGCTAACTTTTTGGCCGTGGAGGCACCAATTCCGCTTGAAGCACCGGTGATGAGCGCGACTTTACCGTTGAGTTCCATAGTTGATCCTCTTGAGAGTTGATTTCAACGCTTCAGAAAGAATGTCTGAAGTACGGGTCAATAATGGATCTTTCTGGCAATCGCTTCGCGCGGGCTTTTGCTCAAACTGTCGGGCTTTTGCTGCGAACGGCATCGCTGCGATAGTGGGAGGGCGTCACGCCGTTATGCCTGAGGAATACGGCAGCAAAGTGGCTGGGGCTGGTGTATCCGACGTTCAGTGCAATATTGATAATGGAATCATTGCTTTCCGATAGCATGCGACGCGCCTCCTCCATGCGTAGCCGGATAAAGTAGTGAGAAGGGGAAAGTCCGGTTGACTGTTTAAAGGCGCGGCTAAAATGGTATTCGCTAAGATCGGTCAGTTCAGCCAGGCGTGCCAGGTCAAACGGCTGGGCTAACCCTTCACGCATTGCCGTGAAGACCCGGTGCAGCTTAAATGCCTGCAAGCCCCCGCGGTGTCGTTTCGCAGGTGTGCCATAGGTGCGAATCAGATGTACTGCCAGCGCCTGCGCAATGCCCTGGATAAACGGGCCGCTGGGTGGATTTTGCAGATACAGCTCCTGACGTATCTGCTCCAGCAGGGCGGATAGCGTGTCGTCGCGCGCGCCGGAGACTTCCCGCAGTTCATACTCCTGCATCATAGCCACTCCCATATAAACATGCATAACGACGAAAGGCTTATCTGGCCCGGCGTGCCAGCGCATTTCAGTAGGAGAAGCCGCCGTTGTGAGAAAGAAATCGCCTGCGGTAACGCGGTTTGCTAACCACGGCTCACCGGGGGAATGCTCCTCAACGACGGCATTACCTGAGAGGATCCAGACGATAAAAGGCTCCGGCACTGCCGGAATAATGACGTTTTCCTGCACGTGTCTGCGCGCCAGAATTTGCACGAATACATCCCGGGAAGATTGCGCCCGATGTTCCCTGATCAGCTTGCCGGGAAGGTATTCTTCAAAGGTCTCTGCGGAAGTACGCTGCGTCATATTTATCGTTGCCTTTAGCTATGCCAGTTGCACCAGGTTCACCGCCGGAAGAGGCCCTCCGGGGAATTGTTGTAGCGTACCGCCAACCTCCAGGCTGCCTAAATCAATACTTGCGAAGCCCAGTTGCCCGGCTAAGGCTGTTATTTCCGCCTTTGCGTCAGGATGGTCTCCGGAGATAAAGACGACACGACGGCCACCCGCCTGCGCCGGATCCTGAGCCAGCACCCCTGCAAGGAGAGTATTGAAGGCTTTAACGACGCGTGCACCCGGAGCCCACTGTGTCACCACCTGGCTTGAGTTTTTTCCGCCCAGTTCAGCCAGCGTGAAGCCTGGCAGTATGACCGGGTTGGTCGCGTCGATCAGGATACGCCCCTCCCAGTTGATGCCGCGTAACGCGGCCTCGGTTTTGTCCCAGTTTGTGCTGACAAAAACGATGTCGGCCTGGGCGGCCTGTTCTACGGTGCCAGCGCGAGCCCCGTGGCCCAGTTTCTCAACCACCGCAGTCAGGCTTTCCGGCCCGCGGCTGTTACTCAGAATAGCGTTCATGCCCGCTTTAACCAGTTGTTCTGCAAAGGCTTGCCCGATAGCGCCAGCGCCGATGATACCTACAGTAGTCGTTTTCATATTGTATTTCCTTCATTGAAGAGTAGTGAACATGCACTGAGAGTAGTAATCTTTGACCTATCTGAATAGCCTATATAATTAGATGGGATCCATCTGCTGGAGCGATACATGCTGGACGGTATGTCTGTTGATCAACTCCGCACCTTTATTGCTGCCGTTGATGAAGGGAGTTTTTCCGCCGCCGGTCGCAGGCTGCGGCGCGCGCAGTCGGTTGTCAGCGCGACGCTGGCAAACCTTGAGGCGCAGGTCGGGTTTCCATTATTCGATCGTACCGGGCGTTATCCGACGCTGACGGAGGCGGGCGTCGCCATGCTGGAAGCGGCGCGTCTTGCCACTGCCGGGATGGACGCCTTTAAGGCTAAGGCGCGCACCTTAGCCGAAGGTCTTGAGCCTGAACTGGCGGTGTCCGTCGACGTGATGTTTCCCGTAGCGCAGCTCACCGCTGCGGTGCAGGCGTTTCAGCAGGCATTTCCTGACACCCCGCTGCGTTTGTATGTGGAGGCGTTGGGGGCGGTGTTCCAGCCTTTACTGGACGGTCATTGCCGGGTGGCGATAACCGGATCGCTGCCGCATCTTCCGGCGGGATGCATCTCAGAATTCCTTCTCAGCGTGCCTGCGGTGGCCGTTGTCTCCCCTGAGCATCCGCTGGCGACCGCGTCCGGTCCGATCCTTCGTTCCCTTTTACAGGAACACGTCCAGCTGGTGCTGACCGATCGCTCCTCTCTCACCGTGGGCCGAAGCTTTGGCGTCATGTCGTCAAAGACATGGCATTTAGCGGATATGGGCGCGAAGCACGCCTTCCTGCGTGCCGGACTGGGGTGGGGTTATATGCCGCTGCCAATGGTCGAGGAAGATCTCGCAGCGGGAAAACTGGTTACGCTGAACGTGCCGATGCAGCCCGACGTCGGGCCCGGTTTTTCCATGCAGGCGGTGCACCTGGAGGAACATCAGCCCGGCCCGGCCGGACGCTGGTTCGTTAACAGGCTGAAAATGCAGGCTGGCATGCCTCTCAACGAACGCAGCGGATCCGGCAAGTGAGCTCAACGGATAATTCAGGTTTTGTTGCTGTTGCATGTCTCCAGTATCGCACCGGCCCGACGGGCCGTGGCAGGCAGGATGTCGGCATCGGCCACGTAGCCATCGGGATCGAGACAGCGATTGTGTTCTCTCGCCTGTTGCAGGATCGCTTCATCCCAGTAGAGGCGCTTACGCTGATCGCCGCGGGTCGTCAGAATAAACTCCGTTTTGCCGTCAACCGCGCGGTAGCGACGCCAGCTGTTTGCCGGAACAGAGATCACCGAACGTTCCGGAGCGATAACGCTCACTTCTTCGCCCGCCTCGTTCCAGGTGATCTCCAGCTGGCCTTTAAAGACCATAATGACCTGAATATCCGGGCAGAGATGGCGGCCCACAACGTGATCCTCGGCGAGACGCAGCCATTCGACGGAAAAACCGTGCGGGCTCACGATAGCGGGAGCGGAATCCCGATCCTGTGAAATGCCGAAACCGATAACCGGCGCAATTTCGCCGCCGTGTCCTGGCAGCACCGAATCCAGCAGTCCCTGGGCTGACCAGCAGCGGTCATCGCCGGTTACCGCACGCTGGCGCATCTCCTCAACGCTGTAGTCACGCAGCCCGGCAATATATTCCTCTGACAGCGGCGTCAGCAGCGCGGCGGGGTCAGGCCGCGGGTCGCCGGTTTCCTGTGTGATGAGCATGTTGTCTTTACTCAAATACATTCCGTATTCGCTGGCTGCCGCCAGCACGGAAGGATGCCAGATGATGCCGCCCGTGTTGTCCCCGCCGAGCACCGTAAACACCATACCGCTGGTCTCTTCTTTACTGACGTTGGTGAAACCGCGGAAGATCCAGGTCGGTATTGAAAGGATAGTGGGTGCGCTAAATTCAGCTTCATGCTCGCCGTTGGCGCCCCAGCGAAAACGCCATGTTCCTTCATGGATCAGGAACACCTCGGCGGTGAAATGCAGATGTAGGTTATTCGTCACCCCTTTCGGCATAGCCGCCGCGCCAATGTTAAAGCCGTGCGGCTCGGGAATATTGACGACCTGCTCGCTGGACTGGGTTACACCCGGGCCGATGAAGGAATAGTTTTGTTTGAGATGCGAGCCGGGTAGCTTGCAATCAATAAAAGCAAGATTACAGGAAATCATGTCCTCGGGGGCGATTAACCGTGTTCGAGCCTGACTCTGGGTAAGATGGATGGTTTTCATTATTTCTCCTTTTAATAACCGGATGCACCGGTGGTAGGGATAGCGTTGCCGCGGGCGAGGGCAATGGCTTCACGCGAGGCGCGACCCAGTTGCATGACGTCGTTTGCAGGGGTAACAAACTGAAAACCCTGATCAATGCGCGCTGCGGCGGCCGCGCCGGAAGTGCAGAAAATTCCGGCAATCTTCTGCTGCTGGCGGCAGCAGTGAATCACCCGCTCAATAGCAGCAAGCATTTCGGGATGTTGCGATTCGGCGCTGGCGCTGCCGGTCAGCGTCAGTGAGAGATCGTTGGGGCCAATAAACACACCGTCCAGCCCTTCGGTATCAAGGATGGCGTCAAGATCAGCCAGCCCTTCGCGGGTTTCAATCATCGCCAGCGTCAGGATCTCGTTGTTAGCGTGCTGTGGATAATCACTGCCGCCGTAGAGTAGACCTCTGGCCGGACCAAAGGAGCGAACACCCAGCGGTGGATAGCGACAGGCAGCGACAAAACGGCGAGCCTGTTCCGCGCTGGAGATCATCGGGCAGATTACGCCGTAGGCTCCTGCGTCTAATACGCGCATGATTTGCGCCGGATCGTTATCTGCCACCCGCACCAGCGGCACGGCAGGCGTGGCCGATAGCGCCTGTAGCATTGACAGCGCGCTGGCAAAATCAATCATGCCGTGCTGCAAATCGACGGTGACGGCGTCGTAACCCTGATGGCCCATAATTTCCGCGCTATAACCTGACGGGATCGCCAGCCAGCCGTTTATGATGGGAGTATTTTCCAGAAATGCGGTCTTTAAACTGTTTTTGCGCACTGTATGCACTCCGTTATCCACTGACGCAGCAGCGGCGCGATCTCATCCGGGGTTTCCAGCGGAATAAAATGCCCGCCAGCCTCCACCGTATGCCTGGTCACGTTCGCGTTGCCTGCGGCCAGTAGCTGATGATGATGGGGCGTGCAGATAACGTCCTGCGCGCCGTTTAGAAGTAATGTGGGGCAGGAGAGGGCGTTAAACGCAGTCCGGTTGTCCTGCCGGTGAATGGCCATTTCCGTTTGCCCGGCAAAGGTCTCAATGCCGCACTCTTGCGCCATTCGGCAAATAGTCTCTTGCAGGATCCGATCGGACAGACGTGACGGGGCGACATAGCTCTGCCACAGCGAGGAGACCAGCCAGTCGGCCAGGCCCCGCGCCTGTGCGGTGCGTACCGCTTCCCGGCGTGAAGCGAGGGTGTCTGGCGCAACGGGCAACGGATTAACGGAAATCAGCGTCAGCCCGTTCACTCTTTCTGGCGCGTCGGCGGCCATTTGCAGCGCGACTATGGCACCGAGAGAAAACCCTGCCAGCAGAAAGCGCGGCGGCAGAACCTCTAATAACCGCCGTGACGCCTGCGGCGCGGACTCCGCACCCGTCAGCGTAATACAGGACACCGCTGCGACATTCAGCCGTTCAATAACGGGCTGCCAGAGCCGGGCGTTACAGAGCGTGCCACCAAGCAGCACCAGTGGCAGATCGGTATTGTCCAGAAGCGGATATTCCATTGCATCCCTCACGTAGCGGTCCAGCCGCCGTCAACCATCAGGGCACTGCCGGTGATCAGCCCGGCGGCATCTGAGGCGAGAAACACTACCGGGCCCATAATGTCCTCCAGCTTGCCTAACCGGCGCAGCTTGATGTTGTCCAGCACGTAGTGGCGGAACGCCGGATCGGCAAGCGCCGGGCGCGTCAGGTCGGTTTCAATGAAGGTCGGGCACAGCGTATTAACGCGGATCCCCGCATCGCCCAGCTCCAGCGCCATCGTTCGGGTTAACCCTTCAAGCGCGAATTTGGAGGCACAGTACACGCTACGCTCGGGGCCACCAACGTGTCCCATTTGCGATGAGATGTGAATAATCGTCCCTCCCTTACCGCCCGCCCGCATTCTGCGCGCCACGCGCTGGCTGACAAAAAAGGTGGCGCGCAGGTTAAGCGCCATCACCGCATCGAAATTGTCCTCGTTCACCTCAAGAAACGGCTGGTGGCGGGCCAGCCCGGCACTGTTCACCAGAATGTCGGGAGCGGGCAATGTCGCCAGCACACGCTCCACCTCCTGAGCGTCGGTAATATCCAGCTCAAGCGGGTGAAATGCGAGCCTGTGTTCCGCTGCCAGACTTGCGGCATGCGCCAGCGCCTCGTGGCCCCGGGCGGCGATCCATACCTCTGCGCCCGCCTGTGCGAGGGCGACGGCGGCAGCGAAGCCAATCCCTCTTGACCCGCCGGTCACCAGCGCGCGTTTGCCGTGCAGGGTGAAAGAGGGCGTTTGCAAAAGCGTCATGGCTTACACCTTTTCCCTGACCGGGGCCGGTGTGGCGTAGGGAACCTCCGTCTGGCCATAACGGCGCACGCGAATATTGGCCTGCTCGGCATGTCCGGCGAAACCCTCCAGCAACGACAGACGCGAACAATAGCTGCCGATTTCGGCGGTGGCTTCGTCGCTGAGGACTTTCTGGAAGGTGCAGGTTTTCATGAACTTGCCCACCCACAGGCCGCCGGTATAGCGTGCGGCTTTTTGCGTCGGCAGGGTGTGGTTGGTTCCGATCACCTTATCGCCGTAGGCCACGTTAGTACGCGGCCCAAGGAACAGCGCGCCGTAATTGGTCAGGTTAGCCAGGAACCAGTCGTCCCGGTCGGTCATCACCTGAACATGTTCGGAAGCGATACGATCTGCCTCCAGCAGCATCTCTTCGTAGCTGTCGCAGACGATGATTTCCCCGTAGTCCTGCCAGGACTGGCGGGCAATGTCGGCGGTAGGGAGCTTTTCCAGCAGCCGTTCCACTTCGCTGAGCGTCTCTTTGGCAAGCTGGAGCGAGTTCGTCAGCAGGATGGCAGGGGTGGTGACGCCGTGTTCGGCCTGGCCCAGCAGATCCGTGGCGCACATTTCCGCGTCAACGGTGTCATCGGCAATCACCAGCGTTTCCGTCGGACCGGCAAACAGATCGATACCTACCCGGCCGAACAGCTGGCGTTTGGCCTCCGCGACGAAGGCGTTACCGGGGCCGACCAGCATGTCGACCGGTGCCAGCGAGTCCGTGCCCAGCGCCATGGCGCCTATCGCCTGAATGCCGCCAAGGGCATAGATTTCCGTTGCGCCAGCCATTTTTTGCGCCGCGACAATCGCCGGGGCGGGCTGACCGTTAAACGGCGGGGCACAGCTGATAATTCTTGAGCACCCCGCCACGCTGGCGGTGATAATCGACATGTGCGCGGAGGCGAGCAGGGGATATTTTCCGCCTGGCACGTAACATCCCACGGCGTTAATCGGAATATTTTTATGCCCGAGAATAACGCCGGGACGCGTTTCAATTTCCAGATCCCGCAGGCATTCTTTCTGCGCGCGGGCAAAATTCGCCACCTGCTGTTGGGCGAATTCAATATCCTGAATATCCTGGCGGCTTAACTGTTTTATGCAGCGGTCGATCTCCGCGGGGGTCAGACGATAATCCTGACGGTCATAACGATCGAATTTAATGGATAATTCGCGAATGGCTTTATTTCCACGCTTTTCAATATCCGCAAGTATTTGCTCAACCGTTTCTCTTATTTGCTGGTTGGCTTGCTGGCGCTCTTCGGTAGATTTACCGGTTTTTAATTTCCAGGACACACGCTTCTCCTTACCTTTTTTAGATGTCAGTTGTCCTCCCGGCAGACCGGGAAAGGGTGTTTACTTCAGAGTGGGTTATTGATCCGGCGCGGCGGCGTACGCACCGTTTTTTAATAATTGGGCTGAGGTTTGCGTTTTACGGGCATATACCCATCGAGCGGACAGCGGCGTGGCAATAGCGGCCACAACGGAAAGGGCGGCAATCAATATATAACCGGACGACAGGTTAATATGTTGCATCATTACGCCCATCATTACCGGCCCGACAAACATGCCGCAGGAATAAATGGTCTGGAATAGTCCCATTCGCGTGGATTGTTCATCAGACGAGGTATTCACTACGCTGAGCGACATGAATGCGGCAAAGGCCATACCGAACGAAAAACCTGCCAGCGCCTGCCACAGGTAAATGACGTACATATTGCTGGTAAAGGGAATGCCGAAGGTGGAGATCACCTGTAAAACGATGCCGAGCACGGCGGTTTTTACCAGCCCAAGGCGCTGATAAAACACCGAGCTGCACAGGGCGATGGCCAGCCCGTAAAACAGAAGGTGGATGTTTCCGAGCACCGCGAGGATCCCCGCCCGGGCGCCGAGCTGTTCGGCGTAGACCGGCGTCAGCGTGTCCCGGGTGGCGAAGGGCACCAGAATGACGACGGTCGCCAGGATGCCAATCAGCCAGACGGAACGGTCGGCCAGCTGCTGGCGCGCGCCGGTGATGCAGGCTTTAAGCGTGGGGGCCTGCACCGGGTCGTGCACGTCCTGAATGCGGGTCGTCAGGATCAACGCCACCAGGGCGGAGATGCAGGAGACAAAAAAGGCGATGTTATTGGCAAAATAGTGAATCAGCACCGCGCCAATACAGTTGCCGAGAAACACGCCGATGGGCCCTGCCAGCGCCAGCAGCGCGACGGCGGCAGGGGCTTCGTTGCGACCGAAGTAACGCATGAACAGGATGTTGTACAGCACCCATGTCGCCGCCGTGACGCCGTCTGCCGCTTTAGCCAGATACAGCGTAATGGCATTGGGTTCAAGCCAGGCAATTGGCCAGGCGATAATTGGCAGCAGCAGGCCAATCTGGATGAAGATCCTGCGGCTTTTAACCACGTCGGAAATAATGCCTAACGGGAAGCGTATCAGAAGGGTTGCCAGCCCGGATGCGCCCATGATGATGCCCATGATCTGTGGCTCAATGCCCTGGTTGATCATCATGGGGGCCAGGAATGCATCAATGCTATGGATGCAGATAAAGAACAGGATGCTGATGATGAAAAAGAGCCGGGCTTCCCGACGGCGTAACAGTGCTTGAAACATGGTTTTGAACCTCTTAAGAATTAATGGGTTATAACCAGTCAGGGACGACGTTTACCGGTTCAATCCTTTGGGCGACTCCTGTTCTCTCCGGTACCATTGACGGTATGAAAACTCTTTGCATACGTATTCAAGATTTGAAGTTACGAAAAGGTTTCATGTTTGTAAAGTGATCTCGATCTTGTTGTGAGAATTTTAATTTTTTGTGTTGCATACGCATGCAAAGGTGGTGTAAGTATAAAAAACACCCACTTGCTGAGGCGTTTGAAGCACGCGCAAATGGGCAGGACGTTGATAAGGAATCAGGGGTAATGAAACGTAAGACTTTTGCAGCAGTCACATCCCAACAGGTCGCTCAACTGGCGGGGGTATCGCAATCTGCGGTGTCGCGAACGTTCACGCCGGGGGCCAGCATTTCACCGGCAACGCGTGAAAAAGTGCTGAAGGCGGCGCGCGAGTTGGGCTATCGCCCGAATGCGATAGCCCGTTCGCTCAACACGGCGCGTTCGCGCATTATCGGTGTCGTCATTTCTTACTTTGATAACCCCTTTTACTCGCAGGTGCTGGAGGCGCTGGCACAAAAGCTGGATACGCTGAACTATCACCTGCTGCTGTTCGTTGGCGACCGGGACGGTAACGTTGACCGTATTTTTGACCAGATTATGCAGTACCGGGTGGATGGCATTGTGCTGGCCTCGGTGACGCTGTCGCTGGAGTTGTCCGAGGAGTGTCTTGCCGCCGGGATCCCGGTAGTGCTGTTTAACCGCAGCGAAGAGAGTGGCATGGCCTCCAGCGTCAACAGTAATAACGAAGCGGCCGCGCGGCAGATTGCCGAGTTTCTGCTGGCGGGGGAGCACAAGCGTTTTGCCTACGTGGGCGGCGTAGCTGATTCCCCGGTCAATATCGCCCGCCAGCGCGGGTTCATCTCCACGCTGGAAGAACATGGCATCACCGATGTGCGGGTGGTGCACGGGAATTACGACGCTCAGCAAACCACCCGGGCGGCTTATACCCTGTTTTCGGCGTCGCCAGCGCCGGATGCGGTCTTTGTCGCCAACGATCATATGGCCGTCACGGTAATGGATGTGGCGCGCTATGAGTTTGGTTTGCGCATTCCGGAGGAGGTCTCCATTGTCGGGTATGACGACATCGGCCCTTCCGGCTGGCCCTCTTATGCGTTGACTTCGGCGTCGCAGCCGGTCGGCGCGATGGTAGATGCCACGGTGGAACTGTTAATGAAGCAAATTGACAGCGGAACCATAGAGCCTGAACAGATTACGGTGCCCGGTACGCTGGTGATACGCCACTCGGCGCGTCGCCCACGCAGCGGCGTTATCGAAACCAATGGTTTAACGCTATTCCAGTCTAAGGAGCGCACATGACCAGATTGCGGGGCTTCAGCCCTCAATTCGACTCTATCCAGCAGTTCATTTTGACGCTGACGCATGTCGTCTGGGAGCAGAAAGATATCGGCCAGCTGGCGGATTTTTACGCCACGCCGGTGGTTTTCACTACCCCCGAAAAACAGCTGCATGAGCTTTCCCAGTTTATGCGCCTGACGCTTGAGGCGATGCACAGCTTCCCGCAGCGAGCGGTGCTGACGGAGGATATTCTGTGCAGCCAGAACCCGGGGGACGAGTACTATGCGGCTCAGCGTACCGTAGCCCGCATTCAGCATCAGGGGGAGGGATTTTTTGGCCCGCCGACCGGGAAAAATGTCTGGGTCCGCACCTGGGCCGATCGCATCTGTGTTGATGGGGCCGTACGCCAGGAGTGGCTGCTTCAGGATCGTGCTGCGATTGTGGCGCAACTGGGGCTGGATATCCGCGAATTTGCCTTTAACCTGGCGACCATGCGCCAGCAGCTTGGCGTGGAGGCGGTCTCTGCCGAGACGCTGGATGCCCGCTGGGCGGGCGGGCCCGAGGGCGACGACGTAGAAGGGGCGCTGGCAGGCGTCGTTGAGCGCTACTTAACCATGTGGGCGGGCGGTAACAGTGGCGTGGTGCCCGGTCTCTATCACCCGGCGGCGACGCTTTACGCGCCGGGTCATTGCCTCTGCACCGGTGAGCAGGAAATTGGCGCACAGCTTTCTGGCTACCGCGCTTCATTTGCCGACAGCGAAACGCAGCTCCAGCATCTGATTGTGCGTAAAGATCCTAACGAGCCGATTCGGCTTTCCCTGCGCTGGTCGTTATTAACCTGGCATGACGGTTACGGCAAATTTGGTGCGCCAACCCGTAAACCCATATCAATTACCGGTATCAGCCAGCTTGAATTACGTGATGGTTTAATTTTCCGTGAATATCTGGGGATCGATGAATTAGCGATCTGGTCGCAAATAGTGAATTAACAGGGGCGGCAGCCCCCTTATTCTGGCTGCCGAAAATAATCGAGTTTAATTCACCCTCACTTACGGGTGCGGGTTCTTATTGTCTGAAAACAGAGCAGGAGTTTATATGTCTTCCACCGAAGCAACAAATAAAGCACCAGCCGTACCCGAAAAAAGTAGCGTGAAATCGCTGAAAGAGGAACCTGTATTACAGGTGGAACGTCGTGATTTTGTCGATCTGGTACCGGAAAAAAGACCGCGCGTGCAATCATTACGCGGCTTTGATGACTGCTATACCGATATTGTCGATTATATAGTTCGCTGCACCCATAAAATATGGGACGAGCGCGATGTCGGCTTAATTTATTCTCACTATACCCATAACTGCGTGCTGTATAACGCGCTGGGGACACTCTATAACCGTGAGCAGGTGGTACAGGATACGCTGCAACGCTTAATTGCCTTCCCGGAGCGGCGCGGCATGGCAACCCAGATTATCTGGAACGGAAATGATGTTGACGGTTTTTATACCTCTCACCTGGTGACGGGAAGCGGGCGGCATACCCAGCACAGCCATTTAGGCAAGCCGACCAACCGCACCTTCGTTACCCGTACCGTGGCGGATTGTATGATCCACGAGAATAAAATTTACCGGGAGTGGGTAGTCAGCGACAACATGTCGTTAATGAAACAGCTTGGCCTGAATACCGATCAAATCGCATTTAATATGGCAAAGGAGCAGTTTGATAAAGGCTTCCGCGTGATGGACATCGGCGAAAATGGCCGCATGCTGGGACAATATCCGCCGGAGATGGAGTGCGATGTATCCATTGCACACACCGATACGGAAGAGCAGTGTCTGCGCTGGCTGCACGAGATCTACAATCGTCGGATGTTCGGCAAAATCAAAGAGGTTTACGCCCCTAACGTGCAGTGGCATGGCCCGCTGATGAAAGAGCTGTACGGCACCGCGGCGGTAACCCATCAGACGCTGGCGCTGGTGGGGATGATCCCTGACGGCGCGTGGCTGCCGCAGCATATCTGTTCCAACCCGTGCGATGAAGGCGGCGTCAAAGTGGCGGTTCGCTGGATCATCGAAGGGCATCACCTGGGTTACGGCGAACTGGGCAAGCCGACCGGAGAACGACTGTTCGTGATGGGTATGTCGCACTACCACATCGTCAACGGCAAAATTGTTGATGAATGGGTCGTGTATGACCACCTGGCGCTGCTGGCGCAAATCAAACTCGGCCAGATGGAGGACGCGTAAATGTTAAATCAGGTGAGCTGGATTAAGCGCCCGCAGGGGCAGGATGCGCAGGCCGATCGTTCCCTGACGGAGAAGGTCAGCGCCATTATCGAGCGCGTGAAAACCGAAGGCGATACGGCGCTAAGAGCCTTTTCGCAGCAGTTTGATAACGTCGTGCCGACGCAGTTTGAGGTGAGCGAGCAGGAGATCGCCGAAGCACTGGAGGGGATGGATGCCCAGACGCGCCGCGACAGCGAGTTTGCTATTAATCAGGTGCGTCGTTTTGCGCAGGCGCAGCTGGCGACCATGCAGCCGCTGGAAGTTGAGACGCTGCCTGGCGTGCATCTCGGTCACCGGATCATCCCGGTGCAGACGGTGGGCTGCTACGTGCCGGGTGGGCGTTACCCGATCCTCTCTGCGCCGGTGATGTCGATTGTCCCTGCGACGGTGGCGGGCTGCGAACAGATCATCGCCTGTCTGCCGCCGGGAGCGCATCCGGCGATGATCGCGGTTTGCCATCTGGCGGGCGCGCACCGCATTTTCAGGGTAGGTGGCGCGCAGGCCATTGCGGCCATGGCCTGGGGAACGGAGAGCATTCCATCGGTGGACAAAATCGTTGGGCCAGGCAACGCCTTCGTTAACGAAGCGAAACGCCAGGTGTTTGGTCGAGTCGGCATTGATGCCCTCGCCGGGCCGAGCGAGATTTTCACTATCGCTGACGACAGCGCCGATCCGCGCATTCTGGCCGCCGATATGCTGGCGCAGGCAGAACACGATATTCATACCCGCGTCGGGCTGGCGACAACCAGCCGGGATATCGCTGAGCGTACCCTGGCGGAGGTTGAGCGTCAGCTTGCCAGCCTGCCAACGGCCGCCACGGCGGGGGAGGCGTGGCGCCGGCAGGGTGAGATTGTGCTCTGCGAAGATGAAGCGCAGCTGATTGCGTTTGCTGACCATATGGCGACGGAGCATTTGCAGGTGCATACCCGCGATCCGCACGCGACGGCGGCGAAGATCCGCAACTATGGCTCGCTGTTTATTGGTCAGAACGCCAGCGTGGTGTTCTCTGATAAATGCTGCGGCACCAACCATACGTTACCGACGATGGCGGCGGCACGCTATACCGGCGGTCTGTGGGTTGGGGCGTACGTCAAAATCTGTACCCATCAGTGGATTGACGAGCAGGGTATCCCGGCAATCGCAGAACCGGCGATCCGCCAGAGCCGTACCGAGGGGATGCAGGGGCACCGACGGGCGGCGGAAATTCGTCTGCGTCCGCAGGACATTGATGCCATTACTACCGGCATGCGTGACTAAAACGTATCCCGGGCAGCCTTCTGCCCGGTTTTCATCTCGAGGGAGCCTGAGACTATGAAGCGCCTGATACCGCCAGACGACTGCCCGGAGGAAATTGCCCGCCGTCTCGACGTCATTCAGCAGCACCGGGCGCTCAACGCGATCCTCGGGGTTAACCCTGACGCCATGTCTCAGGCGGAACAGCATCAGCAGCAGCGTCGACGCGGGGAGCCGATCGGCCCCCTGCACGGCGTGCCGTTGATCGTCAAAGATAATATTGCCTGCGCACCGATGCCCATTACTCTTGGCTGCCGGGCGCTGGCCTCACTTAACGCGACGTCGGATGCGCTTGTTATACAGCGGTTGCGCAGGGCAGGAGCGATTATCCTCGCCAGAGCGAATATGTCCGAGTTTGCTTTTGACGTGCGCTCGCGAAGCTCGCTGGGGGGCGATGTGGCGAATCCACTTTGCCCGACACTCACCGCCGGAGGTTCCAGCGGAGGATGCGCCGCGGCGGTGGCGGCTGGAATGGCGGATGGCGCATTGGGTACCGATACCGGCGGCTCTATCCGCATTCCCTGTAGCTATACCGGGCTGGTGGGGCTACGACCTGCCTTTCGCCGTTCACAGCTGGACGGCGTGGCGCCGCTCTCGCCCAGCAAAGATACCGTTGGGCCAATGGTACATAGCGTTGAAGATGCCGCCTTGCTGCATGCGGTGATCCATGGTTTGCCACCGGTTGCGCTTCCTGTGCGTTCGCTGAAAGGCGTTCGCTTTGGTGTGGTAACCGCATTACAGGGAGAAGATGAGGTACAGCTGGAGGTCTGGCAGTCGGCGCTGCACTCGTTGCGTCGTGCCGGAGCAACGCTGGTGGAGGTATCATTACCTTTGCTGGACGACGTAAGTCAGGCGACATGCCTGAGCCTGTATGAATTTCGCGTGGCGATTGACGACTGGCTTAGCAAACAGCCTGGCGCTCCCTCCGGACTAACAAGCATTGTGGACTCCGGCGCTTTCCTGCCAGAGTTTGCGCCGTTTCTACGTCAGATGCTGGTGAGTAACACGCTGAAAACCCCGCACTGGCTGGCGGGGCGTCGCTTTCAGCGCCTGTTGCGGCAGAACCTTTGCCAGGTGGCGGAGGTGCAGCGCATCGACGGATTTGTGTATCCCACCGTACAACGATTACCAGAAAGTATGGCGAAGATGCCGCCAGGCTGCGCGCCGGAACTGGCCGCCATCAGCGGCCTGCCAGCTATAACGTTGCCGTGCGGCGTAAGCCGTATCGGTCTGCCGGTGGGGATGGAGATGTTATCGGTGCAGGAGGATGAGACGGCGTTGATGGTGCTGGCGCTGGCGTGTGAGGGGGCGCTGGACGGGAAGGGACAGATATAAAAAGCCCGCAGAGCTTGCGCCGTGCGGGCTTTCAGCACTTCATCGGGTGATTCTGGTAATCACCGATGGAGGATTTTTGGACTGGTGGAGTCTGAATAAATTCATTAATAGGCTGTTTTTTTGTTGATAATTTATAAATTCAACTTTCACGGGTATGCCAATGGCGATTTGTTGCAGTGTTTCCTGTGGTTAAGCAAACCTGTTTTTTGAATGGATCACATCAAGAAAAAGCTTTTTTGGATTTAACTGTTCACCCTTAACTTATATTTAGAAAGAAAAAGACCGGCTGTTGCCGGTCTGAGGTCGGTTAAGCCGTTACGGGTTTGTCTTCCTGTAGCTACTTCTAAGAAAGGGCAAGTCTGCGCACAGTCATCAGGAAATCGAATGGGGTTGAATCCCACAACTCAGGTGAGAAATCAAATCCATACCGGCTTTTGAATTCCTCATCCAGCCTGTCTCCGTAAAGCGCAAGGAAAGAATCGACCTCTTCGGCTAACTCTTTTAACATCCAATCTGGGGCTGTTTTTTTATAGAGTTCAATAGTGCCCTCAATAGTATCCTCTCCCTCATTTATGAGGTCATGATCCTGATTGAAATAACCCTGAATCAGCTGATCAAGATGATAGAAACTTTGCATAATCCACCTGTCCTATGGGGTCGGGAATGCTGTAAGGATATAGCGACAGAGCTGGTCATCCTTGTACTCGGAGTTTGGTTCAAAAGGCATTGAGTAGTTGCCTATTGCAGAACATCTTCTGCCGATGAACAAGAGGCGTGGCAAGCGGCATATGGGCACTGGATGCAAAAATGTAAAACTGGGGTTACTGAAGTTAGCGCTGGCCAAAGTTTTGCCGAGTGGACGTAATGTGGACATGGGCAAAAAAAGGGGTTACGTTTTCACGTAACCCCTTGTTTTATTTGGTGGGCTGGCGTCCCTGTGCTTTATTTTTCAACGATATGATTTTTATTGTTATTTTTGTATCTTGATTCATTAAGGGTTCAATAAAGGGTCCTAAAAAAAGGCGTCATTACAGATTTTACTTATTCCAAAGCTAAAATCTTGGATACTACTGACGTTGAGGAGTTGAACTCACGAAACATAGCCTTTCTTATCCAGAGGCTATTTCCCGTATGCAAGTTCTTACTTCTAAGTAAGTCTTCTCAAAGTGCTAAACAAGAATTATAAAGGGGGATAGTACGGAATTAAATCACAAATAACTTAACTCATTGATAAGTAATTATTTATTAAAAAAATTTACATAGACCCAAAAAATAGCACTTTTTGTAAAAGTCCTCCAAAGCCTATGCTGGCTTGCTTTCAAAACACCCTTCATAAATCTGACTAAAAAAACACCATCTCTTGATCAATTCGTGCTTTTTGATAGTTGATCGCCATAAGCGATCTGAAGATACTGCATCCATCAAACGACAATGGAGAAATGTATGACAGAAAGAAAAAGATTTATCCGTCTGCCTGAAGTGCTGGAAAGAACCGGATTTTGTAAAGCTTGGATTTACCGATTGATCAGTCGTGGACAATTCCCTGCACCAATAAAACTTGGTGATCGAGCAATAAGGTTCGTAGAAAGTGAAGTTGATGAGTGGATCGACCAAATGATATACGCGTCTCGTAATAAAGCAGCATGATAATATTTTTATAAATGAAGTTAGGAGGTTATAAATAATAAAAATATAGACCTGTGTTTAAAAATAACGGTCCCTTTAATAATAATACATGAAAGTGTAGGGGGATATTTACTTAAAAGATAAATAAGGAAAATAAGATGAAAAAAGAAAATAAACATGCAAGTCAAACTTCAGCAGATTTAACTGCATTACTGGAATATTCTCGTTTTACGAAGAGAACTCTAAAAAAGCCTTCCAGCGAAGTTTTTGATTTATTTACTGATAAATATTATATGGAAACAGTTTATGATGACATTATTAAAAAAACAAAGAAGAGTATTGATAAAAGCCAGCATAAATACATTAATTTTGAAAAGGTTAGAATAGATATAATGTGCATGCATACGCAGGTTATTATTATTTCCTACATGTAAAATAAAGTAGCTTGATTTTTTTGTAGAGCGTTTAGGGCCACTTATGGATAATAAGTTCATATCAAACTAAAGGTCAGATGTATATCTGACCTTCATTTATTTAAGAACCAAGAATGATCATGTTAAATATTTTCATATTTCTATTGACTATTGAAATGGAAGATCTATAAAAAATAAAGATACAAAAAAGCCAGATCATAAATCTGACTTTTTAAGGACTAAAAAAGTTTTCGCTGACTTTTTAAGTCTTGTAATCAGTTAGAGGAATAACATGATTACAAATATATTAAAGTATTAAATAATCTTTTCATATTTGTCAAATCTAAATCTTAGCTTTTTACAAGTCTTTTAAATACCACTTTCAGAATCTTTAATGTCCTCGAAAGCAATCAAATTATAAACCTCTGTATCAGGTCTGCATATGTGGAGCAATTGAGCGCGAGTCGCTAATAAGAGATGTCCGTATGTTTTGTTGGTTGTAGGTATAGAAGGGGAAGCGACGTAATACCAACCCGAAGCGAAGTTCTAAACAGATAAATGAAGTTGTATATGGTATAGCTATGAGAAAGCCCTACCTTTGTTGATAGCATAAATAGGGGATAACAATACATCGATCTGCATGAACGAATCTGGGGGTGTCGTAGGGTGTCCTGCATTGGAAACGATGTAGAGCTTTAAGCCAGATCAACTTGGGTGAAGTCATATTTTTCATCTTGGTTTTCGCCAATCTTGATACATTTTCAACAAAATAAGTTGGAAATTTCAGGAGGCGAAGCCTTGGATGAAGTCCCCTTTTCGGGGGCGAACGCAAGGCAGTATATAGCTCCCAGTAAGGCTAAGTTAATATATATTAAAGGTGCCTTGTTTAATATGGCACTAATAAAATAAAAGTAAAACTAGAACTAAAAATTATAGGGCGAAGCCTGATTTAGAAAAGGTAAAACCATAACTAAAATATTAAAACTACCTCCCGCTCCAAACAACCCATCATAAAACTTTGTCGTTGTTATGCAGCATCAAGAGCTAAATCTTAAACAAAAAACGTTATCGGTAATAAAGATCGATAATGTTATATTGATAGGTTTTGACAATCAAAAGTTGCGTCATCGATCGGTATTTAATTGATTATAGCGATCGATAAATACTATTTAATAGTTATTATCTATCACGATGTGTTTTTCGATCGGTACAAACGATATGACGCTAAAGCGATTTAATTGAATTCTAAGGCGTTTACAGATCAAGCGTAGATTTGTGTCATTCATGAGGAAAAGGTATGCGTAAACTTATGTTAGTAGCGGGTGCGGCTATCCTGCTGTCGGGTTGTGGTGAAAAAGGTGACTTTGAGAAAGCGATAAATGCAAAGATAGGGCAGGCCAGATATTGCTTCTCACTGGGGGATAACAATACCAGTTTCCCCGTCCGTCTTGCCAAACCTCGACTTGACCCGACTGGTTCAGGGACGAATTCGGTAATCCTTGATGGCTTTATTGAACAAGGAATGATGGTTTTTGATAAAGGCTACGAATTCAATGTATTAGGAATAACAGACGAAGGGAAAAAGGCTAAAGTTTGGAGTATAAAGGATGGTGCCTGTGTAGGTCGTCGGGCTGTTGACGAGATTAAGGAATGGACAGAGCCGGTTAACGGCGGCCAGAAGGTTGTTCGCGTATCCTATACGTGGAAGCTTGTTGACGTTCCGAGCTGGATTGACAAAAAAGCGTTCGCCAGCGTCAAGGGAATGAATGAACCTGCTGATGCTGCCATGAATCTCGTTAAAACCAGCAATGGCTGGAAAGCTAATTGAGGTGGCATTATGGAAAACAATACGATTAAGTGCCCATTTTGCCTGAAAGAGAGTCAGCGTGGCGTTCGTGTCTGCACCGGATGTCAGGCGTCCGTGCTATATGGAACATTTCCCGGCTGGTATGCCGCAGTGATCATTCTGTTGGCTTTTGGTCTATCATTTCTAATCGGAATGTCCACAGGCATGGCAGGAGCTACTATTAGCTTACCGCTAATATTTGCTGTTGGGTATGTTGTAGGCAAGGCTATATTTTCTAACAATATTATATTTAGAAGAAGAATGTAAAACTGTCCTGCCTTTCAAGGTGATGGCTCGCAATGCGAACCATCACCTATCTAAAGTTTATTCCTATTGTGTGTCATCAAATAATATATCGGAACCCACTGACATAAAAACTATCAGCGGGACCCCGCGATATATTACTTGACGATTTGGCTCCGCTGCAAATTTTACGTACAGCTACCAGAAAGACAATATATTATCACTCTATCTTTTATTTGCATTTTATTTGTCGTACAGTGTATTTATTTTATGTAGCCGCTATTGACTAGATCTTATTATCGGTTATTTATTTAAATATAGGTGTGGTTCAGCTTTGTTTTTTCGTTTTTCGGAAACTGAGGCAAGGTGTAATAGCGTATCCGCTATTTACCCAATCCTTCGGATTGCCCTATCTCGCTTTGCTCGTAGGGTTGAAAAAGATCTACCCTTCCGCCTGACCCTATCAAGGGTTGGCGGCAAACCATACAGTTTAATATTATAGGAGTATTTAAAATGAATGATGATTTAAATTTTATAAATAACATAGATGGGAAAATTTTATTTGAGCATTATCAATATTTAACTAATGCCATACTGGGTGATGATGACACAAAAAAAGAGTTTGTGAAATATGAACATTATGACTTGGATTATTTAAGGTATTATCTTGAAGCGAGTATCTATTTTTTAGGTGAGGCAAGAGATGAAGCAAATAGAGATGTTGAAATAAAAGATTTAAACGAAGTAGTGGAGATAATAAATAAATTATCAAATAGGGCTAAGGTTGCTTTAGCTGAAAATATTATATTGTGGTTTGAAGATATTTCATTAGTAGGTTCTTATAATACACTATTTAGATTTTTAGTCAGGGAGAAAATAATATGATGATTATGTCTGTAGCAATGGTAATACTTTGTATTATGTTGGGAGGGTTTATGATCCGTAGCTGCATTGGAAAAACAAACTCTTCAAGCGAAGCAAAGCAAGCAATATCAGAAGTTAGAAAAATGATAGATAAAAAAGCACTGATTAAATACAAAAGGAATAATAGAACATGGATGTAGAAAACTTAATGAATAGTATGACTATAGAATATAAGCTCGAAATACTGGCAAGATTTTTTTATTACATAGAACAAAACAAAGATATACCATTTAATGAAATCAATAGTGATGAGCGAGATTTATGTTATTTTGTGGCTCATAGATATATACAAGAGAATAAAGCTGATGAGCTTATTGAAGCATTAATTATTGAAAATGATAACGACTACATAAGAGCAACAGATGATTACATTATTATGAGGAATAAAAAATGCCAACAACAGACAGAAAACGAGGGCGTATAAATTTAAATGCTGACGAACGCCGAGACATATCGATACAGTTCAGAGTAAACAAAGAAGAGTTCGAATATTTAAAATCATTGGTTGAAGCATCCGGCCTTGAACGAGGTCATTATATAAGAAGAGAAATATTAAAAGCTGAACCGATGGTAAAAAGAAAAATGCCGGAAGTAAATCAGAAGACTTATATACAACTGTCAGCCATAGGCAATAATATAAACCAAGCAACAAAGAAACTATATGGTAATGAGTATTTTGATAAAAATGAAGTTGATAAAGTTATGTTTAATATAAAGCAAGTTAGCAGAAGGATATTAGAAATAAACAAGGATCTAAATTATGAAGGGATACGTAGCTAAATCAGGTAAATCATTTAAAAACAGAGTTAAGTATATATTAAAAGATGATCATGATTTCATTTGTAGCAATATGGCAAGTGATTATAATAATGTTAGTGATTTAACTGATGAGTTTAAAACTGTAAGCAATTTTAGGAAAGATATAAAAAACCCAGTGTTTCATGCGTTTTTATCTCTTCCAAAAGATGAAAAATTAACAGATGAAAAATGGCAGGAGATAGCAAAAGACTATTTGAAAGAAATGAATATCCATATTGAAAAACATCAATATATTTGTGTGCGTCATAAAGATACAGATAAAGACCATATCCATATTGTAGCAAACAGGATCGGCCTTGATGGTTCTGTATGGCATGGTCAGCACTCAGCATTTAACACAATAGCAGCTTGTGAACGTTTAGAAGTAAAGCACAGCTTAACCATTACTAAAGGCTTGCAGGGGCAAAAATCAGACGTATCAGCACCAACCAAGAACGAGATCGAGCTGGCATTGAGGACAGGTGAGAAACCAGCCCGTTTAGTGCTACAGAACGCACTACAGGCGGCTTTAGTAGGTAAGCCTGATTTGTCCACGTTCATAGACAGACTGCAGGTTGTAGGCATAGAGCTGGCTTTTAACGTTGCTTCTACTGGCAACGTCGCCGGAGTGTCATTTGGTATCAAAAATAATGAAAAAAATATTTTCTTCAAGGGATCATCTCTTGGTAAAAAATTCAGTTGGAACACAATAAAAGCAAAGGTGAAATATGACAAAAATAGAGATGATGAAATCGTTAGAAGATTCTCAGCAAGAAAAACAAATGACGAAAATAGTTCTGGACGATCATTTGTTGAACCAGATTTCAACAGTGATAGAGCCTCTGACAGAATCAATGATGATACTATCAGAATCAGTCAGTACAGCATTAAATCAGACACAACAAGTATTAGAGAATACAGAGAAAACGGCTTCAACAACATCATCAATACTAAATCTTTCAAGGAATACGATAGACAAACAAATAGACGATTTAGAAATACAAAACAGAAAAATACACAAATACTCAACGGAGTTAAAAAACAACACTATAAAAAATCAAACAAAATTAATAATCAAAGTCGCTTCAATCGTTGGCATGATAAATCTGATAGCAGTTCTATCAGTAGGATACTTGATCATGCAGAAACAGCTACCACAGCCACAGATAAATTTAGACTCAAAAGTCGTGGCAACATCAATAGTAGAGCAACTAAGATCGAAGAAATGAGAAAACGCTTAGGAATCAGAAAGCCTATCATAGCCCTTAAAAATAAAGATAAAATTATTCAAGAAGAAATAAAGAAAAATCCACCCCATTTAACTGAGTATGAAAATAGATTTAAATCGAAGTTAAAAAACATTCTAAAAAAAGAACAACAAAAACCTCATATTAAAGATAATCAGAGTTTAAAAAAATAGATTTCAATCCCATTAAAAGAAAGCATTGAATAACAAAAATGGACCAATAATGTTTTTAACAGTAGCAGGTTAAATGCCCGAATTTGAAACCACTCGGGCTTAATTTTTATTTACAATAATACATTTAATCTCTTGGCATTCTCGACCAAACCATTTTCAATACTATTTAAAACTGGTATGAATTTATCAAGCCACTTTTCATCAGATTTTTCATGTTTAGTCATATAATTAAAGAACTGCCGTTTCTTATCTTTGTCTACAGTAAATGGTTGTAATGTGTTTGATGCATCGACACCATAATCAGGTATCCATGATGGATATTGATTATAGGCCTCTGCTATCCATGTATCAGGGAATAATCCTTCAATGGCATTGCCGCCCGGTATAGAAACCCAGTTAATATTCGAAGAAAAACTTAACCCAGATATGCTACTAAGCCTATTACTTACATCTCTTCTAGATTTCATTCCAGCGGCATCGCCATCAAACAATGAAACAAAAATGACTTCATTATAAATGAATTGGTAGTTTGAGTTTAAAAAACCGCCCAAGAAACTACATCCTCCAAAGTCGATGATTTTAGAACTTCTTAAGTAAGGCCACTGACTCGAAAATTTCTCACTGTTTTTTGTTTCTTCTAGGACCCATTTTAAATATTCCCTATCATATGGTCCCTCAACAAGTAAATTATATAAACCAAATCCAAAATAATCACTAAACTTCACCCCTAAAGAATTTCTTATTTCTTTAGTTGCATCTTGGTGATGTTTAAATTTATTATTTATAATCGACTTTGCAATATGTTCAATTCCATTCGCTTTACCCCTTTTACGAGTTTGGATCTCTTCTATCTCTTTGCTAACCCCAATAATCTTTGCAGGATCTTTATTTACAAAGGATAGGGCATGCGTTGTAATAAAGACATTATTAGAAGCTGACAAATCCTCAAGGATTTTATTACAGTTGTCATATAATGCGGGATGAAGAAATGATTCAGGTTCTTCGATTAACCAAATACAGTTTAATCCTGAACGATATTTTTCGTTAGATATCCATTCGAATGATGAAAAGACAGAAAGGCATTGAATCCCCATTCCCTTCTCACTAATTGATGTTTTATAAGTATCATTTATTTTAAAGTCAAATCGTGTTAGTAATTTTTCAGGATTTTCATCAGGAATAGCAAAATCTATTGTAATATTTCCCATTCCATTTTTTGCTAGTTTTTCATTGATATCTTTCGATGCGCTTGATAATTCAGTCGTGATTTTATCAATTAGTGGGGATATAACTTCAGACGTCTTTTTCTTTAAAAAAGGTATCACAAGATATTCAATGAGTTCGTCCACACTTTTTGAAGATGGAACATATATACACTCAAATTTTGAAAGAAGTAAATCTACAAATTTTCTTTCAATCGATGTGAACGAATTGCTATCAACTGTTCTTTTCAATCCTTTATATACGTTATAAGATGGGTTTCCATTATCTTTTGAAAAGGTAAGGTAAAGTGTTATTTCTTTTGGTGTTAAATATTTCCCATCAACTGAAGTAAATGATACAGTTTGGTTTCCTCGAGATGCAGAATGATCCAGCATTTCGAAGAGATCTTTATGAAGTACGTATATGTCTCCATCATCCTCACTAATAGAGAATGTTGCAGACATACTTGTCTGACTTATAGTAGATAAATAAGGAATATCTCGCGCAATACTATAGTTATCATCATTGTATTTTGCTGTAAAAAAGGTTTTGATGGCTTTTAGTATATTTGTTTTACCGCTATTATTAGGGCCGACTATTGTAATTAAACCGTTGCAATCAATCCTATAGTCGCCATAAATGGAGCGATAATTAGAGATTTTAAAACCTATCAATTTCATATTTTGAACACTCCCTAATGCCATTTTCCAGCTAGAAATCATACACTGTGTGGCAAGATTCTAACATGCTTACTATTGATCTTTGGTTAACTTACGGTTTTTTTGCAAAGTCGATGGGACATCTTGGGCAAAACTTAAATTAGAAGCGAAGACAAATCCAGAACTGGATTACATTAACATAAGGTTCAGATCTCGCTAAAAAACAGTTTTTTTAGTGGGAAAGATAGCAAAATGAAGAAGTTCAGATGCAAAAAAGCCCGTTTACACGAGCTTTTTTTGCACCATCTAATGCACCATAAAATCAAAACCATGATTCAACTTATTGATTTTATTGCAAATTTGTCAGGAGCGTAGGAAGGTGTCGCTCTTTCACGCAGCAATTGCCTTATATTTCTGCGCCTGAACGTAATCTCCCCACCACTGCATCAGCTCTGTTCTTTCAGCAAGATACTCAGCACGATTGTAAGCGGCTATGATTTCGTTGTTCTTAGTATGAGCTAAGGCGGATTCAAGCACCTCTGTTCTAAATTTACCGCTTTCTTCAGCAGCCGTTCTTGCTATAGAACGCATTCCGTGGGCTACCAGTTCACCACCGAATCCCATACGGATGATTGCAGCATTAGCTGTTTGCTCATGCATGTGGTTAAGCGGGGCCTTAATGCTTGGGAAAACCCACTCTCTATGACCACTGATTGGTCTGATTAACTCAAGTATACGCATAGCCTCTTTACTCAGCGGAATCTTGTGAGGGCGTTTCATCTTCATAAACTCACCGGGGATGTTCCAGAATCGATTATCTTCGTCTATATCACTCCACCGAGCACGGACAGCTTCTCCCGGACGAACCCACGTAAGGAGTTGCCACTCAATTAGAAGACGTGTTTCGAGTCGTATAGAAGCGTTAGATAGAGCAATTAAGAATCGGGGTAAATCATCTGGTGGTAAAGCAGGCATGTTTTGCTTCTTGGGCTTACTGAAACGCTGACCGAGGTTATCAGCAGGATTAAACTCAATAAGTTCTTCTGTCGCAGCCCAACGGAAAATTTCATTTAGACGTGAAATGATACGGCGTAGGGTTTCCAATACGCCTCGTTGTTCTATCGGGTCAAGGTGTTGTTTTAAGAGCTTGGGACGGATCTCTTTGATAGGAACGTTGCCTAAACCGGGGAAAATATTTCGTTCAAGGCTTCGCCAGATGTCTTCTGCGTGGTCTGGAGAGATACCAGAGGTCTTAACCTTTTCATCTAACCATTTCCTAGCAACCGCTTGTAGCGTGTGCTCAGTGGCATCCTTAAGGGCATTGGCTTTATCGTTGTTGTGAATCTGCGGATCGATACCATTTACAAGCAACGATAAGTATTCATCACGTAAAGCCCGAGCTTTGGCAAGTGTGAGATGAGGGTAGGTTCCTAAGCTCATCTTTGTTCGCTTCTTACTTACTGGCACTGCATACCTGAAATACCAATTTTTCTTACCACCCTTTGATAGGGGAGCGATTCGTAGCATCAGGCCGTCACCATCAAAAAGGTTGATCTCCTTTTCTGCTGGCTTGGTATTTTTGATTTCAGTGTCAGTGAGTTTCTTAGCGATTTTTGCCATTTTTAGGACCCTCGATTTTGGGACCCTTTGCGTTGGGTCCCAAAAAGGGTGCCATAAGGAGTAGCTTCTAGCAAATTTCAGTAGACTTCTGTAGACGTAAAAAAGCCCGCAAGGCTGGTTCCATGCGGGCTTAGTAGACTTCAGTATACTTCAAACAACTAAAAAGTGGTGGAGCTGGCGGGAGTTGAACCCGCGTCCGAAATTTCTACATCCTCGGTACTACATGCTTAGTTTATCTTTACATTCGCACGCCAGCTGCGGACAAACACGCCACTAACGTACTAGCCTGATTAGTTTTAACGCTTCAACCCCAGGCAGGGTTTCCACGCGATCTCTTTTGGGTTTGACCTCTCTTTGATCCCCGTCTTAAGAGCGGAAGCTAGGGAGAGAGGGCTCTTAGCAGGTTATTAAGCTGCTAAAGCGTAGTTTTCGTCGTTTGCGACTATTTTTTTGCGGCTTTTAACGAGGCAAACCGCCCCTCGGCATGCACCTTGGGTTTCGCAAATCCCGTCGAATCCAGAATCAGCCCCAATAGTGTTGAACTCAGTATACCAGATTTCACTTCCTCGATACCAGCCCGAAACGCTAACTTATTGAATAGTACAATAAGCGCGCAGAATCAACGTCCTGCGTTTTTCATGATACGTGCTTTGTCGAGCTGCCACTCGCGTGCTTTCAGGTCAGTACGCTTGTCGTGCTGTTTCTTACCTTTCGCCACGCCGATTTTCACTTTGCACCAGGCGTTTTTCCAGTACAAAGAGAGCGCAACTACGGTGAAGCCTTCGCGGTTGATGCGTCCGTAGAGGGATTCCAGCTCGCGCTTGTTCAGCAGCAGCTTACGGGTGCGGGTTGGATCGCAGACGTAATGTGAAGAGGCGACGGTCAGCGGCGTAAAGTTCGCGCCGAAAAGGAAGGCCTCACCGTCTTTCAGGATCACGTAGCTGTCGCCGATATTGGCTTTCCCGGCACGCAGCGATTTTACTTCCCAGCCCTGCAACGCAAGGCCGGCCTCGAATTCTTCTTCGATGAAATACTCGTGGCGAGCACGCTTGTTGAGCGCAATGGTCGCCGAACCAGGTTTATGTGCTTTTTTCTTCGTCATAAGTGTCGTAAAGCCGTCGGTAATCTGATTTTAAAAAGTCACCTCATTACGTCCTGTGAGGTCTAACGCGCTATCTTAGCACGAGATAAGGCTTAGCGTTTTTTTAACAGGTGATAAATGTTATTATTTGTCTGTTGTGTGACCATGGAAAATGCTATGCCTCAGATTAGCCGTACTGCGCTTGTTCCCTACAGCGCGGAACAAATGTATCAGTTAGTGAACGACGTTCAGTCCTATCCGGAATTTATTCCAGGATGCACCGGTAGCCGGGTGCTGGAATCCGGCCCGACTCAGATGACTGCGGCCGTGGATGTCTCCAAAGCGGGGATCAGCAAAACGTTCACCACGCGCAATACCCTGACGAGCAATCAGAGTATTTTGATGCATCTGGTGGATGGTCCGTTTAAAAAACTGATGGGAGGGTGGAAGTTTACGCCACTGAGCGCTGACGCCTGCCGCATTGAGTTTCATCTGGATTTTGAATTTACCAATAAGCTGATCGAACTGGCGTTTGGCCGAATCTTTAAAGAGCTGGCCTCGAATATGGTTCAGGCGTTCACCACGCGCGCCAAAGAGGTTTACAGTGTCGCATAAGATTGCTGTTGAGGTGGTGTATGCGCTGCCGGAGAAGCAGTATTTGCAGCGCGTGACGCTTGAAGAGGGCGCCACCGTTGAGGCGGCTATCCGGGCCTCCGGCATCCTTGAACTTCGCCGTGATATTGACCTGGCGAAGAATAAAGTCGGCATTTATAGCCGTCCGGTTAAGCTCGGTGATGTGCTGAAAGAGGGCGACAGGGTTGAAATCTATCGTCCGCTGATTGCCGACCCGAAAGAGTTGCGCCGTCAGCGAGCAGAGAAATCCGGTAAGTAGCCAAATAAACATACACAAAAAAGGTGCTCATTGAGCACCTTTTTGCGTTGCTGACGCCTGATTATTTGGTCAGGGCAGGCTTGTTGTCGATGTTGGTCAGCACACCGGCACTGCTGAAGGTCAGCGTCAGGGTTTGCTGGGTCACATCTTCATGACCAGGCTGCTGGCGGAATACATAGAACCAGGTGTTTGTGCCGAACGGATCGGACATCATCGGGGTTCCCAGGGCATAAGCGACCTGCTGTTGTGTCATACCTACGCGGATTTTGGACACATCGTTAGGAGTAAGGTAGTTCCCCTGGTTGATATCAGGACGGTAAACCACTTTCTCCAGAGTGGAACAGCCTGCGGTCAACATCAGAAGAACCGCTGCGGCAGCGGTCAGCGTTTTACAGCGCATAGTGATTTGATTCCTTTTCGGGCCCGAGCAGTACGCGGCTCATATGTAATATGCCGATGATAATAGACCTTGCCCCACTTTGAAACTGGTCTGGCGGCGTTTTTATTGTTCTGTATGACCCTGAGATCCCGAAAAAGTTTATGCCGCCAGCAGTTCTTTCGCATTCGCGAGCGTATTACGGGTGACTTCACTGCCCCCCAGCAGGCGTGCCAGCTCCTGCAAGCGTGAGCGTTTATCCAGCGGCTTCATGTGCGTTTCCGTCATTTCGCCATCGGTTTCCTTGCTAACGATAAAGTGGTGATGACCACAGCCGGCGACCTGCGGCAGGTGAGTCACACACATAACCTGCGTCGATTCACCCAACTGACGCAGCAGTTTGCCGACAACGGCCGCGGTCGGGCCGCTGATACCCACATCCACTTCATCGAAAATCAACGCCGGGGTTTCCATTTTACGGGCGGTAATCACCTGAATGGCCAGGGCGATACGCGACAGTTCACCGCCAGAAGCCACTTTCGAAATCGCCTGTAAAGGCTGGCCTGGGTTGGTGGTGACGCGGAATTCAACGCGGTCTGCGCCTTCCGCCGTCAGGTGATGCTCTTCAAAGCGAACATCAATAGTGAACACCCCATGCGGCATCGCCAGCGTATGCATGCTGTCGGTAATATGCTGGCTAAGCTCCAGAGCATAGTGCTGTCGCACGTCGTGCAGCCGTTTCGCCGTTTCCAGCGCCTGCTGATGATGCAGATTAACCGCCAGAGACAAGGTTTCGAGGGAATCGGCCTGATCGTCCAGCTGCTGCTGTTCCTCCAGCAGAGACTGATAGTAATTCGGCAGCTCTTCCGGGGTAACGTGATGCTTACGCGCCAGTGAAATCTGACGGGAGATGCGTTGCTCAAGCTCGAACAGACGGTTCGGGTCGAGATCCAGACGTTCACAGTAGTGGCGTAGCTCATCCCCGGCTTCTGAAATCTGAATTGCGGCCTCTTCCAGCATTTCCAGTACGCCAGAAAGCTTATTGTCCATGCCGGTCAGTTCGGTCACAAGCTGACGCACGGTATACAGTTGGCTCTGCAAATTCACGTCTTCGCCATCCGCCAGCATGTTCAGGGCATTCTGACTGATGGAAAGCAGCTGACCGCTGTTGGCCAGACGCTTGTACTCCTCGTCGATTTGCTCAAATTCACCCGCCTGAGGGTTAAATTCGTTCAGCTCTTTCAACTGATATTCCAGCAGCTCGGCGCGCGCGGTACGCTCCTGGCTTTGCTGTTGATGCTGCGCAAGTTCGCGGCAGCTTTGATGCCACTGACGATAGTGCTCCGCCATGAGTTGAGTAAGCGCGTACTCACCCGCGTAGCCATCGAGCAGGGCTTTCTGCTGTTCGGGTTTGATTAGCTGCTGGTGCGCGTGCTGACCATGGATCTGGATGAGCAGCTGGCCCAGCTCGCGAAGCTGGGAAAGGGGAACCGCTGTACCATTGATAAAACCGCGGGAGCGGCCGTCACTGCTGATAACGCGACGAAGTAAACACTCACGTCCATCTTCCAGCTGGTTCGCTTCCAGCCAGCGCAGGGCGGCAGGCGTGTCTTTTAACGAGAAGCGGGCGCAGAGATCGGCACGGGCCGCACCTGTGCGCACCATATCACCCTCTGCACGACCCCCGAGGCACAAGCCGAGGGCATCAATGGCAATGGATTTACCTGCACCGGTTTCACCGGTAATCGCCGTCATTCCGCTATGGAAGTCGATCTCAAGCTCACGAACAATGGCAAAGTTGCTGATGGTCAGTTGTGCCAGCATAATTGTTTTCCTGTATGAAAAACCATAACTGTGTTTGTATACAGTATAAACTGGTTTTATATACAGTAAAGCGCTGGATGTAAAATCAGAACAATTTTTTTGACCAGCCGAGTTTTGAGCTTAATGTATTGAAATAACTGTAATCTTTTGGATGGATAAGGTTCAGGTGATAATCGCAGCGGCGAATAAGGACATCTTCTCCTTCCTGAATGGGAAGCGCAATCTGGCTGTCGCAGCTGATCTCCAGGTCGCTGCGGCGATGTGAAAAACGCAGGCGGATGGTGCTGTCGCCGTTGATCACCAGCGGACGCGCCGAGAGCGTATGCGGGAACATCGGCACCAGGGTGATCGCATCCAGCGAGGGCGTCAGGATTGGGCCTCCGGCTGAAAGCGAGTAGGCAGTTGACCCCGTCGGGGTTGAAATAATCAGCCCGTCAGAGCGCTGCGAGAAAGCGAAGATTTCGTCGATATAGACTTCGAACTCGATCATGTGCGCCACTTTACCAGGGTGGAGAACCACCTCGTTAATAGCGGTGCTGATGCGCTTCTGGCAATCCTGCTGGCAGACCTGGGCTTCAAGTAAAAACCGTTTTTCACTGATATAGTGACCTTCCAGCACGTCCGCCAGCTGCTGTTGCGCATTGTCCGGGTCGAGGTCGGTCAGGAAACCAAGATTGCCACGGTTAATACCAATAACCTTAATATCATAGCGAGCCAGCGTTCGCGCCGCGCCCAGCATATTGCCGTCGCCGCCGACCACCACGGCGAGATCCGCCTGCTGGCCAATTTCCGCCAGCGTGCCGGTTCTGACGCTTTTAAGCTGCAACTCCTGGGCGATCTGCTGCTCGACCATCACTTCATAGCCTTTACCACACAGCCAGCGATACAACATTTCATGTGTCGTCAATGCGGTAGGGTGACGCGGATGGCCGACGATCCCAATACACCTGAAATGATTATTCATTTTCTGGAGGTCCTTGTGCCTGATGAATGATGACAATCTGCCTTGTTCCCTTGAATCCAGGAAACTGATCCCCATAATAAGCGAAGTTAGCGAGATGAATGCAGAAAAACGCGGAGAAATTCATGAGTAGTAAAGAACAGAAAACGCCTGAGGGGCAAGCCCCTGAAGAAATTATCACGGAACAGCACGATGAAGTTGAGGCAGTAGAGCCAGACACGTCTGCTGAGCAGGTGGACCCGCGCGATGAAAAAATTGCCAATCTGGAAGCTCAGTTGGTAGAAGCGCAGAATCGCGAACGCGATGGCGTACTGCGTATCAAAGCGGAAATGGAAAACCTGCGCCGTCGTACCGAGCTGGACGTTGAAAAGGCGCACAAATTTGCGCTGGAGAAATTCGTCAACGAACTGCTTCCGGTGATCGACAGCCTGGATCGCGCGCTGGAAGTGGCGGATAAAGCTAATCCGGATAACGCGGCGATGATTGAAGGCATCGAGCTGACGCTGAAATCCATGCTGGATGTGGTGCGTAAGTTCGGTGTTGAAGTGATTGCCGATACGGATGTACCGCTGGATCCAAACGTTCACCAGGCCATTGCGATGGTGGAATCCGAAGACGTTGCCGCGGGTAACGTACTGGGCGTGATGCAGAAAGGGTATACCCTGAACGGTCGTACTATTCGCGCTGCGATGGTGACCGTGGCGAAAGCGAAAGCGTAATTTGCCGACCCGTAGTGCCGGGTGGCGGCTTCGCCTTACCCGGCCTACAACATTACTCGGCGATACTTTCGCGTAAAGGTTTAACGGGCAGGACCTTCACCTGCTTAATCATATTGTCCTGAACGTCCAGAATATCAATATCATACTGCTCAATGCGCACGCGCGTGCCTGCCGCCGGGATCTCTTCCAGCGCTTCCAGGATCATTCCGTTCATCGTCCGCGCTTCGTCTTCCGGCAAATGCCAGTTAAACGCTTTATTGATTTCACGAATGTTGGCGCTGCCGTCGATAAGCACTGACCCGTCGTTTTGCGGGGTGACTTCTTCTGCAAGGGAAGGCGACATTGACGTGGTAAAGTCCCCGACAATCTCTTCCAGAATATCTTCGACCGTCACCAGCCCCTGTATGTCGCCGTATTCATCCACCACCAGACCGACTTTCTTCTTGTTTCGCTGGAACTTCACCAGCTGCGTGCTGAGTGGGGTGCCTTCCGGCACGTAGTAAATTTCGTCGGCGGCGCGCAGCATCACCTCTTTGGTGAACTCGTTTTTCTCAGTCATCAGACGATAGGCCTCACGCACACGCAGCATGCTGATGGCATCGTCGAGAGAATCGCGATAGAGGACGATACGCCCGTGCGGGGAGTGCGTCAGCTGGCGGACAATGGCCTTCCAGTCGTCGTTAATATCAATCCCGACGATTTCATTGCGCGGCACCATGATGTCGTCAACGCTGACCTTTTCCAGATCCAGCACCGACAGGAGCATGTCCTGATTGCGACGGGAGATCTGCGAGCGGGATTCGTTCACGATTGTACGCAGTTCGTCTTTGCTGAGCGCGCTACTGATGGTGACGTCTGCCTTTATACCAACCATGCGCATCAGCACCCGTGTCACCATATTCAGCAGCCAGACCAGCGGCATCATCAGAATAAGCAGCGGTGCTAACAGGAAACTGCTCGGGTAGGCGACTTTTTCCGGGTAAAGCGCCGCGATGGTTTTGGGCAGCACTTCCGCAAACACCAGCACCACAAACGTGAGCACACCTGTGGCAATCGCCACGCCTGCGTTGCCGTACAGACGCATCCCGACGATGGTGCCCAGTGCAGAGGCGAGAATATTGACCAGGTTGTTACCGATAAGCACCAGGCTAATCAGACGGTCCGGCTTACGCAGAAGCTTTTCGACACGACGCGCGGCACGGTTACCCTGCTTGGCGCGATGACGTAACCGGTAGCGGTTCAGCGTCATCATGCCGGTTTCAGAGCCAGAGAAATAAGCGGAGATGACCACCATGATGACCAGAATGACGATCAGCGTGGTGGTAGAGATGTGTTCCAGGGGGAACTCCTTTTGTTACTTAGCCAGCAAATTGCTGTATGAAGCGGCTACCAAAATAGGCAAGCGTGAGAATGCCCGCACCCGCAACGTTGAACCAGACCACGCGACGACCGCGCCAGCCTTCATGATAATGGCCCCATAACAGGACAATATAGACAAACCACGCGATGATGGAGAGGACCGCTTTATCGATATTCTCCACGCTGAACAGGTTCTTCATATAAAACAAGCCCGTGCACAGCGTCAGCGTCAGCAAAACCACGCCGACCTGGGTGATATGGAACATCTTACGCTCAATCACCATCAGCGGCGGCATTTCATGGTTAAACGCCAGCTTTTTATTTTTCAGCTGGTAGTCGATCCAGGCGAGCTGCATGGCGTAAAGGGCGGCGATGATCAGCGTCGCGTAGGAGAATAGAGACAGGCCGATATGCACCAGCATCCCCGGCGTGGCTTCCAGATGGGTAATAAACTCATTGGGCATGAACGTGGCTAACGCCAGGTTGATCAGCGCAAAGGCGTAGACTATCGGCAGCAGCAGCCAGCCACGATTTTTAGACGCGACAATGGTCATGACCGTACAGATCATCAGGCTGACCAGCGAGCCGACGTTCAACACGCTCAGATTTTGCACGCTGCCGTCGCCGGGAATGATGCGTGATTCCAGCGCAAACGCATGGCTAATCAGTGCGATCACTGCCGAAAGAATAGCCATGCGCCGCCAGCCGCTGTTTTTTTGCAGCAGGCCAGGAATGATCAGCGCGAGGCTGACAGAATAGGCAACAAGGGCGATCAGTGCGAAAACAGGCATATAGGCGTCGACAGTTGTCTTAATAAGAAAGAGAAGCAGTATAACGTTACGTGACGCCTGCTCCAACCGTTGCATAACAACAAAGGCGCCTTCATGTTATACTCCGGCAAAATTCTGTGTATGTGTCGCCCAGGCGACCTAACGTTTCTACCCCAGGCGAGAGACAATGTTTGATAATTTAACCGATCGTTTGTCGCGCACGCTGCGCAACATCAGCGGCCGTGGACGCCTCACCGAAGAGAACATCAAGGAAACGCTGCGCGAAGTGCGCATGGCGCTGCTGGAAGCAGACGTCGCGTTGCCGGTCGTGCGTGATTTTATCAACCGCGTGAAAGAGAAAGCGGTTGGCCATGAAGTGAACAAGAGCCTGACTCCGGGTCAGGAGTTCGTCAAAATCGTCCGTAACGAGCTGGTTTCGGCGATGGGCGAAGAGAACCAGGTGCTTAACCTGGCGGCTCAGCCGCCAGCCGTCGTGCTGATGGCGGGTCTGCAAGGTGCGGGTAAAACCACCAGCGTCGGTAAGCTGGGGAAATTCCTGCGCGAAAAGCACAAGAAAAAGGTGCTGGTGGTGTCGGCGGACGTGTATCGCCCGGCGGCGATCAAACAGCTGGAAACGCTGGCCGAGCAGGTTGGCGTAGACTTCTTCCCGTCCGACGTGGCGCAGAAGCCTGTTGACATCGTTAACGCGGCGCTGAAAGAGGCGAAGCTGAAATTCTACGACGTGCTGCTGGTGGATACCGCCGGTCGACTGCACGTTGACGAAGCGATGATGGACGAAATCAAGCAGGTTCATGCTTCTATCAATCCGGTAGAGACCCTGTTTGTTGTCGACGCCATGACCGGTCAGGATGCGGCAAACACCGCGAAAGCGTTTAACGAAGCCCTGCCGTTAACCGGCGTGGTGCTGACCAAAGTCGACGGTGACGCTCGCGGCGGTGCGGCGCTGTCTATTCGTCATATTACTGGTAAGCCAATTAAGTTCCTCGGCGTGGGCGAGAAAACCGAAGCGCTGGAGCCGTTCCACCCGGATCGTATTGCCTCCCGTATCCTCGGCATGGGCGACGTGCTGTCGCTGATCGAAGATATCGAAAGCAAGGTTGACCGCGCGCAGGCTGAAAAACTCGCCAGCAAGCTGAAAAAAGGTGACGGTTTCGATCTGACCGACTTCCTTGAGCAACTGCGTCAGATGAAAAACATGGGCGGTATGGCAAGCCTGATGGGTAAACTGCCGGGTATGGGGCAGATCCCGGACAACGTCAAATCCCAGATGGATGACAAAGTGCTGGTGCGTATGGAGGCAATCATCAACTCGATGACGCTGAAAGAGCGCGCGAAGCCAGAAATCATCAAAGGTTCCCGCAAGCGCCGTATCGCAGCCGGTTGCGGTATGCAGGTCCAGGACGTTAACCGCCTTCTGAAACAGTTCGACGACATGCAGCGCATGATGAAGAAAATGAAGAAAGGCGGCATGGCGAAGATGATGCGCGGCATGAAAGGCATGATGCCGCCCGGTTTTCCTGGGCGATAATCGCTTTTGAGATTGCTTTTTGCCCGAAAATGAGTAAAATTTTCGGGCTTTTAATATGACACCCGGGCTCCGTTCCTCGATGGGGCCCGGTTGTTTTATTCACACAAGAGGATGTTATGGTAACTATTCGTTTAGCACGTCACGGCGCTAAAAAGCGTCCGTTCTACCAGGTTGTTGTGACTGACAGCCGTAATGCACGCAACGGTCGCTTCATTGAGCGCGTTGGTTTCTTCAACCCACTGGCCTCTGGCGCAGAAGAAGAAACTCGTCTGGATCTGGATCGTATCGCTCACTGGGTTGGCCAGGGCGCTACTGTTTCCGATCGCGTTGCTACGCTGATCAAAGCAGCAAACAAAGCAGCTTAATCTGTCACGGTGGTCATGATGAGCAATAAAGCACCTGTTGAACCGATCGTATTGGGAAAAATGGGTTCTTGCTACGGTATCCGTGGTTGGCTCAGAGTGTTTTCCTCCACTGAAGACGCTGATAGCATTTTTGATTACCAGCCCTGGTTTATCCAGAAAGCCGGTAAGTGGGAAGAGGTCGAGCTGGAAAGCTGGCGTCACCACAATCAGGACATCATCATCAAGCTGAAAGGCATTGACGATCGAGATGCCGCGAATGCGCTGACTAATTGTGAAATTGTCGTGGATTCGTCGCAGTTGCCGCAACTGGAAGAGGGTGACTACTACTGGAAAGACCTTATGGGTTGCCAGGTAGTGACCACTGAAGGCTACAGCCTGGGGAAAGTCATCGACATGATGGAAACCGGGTCAAATGACGTTCTCGTCATTAAGGCAAACCTGAAAGATGCATTTGGCATCAAGGAGCGGTTGGTCCCGTTCCTCGATGGACAGGTTATCAAGAAAGTCGATCTCACTACTCAAACCATTGAAGTAGATTGGGATCCTGGTTTTTAAATTCTCCGGATAAACGGTAAAAGACGGCGCTATGTGGATTGGCATAATTAGCCTGTTTCCTGAAATGTTCCGCGCGATTACCGATTACGGGGTAACTGGCCGGGCAGTAAAGAATGGCCTGCTGAGCATCCAGAGCTGGAGTCCTCGTGACTTCACGCATGACCGGCACCGTACCGTGGACGATCGTCCTTACGGCGGCGGACCGGGGATGTTGATGATGGTGCAACCCTTACGGGACGCCATTCACACAGCAAAAGCCGCGGCAGGTGAAGGCGCGAAGGTGATTTATCTGTCACCTCAGGGACGCAAGCTTGATCAAGCGGGCGTGAGCGAACTGGCGACGAATCAAAAGCTGATTCTGGTCTGTGGTCGCTACGAAGGGATAGATGAGCGCGTAATTCAAACCGAGATTGACGAAGAATGGTCTATCGGCGATTACGTTCTCAGCGGTGGTGAGTTACCAGCAATGACGCTGATTGACTCCGTCGCCCGGTTTATTCCGGGGGTTCTGGGCCATGAAGCTTCGGCAACGGAAGATTCCTTTGCCGATGGATTGCTGGACTGTCCACACTATACTCGTCCTGAAGTGTTAGAAGGGATGGAAGTCCCGGCAGTGTTACTGTCTGGAAACCATGCCGAGATACGTCGCTGGCGTTTGAAGCAGTCGCTGGGCCGGACCTGGCTTAGAAGACCTGAACTTCTGGAAAACCTGGCTCTGACTGAAGAGCAAGCAAAGTTGCTGGCCGAGTTCAAAACTGAACACGCGCACCAGCAGCATGAACATGATGGGAAAGCGTAATACGCTCCCGAATATCAGTTTACCCAGGATAAGAGATTAAATTATGAGCAACATTATTAAGCAACTTGAACAAGAGCAGATGAAGCAGGACGTACCTTCCTTCCGTCCAGGTGACACCGTGGAAGTGAAAGTATGGGTTGTTGAAGGTTCCAAAAAACGTCTGCAGGCATTCGAGGGCGTGGTTATCGCTATTCGTAACCGCGGTCTGCACTCTGCATTCACTGTTCGTAAAATTTCCAACGGCGAAGGCGTTGAGCGTGTCTTCCAGACTCACTCTCCGGTAGTTGACAGCATTGCTGTTAAACGTCGTGGTGCTGTACGTAAAGCTAAACTGTACTACCTGCGTGAGCGTACTGGTAAGTCTGCTCGTATTAAAGAGCGTCTGAACTAAGATTCGCTTAAGCGACATCCTGTCAGAAAGGGCTGGCCGAAAGGCTGGCCCTTTTTTTATCCCATCGCACCTCTCGCGTTAACCCTTCCGTCATAAATCATTTACAATGTTCGCCTCTTGGGGGGAGGGTAAGTGGATAACGTACTGCATCAGCATAGCTGGAAACGCGCAGCGGCATTGACCGCGCTGTTTGCGATCCTGCTGATCGTCGTGGCGCCGCTGATCTCCGTCTCGCTGCAAAAAGATCCCATGAGCGCCATGCCGGGCATGCACCATGACATGAGCATGATGTCGATGGACGAGCATCATGGGGATATGCCGCATTCCATGCCAGTTGACCATGCGGAAGCCTGCGGCTACTGCGTGCTGTTAGCGCATGTACCGGGCGTGATGCTGGCGCTTATCGTTCTGCTCAGCGTGGTGTTGCAGCGGCTGCGCGTGAAGCCGCCTCGTCAGGCGGTCAGCCACTGGCACTTTTTCCCCTGGCTTTACCCCGATACCCGCGCGCCGCCGCGTCGGTCTGCTTTCTCCCTTTAAAACAAAATCACTCACTTTTTGCCTTAAAAAGGAAAAGTATGACTACCTGCACTCCGCGCGCGGCATGGGGAAACCTGCTGCGTCGCCTCCATTTCTATATCGGGCTGTTTGTCGGTCCGTTTATCTTCTTCGCAGCGCTGACCGGTACGCTGTATGTCGCCACGCCGCAGCTTGAAAATGCGCTGTACCATTATGCACTCCACACGGATGCCGTGGGTGAGGCGCAGCCTCTTGCTGCACAAATTGCCGCGGCCGAAAAGGCCGTAGAATCAGATCTGCGTCTGCATGCCGTTCGTCCGGGGCTGGAAGAGGGCGAAACGACCCGTGTGATGTTTGCCGACCCGGCGCTGGGTCCCTCCGAGCATCGGGCTATTTTTATTGATCCCGCCAGCCTTGAGGTTCGAGGGGATATGACCGTCTACGGCACCAGCGGGATTTTACCGCTGCGTCAGACTATCGATTACCTGCATACCTCGCTGATGCTGGGCAACCTCGGACGCCTCTATAGCGAGTTAGCCGCCTCGTGGATGTGGGTTGCTGCCCTGGGCGGGATCGCGCTGTGGTTCTATACCCGACCGAAGCGCCGTATTAACAATCGTTTCCAGAATCGTCGTCGCCTGCATGTGATCTTAGGCTGGACCTTACTGGCGGGAATGCTGCTGTTCTCAGTCACCGGGTTAACCTGGTCACAATGGGCCGGTGGCAACGTCGATAAGCTGCGTGCAGAGATGAACTGGCTGACGCCGCAGGTAAACACCACCCTTTCCGGTGCGCCGGAAATGATGGATGAACACGCCGAACATCGTGGTCATCACGGCGGAATGTCGATGCCTGAAATGCCTGTTGAACTGTCGCTTTTTGACAGCGTATTGCAGGCCGCCCGCCAGTCAGGAATTGATGCGAACAACGTTGAGATCCGTCCGGCAAGCAGGGTCGACCAGGCCTGGACGGTGACGGAAATCGATCGCCGCTGGCCGACGCAGGTTGATGCCGTTGCCGTGGACCCCCACTCTCTGAAGGTGCTGGACAGGACTCGCTTTGGGGATTTCCCGCTGATGGCTAAACTCACCCGCTGGGGCGTGGATTTCCATATGGGGATCCTGTTTGGTCTGGCAAATCAGCTGCTGCTCATCGCGTTTGGCGTTGCGCTGTGCGTGCTGATTATCTGGGGATACCGGATGTGGTGGATGCGTCGTCCTGCGATGTCAGCCGCGAACCCGGTACAGACGCTCTGTCAAAGCTGGCTGGCATTGCCGCTGAGGGGAAGGGGAGTGACGTTCATGATAAGCCTCCTGCTGGGGCTGGCGTTGCCGGTAATGGGCGTCAGTCTGGCGGTATTTATCGTGATTGACTGGCTGCGCTGGCGAGCGGCTTCAGGCGTGTCGCTCGCCGGCACATCCGCTAAATAGCCTTAAGGCGTGCTGATAACTACCGCAACACGGCGGTTTTCAGCGCGCCCTTGCGCAGTACGGTTGCTGCTGAGAGGGTATTTTTTGCCTAAACCCCGCGTAGTGAGGTTGCTGCGCGGGATGTTCGCGCCCTTCGCCCAGGCATCCGCTACAACATTGGCACGTTTTAACGAAAGCGCTTCGTTGTAGCTCTCTTCGCCATAGTTATCCGTATGGCCGTCCATCCGGGCGTGATTCAGACCGGTTGCCGCCAGACGTGAGGCCATAGTCTGGATCTGCGTTTCACTTTCCGGACGCAGTCTGGCGTCATTTTTATCAAACAGGATCTTATCCGACAGGCCCAGGGACCAGTCGCCATTCAGTTCGTTAAAGCCGTAGGACTTCATGGCCGCGATTTGCTCTGGTGTGAATTTACCCTCCGGCGTCTGGCACCCGGACATAACCAGAGATGCCAGTAACAACGGCGCGATGTATCGCTTCAACATATCGTCTTCCTTTCAGGGTATTGTTTTCGAACGCTGGTTTTTGACCAGGTACATATTGCGATCGGCTTGCTCAAGTAATGCCTCGACGGAGGCATTTTCCCACGCCAGAGCAAAGCCAATGCTGAGTGACATTGATGCTGTGTGTCCGTTATGCAGATCAAACGGACGGATAAATTGCTGCGACAGCGCAGCGCAAATATATTCGACCTCACGCGCGGTGTGGACGCCATAAAGGATCATGGCAAACTCGTCGCCGCCAAGACGGTAAGACTGATGACGTTTTTCGCCAAATTCGACCATCCTTTTTGCGGCTTCGATCAGTACGCAGTCGCCCGCGGCATGGCCCCAGGTGTCGTTAATAAACTTGAAGTTATCACCGTCCAGGAAGAGCAGGGCAGAATTGGTCTTTGCCGAAGCGTCATTCATTAAGGCCGCAATGTTGTTGCGAAACGCGGCGCGGTTTGCAAGCCCCGTGAGCGGATCGTGCATGGCGGTACGCAACAGTTGAGCGTTTTTCGCCTGTAGCTTGAGCTGCCACTCTTCCATTTCATCCAGCAGGCTGTTGAAGTCTTCACCAAACTGGTGGAACTCTTCAATGCGGCCTTCCGTTACCCGGCGAGAGAAGTTGCGGTTGGTACGGACGTCATGCACAACGTCAGTGATGTTTTGCATTTCAACAACCATGCCATGATGTAGCGAGCGGGTGATGGTCAATGCGACGGCAGAGGCAAAAAGAATGCAGCCGGTGAGGACCGCAAATGAGAGCCAGATAAAGTGGCTAATCAGGCTGTCTCGTGCGGTCAGACGAATTTCGCCAATCACATTACCGTTATGTATGATGGGCTGTGCGACAGGAACAGGGAACAACCACCGGTTGACCAGCGCGCCCAGCGTGTCGGTATTATCCGCCGGGTTCCACGACCACCAGGCAAACCGTTTATGATGTGCATTAAGCACTTCCGCCACGGCAAATTGCCCCTGCTTGCCGAGGGTCGCCAGCGTTTCATTTGCCGCCACGGCATCGTTGAACACCAGAGAGGCCTCAAGGCTGTGGCTCATGGTGGCGCCGGTGAGTTCGAGGTTTTTTTGCGCGTATTGCTTTAATGTCACCACGGAAGCGAAACACAGCAGCAACCATATAAACGTCATCGTTATAATGACGCTTATCATGCTAATTCGCCGCAACGTTCTTTTAAACGTCGGACGCGGTGTTGGTGTGACTTCCTTATTCATGCTTCTTATTCCGTGCGAGCATTAATACATCCGGATTGACTCTTACGCCACTGCGCGTCAGCGCATCCAGATTTACGGAAAACCTGACCTTGTTGTGCTCTATTATCAGACAAAATGCGCTGCCAATAACGCATTCAGGATTTTGCTCTGACATTAATAGCAACGCCTGGCCCTGATATTGATTTATTATTTCCTGTTGTTTTGTCGGTGATTCGCTCCCGAAATAGAGGGCATCGCACCTTGCTGTGAGTGCTTCCCGATCGCTATGCACAATGACAGGACTATAGGGCAACGGGTTATTTACATCTTCACTGCTGAGCGCCTGTCTGTAACGGGAAGAGGCATAAATACAGAGCTTAGGCTGGCCGGAAAGTGCTGGCCATCGGGTGTAGCTTACAATACCAGAAACAATCGAACGTACCGATTTATCCGTTTCCGTGAGCGAGCCTGCCCTTGCAGGGTTCACCAAAATGAACAGCATTAGCGCCAGGGGGAGGTGAAGCAAAGCGATCAAGAATGTATTTCTCATCAGAATCCGCCAAACCGCCCCGGAAATAGATGCCCTTATGAATTTCCGGCAGAATACCATTCTTTCTCAAAGCCGTCATTATGTCAGAAATATCCCTGTCTTGACCTAAGCTAAATCTTACAGAGCACGATATTCAAAGTAATTTAGGCAGGCTCAATTAAGTCTGCTGGAATTCATACTTTTATTCATTTTTAGTTGCCAGGATTTATGTAGCCACGCAACTTTCCCTCAATTCACCCGAGGATAATTAAGCTAACGGCCAGCGCCGGGATAGCGTGCCTGGTGTGAGCGTAGACTGGCGTTAAAAGCGTATGTGTAATTTTATGTTTACGATTTTAACCTGTGATTTGGCATTTAAATGGCTGCTGTAAAATAATCTGTACGTATTTTGGATTGAAATCTTTACTTGATGTGTTATCGTTGTGTCACCTCTTCGAGGAAAACCACTATCGCAAACGAGTTTTACAGGATCGCAATCATGCAAAAAGACGCGCTGAACAACGTACATATCACTGACGAACAGGTGTTAATCACCCCGGATCAACTGAAGGCGGAATTCCCGCTGAGCGTCGCACAGGAAGCTCAGATTGAGCACTCTCGCCAGACCATTTCTGACATTATCGCAGGCCGCGATCCGCGCCTGCTGGTGGTATGTGGTCCTTGCTCCATTCACGATCTTGAAACCGCCATTGAGTACGCTCGTCGATTTAAAGCATTAGCGGAGGAGGTCAGCGATAGCCTCTATCTGGTGATGCGCGTCTATTTTGAAAAGCCACGTACTACGGTTGGCTGGAAAGGATTGATCAACGATCCGCACATGGATGGCTCGTTTGATGTGGAAGCGGGCCTGAAGATTGCGCGTCGCCTGCTGGTGGAGCTCGTCAGCATGGGGCTGCCGCTGGCAACCGAAGCGCTGGATCCGAACAGCCCGCAGTACCTCGGCGATCTGTTTAGCTGGTCTGCGATTGGGGCGCGCACCACCGAGTCACAAACCCACCGCGAGATGGCGTCTGGCCTGTCTATGCCGGTTGGTTTTAAAAACGGTACCGACGGCAGCCTGGCCACGGCGATTAACGCCATGCGCGCCGCCGCCATGCCCCATCGTTTTGTCGGGATCAACCAGGCGGGCCAGGTATGCCTGCTGCAAACGCAGGGCAATCCGGACGGGCATGTGATCCTGCGCGGTGGTAAAGCGCCAAACTACAGCCCGGCGGATGTCGCGCAGTGTGAAAAAGAGATGGAACAGGCGGGACTGCGTCCGGCGCTGATGGTAGATTGCAGTCATGGTAATTCGAATAAAGATTACCGTCGCCAGCCTGCGGTTGCAGAATCTGTGATTGCACAGATTAAAGATGGTAACCGTTCAATTATCGGCCTGATGATTGAAAGTAATATTCATGAAGGCAATCAGTCATCGGAACAGCCGCGTAGCGCGATGAAGCCCGGCGTCTCGGTCACGGATGCTTGCATCAGCTGGGAAACCACTGATGCGCTACTGCGTGAGATCCACAAAGATTTGAACGGCCAGCTGGCGACGCGTCTGGCATAAGAGGATAGTTATGGTTGCTGAATTGACCGCATTACGCGATCAAATTGATGAAGTGGATAAGGCGTTGCTGGACCTGCTGGCGCGCCGCATGGCACTGGTTGCTGAGGTCGGCGAAGTTAAAAGCAAATACGGCCTGCCAATTTACGTTCCGGAGCGTGAGGCCTCTATGCTCGCCTCCCGCCGTAAAGAGGCACAGGCGCTGGGCGTTTCACCGGACTTAATTGAAGATGTCCTGCGTCGTGTGATGCGGGAATCCTATTCCAGCGAAAACGACAAGGGCTTCAAAACTCTCTGTCCGTCGCTGCGTCCGGTGGTGATTGTCGGTGGCGGCGGCCAGATGGGGCGTCTGTTTGAAAAAATGCTGACGCTTTCTGGCTATCAGGTGCGCATCCTGGAAAAAGAGGACTGGCCGCATGCGCCGGAACTCATGAAGGATGCCGGAATGGTTATCGTCAGCGTACCGATTCATGTGACGGAGCAGATTATCGCGAAACTTCCTCCGCTGCCGGAAGATTGCATTCTGGTGGATCTGGCGTCCGTTAAAAATGGCCCTCTACAGGCAATGCTGGCAGCGCACACCGGGCCCGTGCTTGGGTTACACCCGATGTTTGGCCCGGACAGCGGCAGCCTGGCGAAGCAGGTAGTGGTTTACTGCGACGGTCGTCAGCCGGAAGCGTATCAGTGGTTCCTGGAACAGATTCAGGTCTGGGGGGCACGTTTGCACCGTATCAGTGCGGTTGAGCACGATCAGAACATGGCGTTTATTCAGGCGCTGCGCCACTTTGCAACCTTCGCCTATGGTCTGCACCTGGCGGAAGAGAACGTTCAGCTTGAACAATTGCTGGCGCTTTCCTCGCCAATCTATCGTCTGGAGCTGGCGATGGTCGGGCGACTGTTTGCCCAGGATCCACAGCTTTACGCCGACATCATCATGTCGTCTGAAAATAACCTGGCGCTGATCAAGCGCTACTATCAGCGTTTTGGCGAAGCGATCACCTTGCTGGAACACGGCGATAAACAAGCGTTTATCGACAGTTTCCGTAAAGTGGAGCACTGGTTCGGTGATTACGCCACGCGATTCCAGAGTGAAAGCCGCACGCTGTTGCGCCAGGCAAATGACAGTCGCCAGTAATCTGATGATGTATATACTAAAAGCCAGCAATGCTGGCTTTTTTCATTTTGGGGAACTGTCATGGCTGAACCACAGCTGCTGTTGAACTATACCGGGCATCTGCCCGAATGCCCGACGTGGAGTGCTGAAGAGAAGGCGCTCTACTGGGCGGATATTCTGGAAGGGGAGATTCATCGGTACCATCTGCCCACCGCGGAACACTCGGTGCTCTCATTCCATGAAGAAGTTGGGTGTTTTGCCCTGCGTGAACGCGGCGGATTTATCGTCGCGATGCGAAACGCCATCTGGCTGACCGATAAACACGGCCTGCTCCAGCGTAAGGTTTGCGATAACCCGTCCAACCCGCAGCTTGCACGCTTTAACGATGGAGGCACCGACCATCAGGGACGGTTTTATGCGGGCACGTTCTGGGGGCCGGGAGATTATAACGGCGCCATGTTGATGCGTATCGACAACGACCTGACACCGAAAGTGATCCAGTGCGATATTCAGGGGCATAACGGTTTAGCGTTTAGTCCTGACAAACGGTGGATGTTTACTTCTGATACGCCGAACGGTGTGATCTACCGTACGCCGCTTGATAAGCAGGGGGAACCCGGTAAGCGCGAAGAGTTTCGCCGTTTTAGCGAGGGAGACGGTATACCCGACGGAGCGGCAATGGATGAGGAAGGCTGCTACTGGAGCGCACTGTTTGACGGCTGGCGTATCGCACGGTTTTCACCGCAAGGCGAACAGCTGGAAGAATACCGGCTGCCGGTACGCTGCCCGACAATGGTCTGCTTTGGCGGCGACGATATGAAAACGCTGTTTATCACCACCACGCGGGAAAATATGGAGGCGGAGGAGCTGGCGAAATACCCGCTTTCCGGTGCCATCTTCACCCTGCCTGTAAATGTGGCAGGGATGAAGAAAAGCCGCTTTATCGAACATTAAGCCGGATCGACCGGGACCACGTTTTCGCTCGGATAGCAGCCCAGTACTTTCATGGAGCGTGTGATCTCGCCCAGTTCGCGCAGGGCTTTCTGCATGGATGCAGACTCCAGGTTGGCCTGAACGTCGAGATAGAACATCTCTTCCCACGGGTTGCCATGTATTGGGCGGGATTCCAGCTTCGTCATGATCAGGTTGTGATTACGCAGCACCAGCAGCGCTTCAACCAGCGCACCCGCCTGCTGGCCGGTCGCCATCAGCAGGGTGGTTTTCGCCGGGACCTGGTCCGACACGTTGATGGCCTTGCGGGCAAGAACCACGAAACGGGTGATATTTTGCGTCTGGTTGGCCAGATTGCGTTCCAGCACCTGTAAGCCATACAGCGCGCCGCCCGCTTCGCTACCGAGTGCCGCGACGGCAGGAGAGTTTGCCTGCGCCACTTTTTCCATCGCCGCCGAGGTGCTTTCGGTGTACTCAATTTTCCAGTGCGGATAACGGTTCAGGAACTGGCTGCACTGCTGGAACGGCTGCGGGTGGCTGTACACCGTTTCAATCTGACTCAGATCGGTTGAGCCAGAGACCAGCACGCAGTGATCGATAGGAATAGTCAGCTCACCGACCAGCGACAGGCTGGTGTGCTGGAGCAGATCGTAAACATCGTTGATGGCGCCGGAACTGGTGTTCTCAATAGGCACCACGGCGTAATCTGCCTGGCCGGTTTCGACCTGGTTGAAGATGTCTGCAAATTTTGCACAACCGCTCTCAATGAACTCTTCGAAATGACGGGCTGCGTACTGGCGAGCCGCCAGGTGAGAATAAGAACCTTTCGGGCCGAGGAAAGCGATCCGAGCAGAGTGCGGGTTGGTTTTGTTCAGATGCTGCTGGAGCAGGGCCTGTTGCGTCAGAACGGAATCTTCAATGATGAGCTGGAACAGGCGGGTGATGTAGTGGGCATCAAGATGATGCGCTTTGCCGAGCTGTATCAACCGTTCCAGTAAATCACGCTCGCGATCGATATCGCGCACCGGCCGATGAGAATCCAGCTTGGCTTTGCCCACTTCAATGGCGAGCGCGCGGCGTTCTGCCAGCAGGGCCAGTAACTTTTCGTCGAGTGCACTGATTTTTACGCGTAAATCCAGGAGCGGGTTTTCCGGTGTCATAGTGTTGTCTGTCTCATTTTATCGTTATCAATAAAAAAGGCCTCCCGGTGTGGGAGGCCTTGTTGTTCGTCTTCGCATTCTTTATCACACGACGAAACGCCTCCCGGTCAGGGGAAGGTAAAAAAGAATGCGAAGAAAAACGGCGTCTGTTTCATTAGGTCATCCTGAAATTGATAGGGTTAAAGTACCTGTACTGTTTTGATCCTGTCAATAAAAAACGCGCCCGAAGGCGCGTTGTCGGTACACTCAATTTAAAGGATTACTCTTCTTCAACTTCTTCCGCGAAGCTGGCGTCTTTCACCGATGTTGTGGCGCGACGGGCTTCACCTTTGTGTTGCACTTTATTGAGCTGCCGTTCCAGCTTGTTGATCAAATCGTTAATTGCAGTGTACATATCCTCGTGTTTAGCGCTGGCGACCAGATGGCCGTTTGGAGTATTGATAGTTGCATCAGCGACGAAACCCTGCGGCTCCTTGGACAGGATGATATGTGGATTAATCAAATGTGTTTGCCATTTATCCAGTTTGGCGAGACGGTCTGCGACGTGCTGGCGGATTGCCGGAGTAATTTCCATTTGTTTACTGGTAATGTTCATTGTCATAAATTTTACCTCTTGTCTTTCCGTCTTGGTGATTCCAGCATACCCGACCTAATGTCAAAATGTGTGATTTAGATCACGTTATTTTGTCGGTTTTTGTCAGGGAATCTTTTTTGTGAGGCAGGGCAGGAAGAGGTGAGATTTACCTTGTCGAAGCCAGCAATTGCGGTCATAGTTGACTGGATGTGTTGAAGCTAAACCGCTTCAGCGTAAGTCTGAAAGAATAAAAAAACGGCAGCCTGCGGGCTGCCGTTATGCGTTGTAGCGGTATCAGGTATTGCTGCTGTTCGCGGCAATGATTTTCGCCACTTTGTCAGCCTGAGCCGTCATCTGCATCTGGCGATACGCATTCTCCATCAGCTTCAGGCCATCACGCGTGGCCTGCGTATCCGGATAATCACGCAGCATGCCTTCTACACGGTTAACCACGGCAACCCATGCGCCACGGCGAGTGTAGTATTCCGCAACGGAGTACTCGTATTTCGCCAGACGATCTTTCAGGAACACCAGACGCTTAGTGGCATCGGTAATGTACTGGCTGTTCGGGTAGCTACGCACCAGTTTGGAGAAGTCATTGAAAGCATCACGCGCATGTTGCGGGTCACGGTCAGAACGATCCACCCCGAAGAAGCCCTGCAATGCACTGTCATCCAGCGCCATGTTAGTCAGGCCGCGCATGTACATCACGTAATCGATGTTAGGATGGGTAGGGTTCAGACGCATGAAACGATCGATCGTTGCCTGAGCCAGCGGCAGATCGGCATTTTTATAGTAGGCGTAGATAAGATCTAACTGTACCTGCTGTGAATACGGACCAAACGGATAGCGATTATCCAACGCTTCCAGTTGCGTTATCGCCTGTTTCCAGTTACCGTCCTGCAACTTTTGTTGTGCAGTCGCATAGATTTCATTCGGCGGATTGTCAGGGACCTGTTCATTCGAACCGGAGCAGCCCACCAAAGCCAGGCTCAACGTGGCCGCTGCCACCAGATATTTCATGCGCGTCATGACGTTTTGACTTTCCTCAAATGTTTGTCCGGGAGAAACTCAGTTCCTGCTCCCGATTAAGACCAGCTACAATAGCACACTATATTAAACGGCAAAGCCGTAAAACCCAACGTTAAACGAAGAAGCAGTTTATGGCACAACGAGTAGAACTCACCGCAACAGTCTCCGAAAATCAGCTCGGTCAACGCTTAGATCAGGCTTTGGCCGAATTGTTCCCTGATTATTCGCGTTCACGTATAAAAGAATGGATCCTTGACCAGCGCGTGCTGGTAAACGGCAAGATCTGGGACAAACCAAAAGAGAAAGTGTTTGGTGGGGAAGCTGTCGCCATCAATGCTGAAATCGAAGAGGAAGTCCGCTTCGAGCCGCAGGATATCCCGCTGGATATCGTCTACGAAGATGACGATATTCTGGTCATCAACAAACCGCGTGACTTTGTCGTCCATCCGGGCGCGGGTAATCCTGACGGTACGGTACTTAACGCACTCCTTCATTATTACCCGCCGATAGCTGACGTACCGCGTGCCGGTATCGTTCACCGTCTGGATAAAGACACCACGGGTCTGATGGTGGTGGCGAAGACGATCCCCGCCCAGACTCGACTGGTGGAATCTTTGCAGCTGCGCGAAATCACCCGTGAGTATGAAGCGGTGGCCATTGGTCATATGACCTCTGGCGGCACGGTGGAAGAGCCGATTAGTCGTCATCCAACCAAGCGTACGCATATGTCCGTGCACCCGATGGGTAAACCGGCGGTGACCCACTACCGCATCATGGAACATTTCCGTATTCATACACGCCTGCGTCTGCGTCTGGAAACCGGGCGTACTCACCAGATCCGCGTGCACATGGCGCATATTACCCATCCACTGGTGGGTGACCCTGTTTACGGCGGTCGTCCGCGTCCACCAAAGGGCGCATCGGATGAATTCATCTCCGTGCTGCGTAAATTCGATCGCCAGGCGCTGCATGCGACGATGCTACGTCTTTACCACCCAATCACCGGAATTCAGATGGAATGGCATGCGCCTATCCCACAGGATATGGTGGAACTTATCGACGCGATGCGCGCAGATTTCGAAGAACATAAGGATCACGTGGACTGGTTATGACCAAACTGATTGTCCCGGAGTGGCCGCTGCCTGAAGGCGTGGCCGCCTGTAGCTCGACCCGTATCGGTGGCGTGAGCCAGGGTGCGTGGGCGTCTTTGAACCTCGGTGCGCACTGTGGCGATAACCTGGAGCACGTCGAAGAGAACCGTAAACGTCTGTTTGCTGCGGGAAACCTTCCTTCAAAACCGGTCTGGCTTGAGCAGGTGCACGGTAAAGCGGTGCTGAAGCTTACGGGTGAGCCCTATGCGTCTAAACGCGCCGATGCTTCGTACAGCAATACGCCGGGAACGGTTTGCGCGGTGATGACCGCTGATTGCCTGCCGGTGTTGTTTTGTAACCGTGCCGGTACGGAGATTGCAGCAGCGCATGCGGGCTGGCGTGGCCTGTGTGAAGGCGTGCTGGAAGAGACCGTTGCCTGCTTCCAGGACGATTCTGCAAATCTCATCGCCTGGCTTGGCCCGGCGATTGGCCCGCAGGCATTTGAAGTGGGGCCTGAGGTTCGGCAAGCTTTTATGGAAAAAGATCCTCAGGCGGTTAATGCGTTTGTGGCATCCGGCGATAAATATCTGGCCGATATTTATCAGCTTGCCCGCCAGCGCCTTAATAATGTCGGCGTGACCCAGATCTTCGGCGGCGATCGCTGTACATTCACCGAAAAGGGTGATTTTTTCTCCTGGCGCCGTGACAAGACGACAGGCCGTATGGCAAGTTTCATTTGGCTGATATAACCTAAAGAATCAAGACGATCCGGTACGCGCCGTTTTCTTTTCACATAATTCAGGTTATTAACCTTGAATAATTGAGGGATGACCTCATTTAATCTCCAGTAGCAAATTTGACCTGTTATGGGAGGAGTTATGCGTCTGGATCGTCTTACTAATAAATTCCAGCTTGCTCTCGCCGATGCCCAGTCCCTCGCACTGGGGCACGACAACCAATTTATCGAACCTCTTCATTTAATGAGCGCCTTGCTGAATCAGGAAGGGGGATCGATACGTCCTTTGTTAACGTCCGCTGGCATTAATGCCGGCCAGTTACGCACCGCCATCGATCAGGCGCTGAGTCGTTTACCGCAGGTAGAAGGTACCGGTGGCGACGTACAGCCGTCACAGGATCTGGTGCGTGTACTGAACCTTTGCGACAAGCTGGCGCAAAAACGTGGGGACAACTTTATTTCGTCAGAGCTGTTTGTTCTGGCGGCGCTTGAATCACGCGGTACCTTAACCGACCTGCTGAAATCCGCCGGTGCAACCACCGCTAATGTGACCCAGGCGATTGAGAAAATGCGCGGAGGTGAAAGCGTGAACGATCAGGGAGCCGAAGACCAACGTCAGGCTTTGAAAAAATTTACGGTCGATCTGACCGAACGTGCCGAGCAGGGCAAACTTGACCCGGTAATCGGTCGCGACGAAGAAATTCGCCGGACTATTCAGGTACTGCAACGCCGTACCAAAAACAACCCGGTGCTGATTGGTGAGCCTGGCGTCGGTAAAACCGCCATCGTTGAAGGGCTGGCGCAGCGTATCGTTAATGGCGAAGTGCCCGAAGGGCTGAAAGGCCGTCGCGTACTGGCGCTGGATATGGGCGCGCTGGTGGCCGGGGCGAAATACCGCGGTGAATTTGAAGAGCGTCTGAAAGGCGTGCTGAACGATCTGGCGAAACAGGAAGGCAACGTCATCCTGTTTATTGACGAACTGCACACTATGGTGGGGGCAGGTAAAGCTGACGGCGCAATGGATGCAGGGAACATGCTGAAACCTGCGCTGGCACGTGGTGAACTTCACTGCGTCGGTGCCACTACGCTGGACGAGTATCGTCAGTACATTGAAAAAGATGCCGCGCTGGAGCGACGCTTCCAGAAGGTGTTTGTCGCAGAACCAAGCGTTGAAGATACCATCGCGATTTTGCGTGGTCTGAAAGAGCGTTATGAGCTGCACCATCATGTGCAGATCACTGACCCGGCCATCGTTGCGGCGGCGACGCTTTCGCATCGTTACATTGCCGACCGGCAGTTGCCGGATAAAGCCATCGACCTTATCGATGAAGCGGCGTCCAGCATCCGTATGCAGATTGACTCGAAACCGGAAGAGCTGGACCGACTCGATCGCCGCATTATTCAGCTCAAGCTGGAACAGCAGGCATTGAACAAAGAGTCTGATGAAGCGAGTAAGAAACGCCTCGATATGCTCAACGAAGAGCTGGATGAGAAAGAGCGTCAGTATTCTGAGCTGGAAGAAGAGTGGAAAGCTGAGAAAGCCTCCCTCTCTGGCACCCAGACAATCAAGGCGGAGCTGGAGCAGGCGAAAATTGCCATTGAGCAGGCGCGTCGCGTAGGGGACCTGGCGCGGATGTCCGAGCTACAGTACGGCAAGATCCCTGAGCTGGAAAAACAGCTTGAGATCGCCACGCAGTCGGAAGGCAAAACCATGCGTCTGTTGCGTAATAAAGTGACGGACGCCGAGATAGCCGAAGTGCTGGCGCGCTGGACGGGGATTCCTGTAGCTCGCATGATGGAAAGTGAACGCGAAAAACTGCTGCGTATGGAGCAGGATCTGCATCAGCGCGTCATTGGCCAGAACGAAGCGGTCGAAGCGGTATCTAACGCCATTCGTCGTAGCCGTGCGGGGCTGTCCGATCCGAATCGTCCCATCGGCTCGTTCCTGTTCCTGGGGCCAACCGGTGTCGGTAAAACCGAGCTGTGTAAAGCGCTGGCTAACTTTATGTTCGACAGCGATGACGCGATGGTGCGTATCGATATGTCCGAGTTTATGGAGAAACACTCTGTCTCGCGTCTGGTCGGTGCGCCTCCGGGATATGTCGGTTATGAAGAGGGCGGTTACCTGACGGAAGCGGTTCGTCGTCGTCCTTATTCCGTCATCCTGCTAGATGAAGTGGAAAAGGCACACCCTGATGTGTTTAACATCCTGTTGCAGGTGCTGGATGATGGACGCCTGACGGACGGGCAGGGAAGAACGGTCGATTTCCGTAACACGGTGGTGATCATGACCTCGAACCTGGGTTCCGATTTGATTCAGGAACGCTTCGGTGAGCTGGATTACAGCCATATGAAAGATCTGGTGCTGGGTGTGGTCAGCCAAAACTTCCGTCCGGAGTTCATCAACCGTATTGATGAAGTAGTCGTGTTCCATCCGCTGGGTGAGAAACACATTGCGTCGATTGCGCAGATCCAGTTGCAGCGTCTGTACAAGCGTCTGGAAGAGCGTGGGTATGAAATCCACATCTCGGATGATGCGCTGAAACTGCTGAGCGAGAATGGTTACGATCCTGTTTATGGCGCGCGTCCGTTAAAACGTGCAATCCAGCAGCAGATCGAAAACCCGCTGGCGCAGCAAATCCTCTCCGGGGAGCTGGTTCCGGGCAAAGTTATCCGTCTGGAAGCCAACGAAGACCGAATTGTGGCAGTGCAGTAAGTCACAAAACGCAAAAACGGGCCGCTTGCGGCTCGTTTTTGTTTAAAAACCAGGCAAGAATTAATGTCTGAGATGTGTTTTGCCTGGAAAGTGAGCAGTCAGTAAATAATTTTCACTTTGCACTTGCAGCCTCAGAAGAACTCCCTATAATGCGCCTCCACTGACACGGAACAACGGCACACACGCCGCCGGGTCAGCAGAGAAAAGCAAAATAAACGCTTGACTCTGAAGCGGGAAAGCGTAATATGCACACCCCGCGCCGCAGCGAAAACGTAGCGGCACTGCTCTTTAACAATTTATCAGACAATCTGTGTGGGCACTCAAAGTGACATGGATTCTTAACGTCCTCGGACGAAAAATGAATACCAAGTCTCTGAGTGAACATACGTAATTCATTACGAAGTTTAATTCACGAGCATCAAACTTAAATTGAAGAGTTTGATCATGGCTCAGATTGAACGCTGGCGGCAGGCCTAACACATGCAAGTCGAACGGTAACAGGAAGCAGCTTGCTGCTTCGCTGACGAGTGGCGGACGGGTGAGTAATGTCTGGGAAACTGCCTGATGGAGGGGGATAACTACTGGAAACGGTAGCTAATACCGCATAACGTCGCAAGACCAAAGAGGGGGACCTTCGGGCCTCTTG